>JAWSVD010000141.1:0-60555 GCA_033852095.1 Granulosicoccaceae bacterium | reverse complement strand
TGGTGAGATCAGCCCATGCGCTCACTGGAATAAGAGCCCGGCGACGCGGGGAACACCACCGTTTTGTTGCCGTTCAAGAAAACCCGGTGGTTGCAGTGCGCGTGAATAGCGCGCGCCAGCACCTGCGCCTCCACGTCCCGACCCAGCGAGACATAATCCTCCGGCGACTGGCCGTGCGTCACCCGCACCGTGTCCTGCTCGATAATCGGCCCTTCGTCCAGATCAGCGGTGACATAGTGAGAGGTAGCACCGATCAACTTCACGCCGCGCGCGTAGGCCTGCTTGTAGGGATTGGCACCCTTGAAGGAGGGCAAGAAGGAGTGGTGGATATTGATGATGCGCCCCGACATTTTCTGGCACATGTCATCGGATAGAATCTGCATGTAGCGCGCAAGCACAATCAGCTCCGCACCCGCTTCCTCCACCACTCGCATGATCGCGGCCTCAGCTTCGGGCTTGTTCTCTCGTGTCACGCGGATGTGATGAAAGGGAATGTCTTGGTTGACCACCAGTTTCTGGTAATCGAGATGATTAGAGACCACTGCACACACCTCAACCGGCAACGCACCGATGCGCACGCGATAGAGCAAATCGTTGAGGCAATGCCCAAAGCGCGACACCATCAGCACCACTTTCACCTTGTGTGCCTCGTCGTGGAAGGCGTGCACCATCGCAAAATCAGTCGCGATCCCCTCGAATGCCTGCATCAGCACATCGCGGCCCACACCCGATTCAGAGACAAAGCTCACGCGCATAAAAAACCGCCCGGTCTCCATGTCATCGAATTGCGAGCTATCAGTGATGTTGCAATCCTGCTCCGCAAGAAAAGCAGAGATAGCGGCGACAATGCCACGCTTGGACTCACAGCTCACCGTGAGACAAAATTTATCCGTCATGACTTCCTCGTTGGGCCCAGGCGTATTCGCCGAGATACCGCAGTAGTTGAGTGTGACCGACGCGGCAGTTGCGCGATCAGGAGCCAAGAATATAGACAGACTCGGGAAGAGTTCAATCTATTTGTTATTTTTATATCCATTTATGTCAAAAACAGCGCGGCGTGATTTCGTAAATATCACATTCCAGCAAGCTAGACACACGGTGAAAACAACTTCAGAAACGACCAGGAAACAATTTAATGCGGCAAAAAGAAAAGCATATTTATTTACATCTATTTGATAATAAAAGATATATCTCACTACAAAATCAAATTGACCGAAAATCCACCCTTCCGACAAAGCAGGAAAAAGGCCCTCTTCAGGCACTTTTGAGCCACTGAAAATTTGATGAAGTGAATCAGTGCTATTGAAGCACCACCTAGAGCTCTCAATCCTTATCAAGTATAAACATACATAATAATATCGAATAGATAACGCATACACTGAAGCGCTCAACACGATCAAGTCACCCACAGCTCAATCGACAAAATACACCCTGCCCGCGCAGGATCTCGGCGAACGATAACTGGGCTGGTGACTTGCGCGACAGCGCTAATTCCGAGCTTATAAGCAGCGGCCCCCAACGAAAACGACTAGCCTCAGCAGCCATCAGGGGAGCCGCGCCATCACACTTTTATTGCGCTGACTCAGGGACAGGTGTAGCCACCGTCGATGACCAAGTCTGAACCCGTCATAAAAGAAGACTCATCGGAAGCGAGAAAAACAGCTCCGTATGCGATTTCATCGGGCCTGCCAAAGCGCTTCATCGGCACCATGTCCACCAAGGGGCCCCAGGCCTCTTTGGGGACAGAACTTTCAAACAGATTGGTGTCAAACATGCCCGGGCAAATGGCGTTGATGCGGATATTTTCACCCACAAACTCCAAAGCCGCCGACTTGGTCATCAAACGCACCGCGCCTTTGGTGGATTGATAGGCCGTCGACACCCCCGCGCCTGCAATGCCATAGATAGAGGCGAAATTGACGATCGAGCCACCACCCGCGGCAATCATGGCAGGCACCGCCGCCTTCATGCCCAACAACACCCCGAGCTGATTAACGCCCACGATCTGGTTGAATTTTTCAACGGTGTGCTCCAACAATCCCGCGTGATAATAGATGCCCGCGTTGTTGATCAGCACGTCGAGCTTGCCAAATTGCTGCACAGTTTTCGCAACAGCCGCTTCCCACTGGTCCTCCTGCGACACATCCAGCGCAAGCACATCTGCACGGCCACCGGCGGCTCGAATTTCCTCGGCCACCTTCTTGGCGTTATCCCAAAGGCCGGAGGCCGGTTTACCGTCAGCGATGATCGGGTCCTCCGGCAAATTGGCCAACATCAATGTCGCCCCCTCTTTTGCCATCAAACGCGCCTGCGCACTGCCCAGCCCGCCGCCTGCGCCCGTCAACAACACCACTTTCCCACTCAGTCTTCCACTCATCGCCCTAACCATCCCTTTTATCAGCGCTCTTTGGGCGTTAACCGCCGCCCTCAGGAACTCAACATTGATGTGCCGCAAATCCAGAAAATCGCAAAAAAACACTAGCTAAAAATCACCAGACATCCAAGCCAATGGATGCCTAGAAAGCCACCTCTACTGAAAGCTCAGCATCATTTTTCTGCTCGCGGAACAGCCCACCAGCCGGCGGACAGGGAATAGATTAATTCAACGACACCCACTCAATAAATGCCAATATCTGGGCATTCATTGACGTTATCTGCACGCTTCCCGGCGCGGGGAAAGACATTGCGAAGGGCTTGGGTTGCGCGACTGTGGATCCAAAATTCGCGTTGGCACTGGTGGTACTGCTGCTATTCGATGTTTTCAAGTCGAGCGAATAGTGCCACAGAAGCAGCAGGGTCGATGAGCGAAGGGGGGGGAATGCTGGTGCCTCGGGCCGGAGTCGAACCGGCACGACCTGTTACAGTCGGCGGATTTTAAGTCCGCTGCGTCTACCAATTTCGCCACCGAGGCATCGGGGGTGAAGGCGGCAATTGTAGCAGTATTTTTTGCCGATGTGTCGAATGTTGTTCGGGCACGCCCAGTGATCAGGCGACGCCCGAGACGGGTCTTAGGCGCATCTGCGGTCGTCGATTTTGAGTTCGATGCGACGGTTGGTGGCGCGACCTGAGAATGTATCATTGCTCGCGAGCGGCCGTGTTTCTCCGTAGCCCGTGGCCACAGGAGCAGCTGGCCACTGGCCGACTGCGCCGGACAAATACCGCGCGACAGACTGGGCACGCGACTGCGACAGGTTTAGATTCTTCTGCTCTTCGCCCCTGGCATCCGTGTGACCGTGCACCTCCAGGCGAATATCCGGCTGATCCGTGAGCGCCAGCGCAAGTCTGTCTAGGGCCTTGCGGCTGGGGCGGTCCAGTGCCGAGCTGCCAGCGCCAAAGCTGACCCCGTCCACGACCCGGTATTGGCTATCACAACTGAGGTTCTGGGCGAGCTCAGCCACGCCAGGTGATGAGCCTCCGCCGCTGGATTGCAGCAAGACATCTCCCCGATCAATCATCACGGCTGGGTGATCTATCAGCGCCAGAGCTGGGACGCCTTTTGGCTGCTGCTCGTTGATCTCGACCTGTGCTACATCACAACGCGGCCCACCATTGAGCACCACTTCGATGCGACGGTTCAGCTGTCGGCCGTGGTTGCTGTCGTTGGAAGCGCGCGGCAGGCTCTCGCCCATGCCGTGTGCTGCCGGGATATCTTCTACCAAGCCCGATTCAAACATCAAGAACTGCGCAACGGATTCAGCGCGGCGCTGGGACAATCGACGGTTGCCCGTTGCGCTGCCAATGTTATCGGTGTGGCCGCGCACTTCAATCTGCAGTGCGGGGTTCTCTCGCCAAACAGTGACCAGCGGCATCAGCGCTCGCTGATCGCTGATGTCCAGTCGATGATCGCCTGGATTGAAACCCACGCCTTCGACCACATGCGCCACTTTGCCACAGGCGCCGTGGCCACGTGATACCCGCCCCATCGCCTCGACAAACAGCTCCGCTGCCGGCGCCTCCGGTTGCACACTCAAGGCCTGAGTCTGAGGCACAGCCGGCACGACTGCCTTGCGCTCAATAATTCCAGAATGAGTAACTGCACTTGGCGGCACTTCTTCGAGGCCGCTGACGCCGGCTAGCATTTCATTCGACAAGCAGCTGTGGCCACCGTCCATCTTAATCGCTATGCGACGATTTCTCTCACGGCCAGTGGCTGTGTTGTTGGCCACCAAGGGCTTGGTCTCGCCGTAACCCAGTGCAAAAGGCGGGTTTTTGACCAGACCTGCACCGCCCGCCAAATAAGCGGCGACCACTTTGGCGCGGCTCTCTGAGAGCGACATGTTGTGCAGCGCATCGCCGAAATTATCGGTGTGCCCTTCAACAGTGACGATGATCAAGGGATCACGGCGCAGCAACTGCACGACTGGATCGAGCGCTAGTCGCGACGCCTTGGTCAAGCTCGTGGAGCCATTTCTGAATTTCACCCCCGAGACGATTCGATTGATACCGGTACAAGAGGCCGACGCGACGACTGCTTTCTCGCCATCCGCCGACGTCAGTGTGTCGCTGAGTGTGGGCTCAGCCACCGGCTCTGGGAACACAGTGGGGGCCATGGCGAGGGCATTGAGGCCCTCATCAGCGTCAACCAGCGCCTGGACGGGCGGTGCCACATCGGCCCCGGCCGAGGACTTGAGCAATGGCTTGACCAACCGCAGTGCAACTACCTCCGGCTCGCCAAGCTCAGCAGCTTTAAGCGCTGGTGCATTATTAATCTTCTCAGGAACGGCAAGGTTTGTTGACACAGTGCGTTCTGGGACAACAGCTACCGTGGCGGCACCTTGCACTTTCACAAGCTCGGTCGCCGCGACCACATTGGGCTGTGTCTTTGGCAGCTTGTCAGCGAAAACTTTGCCCTTCATAGCCGGTTTGAATACCTCGGACAATTGTTGTGCTGGCAAGTGACAGTTGCGACCACCACTCAAGGCGACCTCGATGCGGCGGTTGCGCGCACGCCCCGCTGCAGTGGCATTACTCGCAATCGGCATCGCCTCACCCTCGCCTATCACTCCTGGTGTGCTCGCTGTGTGCGGCGCCTGAACCATCAGGTAATCCGCCACCGAGCGCGCCCGCCTAGCAGACAACAGCTGGTTGTTGTCGGCACGGCCACTGGCGTCCGTGTGCCCTTTTATCTGGACGCGCAAGGTGCTGTCATCGCGCATGGCCGCCAACAGCGGCGACAATGCGCGGCGCGCGGCTGCGTCTAATTGGTACTCCCCCACCCCGAAATGCAGCCCATCGATCACGCCGCTGCCCACTTCACAGGCGGCGGCGCCCGACTGAAATTGCGCCTGCACGCTGGCATCAGGAATAACGGCGGGCACCACAGCAGGCACAGCAGCCGGCGCGCGGGTCAACGCGGCCGTGGGGACGGCCTTTGATAACAAAGGCTGCACAATGCGCTCGGCCGACAGCCGCGCCTTGTCATCGATCTCAATGCCGGAGGTCGCTACTTCAGCACAGCCATCCCCTGCCTGTAGATTCAGCTCAATACGGCGGTTTCGCGCCCGGCCCACCGCTGTGTCATTAGAGGCAATGGGGCTAGCCTCCCCCATGCCCACGGCTTTGGGTGAGTTATTGAAATTGCCGACGCTCAACATAAGATAGTTGGCCACGGCTTGTGCGCGCTTTTCCGAAAGCTGCAGGTTTTTCTGTGAATTCCCGCTCGTGTCCGTGAAGCCGCGCACCGTCACCCGAATATTCGGCCCGCGGCGCAGCGCCACCGCCACTTTTTCCAGCTGATGGCGAGCCCGCGCTGTCAACGCTGTACTGCCTGGTTCAAAGGACACACCGCGCAGCTCTCGATCCACCGACTTGCACATTTTTTGGTGCTTTTCACTACTAATAGGCACTTTTTCTGGGGTTTTTTCGGATTTCATCGTCTGATCCGCCTTCACCTCAGCTGCCAAAACGGCTTCTGCCGCAGCTTCCTGTGAAGACTCCGCCGCAGATTCTGGCGCAACAGAATGCTCCACAGGAACCGGCTCGGCAGGCGCTGCCGCGAACATCTGCCGCGGCGCTTTCCGCCCCAATTTCGCAGCCAACGACAATGACGCAAAGCTCACATCCGCCCCGTAGGCGTCCACCCCGAATCTCGCTTGAAAACGATCATTGATGCCCCACTGAACCCCTGCCCCTAAGAGACCCGTGAGCTTGCTCTCGTCTTCAAAGCTGATGCGCGTATCATCCGGATCGGTCTGTAGCAGTGCTGCACCGCCGCGCAAGTAGAAGTTGAGCTTGTTTTCCGGGGCACGCAGCAGGTAATCGATAGCCAGCGAGGGGATTTTGTAGCCCACCTCGGGTTTGTCCGCGGCACTGCCCGCTGGATTTGCCATGCCCACGACACCCGCATCGGTATAACCGAGCTCCCAACGCCAGCGGGGCTTGAAATGTTTGCCAAAAAAGGCCTTAAAACCACTGCTGTCCGTTTCTGCTGCGCTGAAACCGTTGAAATCACCCGCTGGATCCAAGCGGCTCATGCCCGCTCCCAAGCCCATGTAATATGACGAGCTATCCCCGCCTCCGCCAGCAGCTGCCAGCTGAAAACTGCCCGCCCCCGAAGACGGCGCGGCTGGGCCGATCTGCATATCTGCGGCCAATGGCGAAGCGATTGCTCCGGCAAACAAGGCAGCGGACAAACAGCGCCAAGCCTTGAGCAGAGCGATTGGTTTGACCAGCGCCCGCAGCTGCGAAGCTGCCAAGGCAATGGGTGAGGTCATGGGCCTGGAAATGTGAGAGGCAACAGGCGTCACCGCTGCCACCACAATTTGCGCAGCCACCACCTGAGGGCCAGCCGGAATAGGTTCGCGCACCGCCTCCACTGCACGTCGAACGTGCGGTCTGCCCCTCTTCCACTGGGACTTCATGCTCAAGCGACGTGCTCGCGAGCTAGAACCCCTAGAGAATTGACGGCCGAGACCGCCCGACTGACCAGAAAGATGTACTTTGACTGATTTGATTGTTGTCAAATTCACAGATGCGCTTCCAATTTTATTCGCCATGCACTGGCGGGAGCAATACAGATGTACTTATGCGTACTTGTAACTGTGTCTACTGCTGAACGCGCCAATTTCCCACCGCGGCGGGACGATCGGGGCTCTGCAACAAACTTCTGAAGCTACAAATGCAAACGCAAAGCCGAGCAGCCAGAAATTGCAGGAAAAACTGCATTACACAATGGAAGTATATGCACACACATGACCGACTTGGACGCGTGAATAAGGCGCTGAAGCGGCATTTGTGAAGGCAGGGGGAGGAGCGCCAGGGGCGGCTCAACTGAGCGGTGAGAAACAGCTCAGGCAGAAACAAAAACGGCGCTCAAGGTGAGCGCCGTTTCTGATAAAAATTTGGAGGCTGAACCCGGAATCGAACCGGGGTACACGGCTTTGCAAGCCGCTGCATAACCACTCTGCCATTCAGCCAATTATGCGTCAACAACCGAGCATTGCTGGTCACTGAGCTGATGCATGTTACCAGTGAAACAAAGAAATAACAAGACTATTTGGCCTTGGATTCACTGCAATACTTGACAATATTTCAACAACTTAGCCACCAATACTCAGCTAACCCTAGAAACGCCGCCAATTGCGCAGCTGATTTTGGCAGCCGTCTCCATCACGACTGCGCCGAGCTCAGCCACCCGCCCCTCAGCAATGCGCACAGTGGGCCCAGAGACAGAGACCGCAGCAATGGCGTCGCCGTGCTCGTCGCAGATATTAGCGGCAATACAACGCAGGCCCAGCGCCTGCTCTTCATTGTCCAGGGCATAACCCTGCTGTCGCACGCGATCCAACTCCGCTGCCAGTGCTTCCGGAGACGTCAGCGTGTGCTCCGTCAGCTGCGCCAAGCCTGCTCTCTGCACAATATCTCGCACCGAGGCCGGCGGCAGATCGGACAACAAAGCCTTGCCCACCCCCGCCGCGTGCACCGGCCCTGGGCGACCGAGCTGCGCCACCATGCGCATTATCTGAGAGCACTCGACCTGGCTCAGAAAGACATGGTGGTCACCGTCCAGCACACCCAGATTGCTCGTCTCCCCCGTCTCGGCCACCAACTGCTTCATAAAGGGCCGCGCCTGGGCGATGAAATCCCGCTTTTTGAGGTAGGCATTGCCCACGGCGAAGGCCTGCAAGCCGACCGACCACAGCCCCGCCTGCTCGTCGTACTCGACAAAACCGGCGTGACGCATGCTGCTGAGCAAGCGGTGGGCCGTGGAGGGCGCGAGCCCCACCCCGCCCGACAGCTCAGCGAGGCTCTGACCCACCTCGGCCTTGCCCAGCTGCCCCAGCAGTGCAAAGGCGCGGCTGAGCGACTGTACTGACCCACTGCTGCCACTCTCGCGCGGCTTCACCACCTCAGCACTAAGCTCGAGCCGCCAATTGCGCCTTTTTCTCACGACGCCGAGCGTGCAACAGGGGCTCGGTGTAGCCACTGGGCTGATCCGCCCCCTTGAAGACCAAGTCACTGGCCGCCTGAAAAGCGATGCTGGATTCGGGGGTGGGCGCCATCGGCTCGTAGAGTGGATCGGCGGCGTTCTGCTGATCCACGACTGCGGCCATGCGCAACAAAGACGCCTGCACCTGCGCCTGATCGACGATGCCGTGACGCAGCCAGTTGGCCACATGCTGGCTGGAGATGCGCAGCGTCGCGCGGTCCTCCATCAGGCCCACGTTGTGGATATCGGGCACCTTGGAGCAGCCCATGCCCTGGTCTATCCAGCGCACCACGTAACCGAGGATCCCCTGCGCGTTGTTATCGAGTTCGGCGGAGATGTCGTCAGAACTGAGGTTTTTACCCGCCAACATGGGCGGCGTGAGGATAACGGACAGATCGGCCTGCGGCCGCTGCAGCAGCTCGCTCTGGCGCGCCTGCACACTGACGCGGTGATAATGCGTGGCGTGCAGCGTCGCGGCCGTCGGCGACGGCACCCAAGCCGTGTTCGCCCCTTGCTCCGGGTGCGTCTGCTTGCCGGCCATCATCTGCGCCATCTCGTCCGGCATGGCCCACATGCCCTTGCCGATCTGCGCCCTGCCCTGCAGCCCGCAGCGCAGCCCCACGTCCACGTTTTGATCCTCATAAGCCGCGATCCAGGGCTGGGCTTTGATCTCGGCCTTGGGCAGCACTGGCCCTGCCGCCATGACGGTGTGGATCTCATCGCCGGTGCGGTCCAAAAAGCCGGTGTTGATGAACACCACCCGGCTGCGTACCTCATAGATACACGCTGCGAGGTTCGCCGTGGTACGCCGCTCCTCGTCCATGACGCCGACTTTGAGGGTATGGCGCTTCAATGCCAGCATGTCCTCCACCCGGTTGAACAGCGTATTGGTAAAGGCCACCTCCTCGGGGCCGTGCATCTTGGGCTTGACGATGTACACACTGCCCGCGCGGCTGTTGCGCAGCCCCGTGCTGCGCAGGTCATGCATGGCGCAGAGCGCCGTGACAGCCGCGTCCATCAGCCCTTCCGGCACTTCCTGGCCCTCGCCCCACAAAATAGCGCTGTTTGTCATCAAATGGCCGACGTTGCGCACCAGAAGCAGGCTTCTACCGTGCAGTTTCAGGGGTTTTCCGTCACTGCCCGTGTATTCGCGGTCGCCCTGCATGGCGCGCGTCACCGTCTTGCCGCCCTTCTCGAAGCTCTCGGACAAATCGCCCTTCATCAAGCCCAGCCAGTTGCTGTAGACCAGCACCTTGTCCTCAGCATCAACTGCGGCAACGGAATCCTCGCAATCTTGGATCGTGCTCAGCGCCGACTCCATGATCACATCACTCACGCCCGCCGCTGAATTCGCACCGATGGCCGAACTCGCGTCGATGCGAATGTCGATGTGCAAGCCGTTCTTGCGCAGCAACACCGCGCTGGGGGCGGCTGCCTCACCCACGTAAGCAATAAACTGCTCGGGATCACTCAAAGCTGCGCTTTCACCACCGGCCAGCGTCAGCGACAAGGCACCGCCGACCACTTTATAGGCCGTGATGTCGCCGTAGGAACCTCGCGAAAGTGGTGTTGAATCATCAAGAAAGTCATTCACATAGGCGACTACCGCGGCGCCGCGCACGGGGTTAAAGGCCCGTTCTTTCTGCCGCCCATCGCTCGAATCGATCACGTCCGTGCCGTAGAGCGCATCGTAGAGGCTGCCCCAGCGCGCATTTGCCGCATTTAGCGAAAACCGTGCGTTGTTAACCGGCACCACCAATTGCGGGCCCGCTATGGTCGCAATTTCCTCGTCAACACCCGCTGTATCAATACTGAAAGCCTCGGGCTCTGGCACCAGATAGCCGATGTCTCGTAAAAACTGCGTATTTTGCGAGACATCCAACACCGCACCAGCGCGCTCGCTGTACCAGGCGTCTATTTGTCGCTGCAGCTCGCCCCGCTTGGCCAGCAATTGCGCATTGACGGGAGCCAAGTCAGTGACCAACGCCGAAAACCCAGCCCAGAATTGATCTGCCGTCACGCCGGTGCCAGGCAATGCCCGCTGCTCGATAAAGGCATGCAAAGTCTTAGCTACCTGCAATCCGTGAACTTCAACGCTCTCAGTCATGGGCTTCTTCTCAATGTTGTCAAAAATAGCAGCCGGAATCCTCTCGGCGCACTTGCCAGTATAGGCCGCTGCAGCTGATCATAAAACCATAAATGGGATGCCATTCCATATGATGGGAATTGATGCGGTGAATTTCCCTGCCGATTGGCGATTATTCTTGCGACTTGGACAATTTTTTTGAAAATCCAGGCTTTCCCTCGCCCGCGCTTTGAGTTAGGTTAAGAGCCAAGCAAGCAATCAGCACTAAATTGCTCGATCTCACACATAAGACGGGAGTATTGGAAATGACAGTCGCCGAACTGATAAATGAACTGCGAAACTACGACCCAGGCATGGAAGTAGTCACGGGCGAACTGGGCAAACCTGAATTAGTGAAAGTTCTTGATCGCCTCGTGCTGAGAGAGTGCAAGCGCGTGCCCACAAGGCCGAAAGAAGAGCTCGCCGCTGTCTAAAGACCCAAGGCCCGACGAACGCGTAGCGCCTGAGCAGGCCTACGCGTTTTTTTATGGCCTCAGATAAGCCGCCTGCCTGCAAATACACCGCAGTGACAAGCACCCGGGGAGATCGACGGCCGCAGATTGACGACCTCGGTCGCGCATATTTCGAGCACAAAAAAACGGCGCCAAGCAAAGCTTGGCGCCGTCTTTAAAATTCTTTGGAGCGGGAAACGAGACTCGAACTCGCGACCCCAACCTTGGCAAGGTTGTGCTCTACCAACTGAGCTATTCCCGCATCATTTTTCTAACTGCTACACCGTCACTAAATCGGCCGTTACTCAACTAATTTAGCAATAAAAAACGGCACCAAGTAGACTTGGTGCCGCCTTTTGAAATTCTCTGGAGCGGGAAACGAGACTCGAACTCGCGACCCCAACCTTGGCAAGGTTGTGCTCTACCAACTGAGCTATTCCCGCATCGATCTGTGTATATTAAGGAGCTTAGGTTTTACTGTCAACTCCTATTTTCATGGCAGCGACTAAATACTGCACCATGCTCCAGATCGTCAGCACAGCAGCGGCGTAGAGGCAGATCAAACCAACGGCCTGCACGTCGATACCGAACAAATCTTGCTTGAACAACAGCACCACCAGCGCCACAATTTGCATGGCGGTTTTGATCTTGCCCAGATTGCTCACGGCCACCTGCGCACGCTGCCCTATCTCCGCCATCCACTCGCGCAGCGCCGAAATAGTGATCTCCCGGCCGATGATCACAATCGCCGGCAAGGTCACCACCCAATTCTGTGCACTTTCGACCACCAAAACCAGCGCGACCATGACCATCAGCTTGTCCGCTACCGGGTCGAGAAAGGCACCAAAGCGCGACTCGAGCGACATGCGCCTCGCCAAGTAGCCATCCAGCCAGTCGGTGACACCTGCCACGATGAAGATCATCGAGCAAACGGGGCGCGCCCAAGGAGCGTCCACGTAAAAAATGGCCACAATCACCGGCAACAAAGCGATGCGCAACCACGTTATCAATGTTGGAATGTTCATAGATGGATCTGACAGCCTCTGTCTCGCATTCCGGCACCCAAGGCAACCGAAACTGTTCCTAAAAGTGCAGTTAACACACCATTCTATCTGGATTACTGCGCGCGCAACAGCTCGACGCGGACAACTGACACCGCAGCAAAAAAGCAAAGCCCCAGCCGGCAGCGTGGAATCCCACCCGAACCCGTATGCGATCACCATAAACAGACAGCTGTTCACGGGATTGTTACAAAACCTATCGCGAAATACGCATTTTACGAAAGCGCGGGACGCCGACTCGACGTTCGCGATCAATGCTCGTGAAAATGATCGTACACGGTTTGGCCCAATGCACGGCTGATGCCCGGGACGCGGGCAATCTCTGCGGCACTGACCCGCTTCAGCTGCTGCAAGCCGCCGAAATGCGTCAGCAACGCCTGACGCCGTTTCGGCCCCAGGCCCGCGATGTCTTCAAGCGGAGAGCGGTGCCTGGCCTTGCCGCGCTTGGCGCGGTGACCGGTGATGGCAAAGCGGTGTGCCTCATCGCGCACGTGCTGAATCAGGTGCAGCGCCAGAGAATCACTGCCCAAATGGCGCTCACCCGGGTGCGCACCCGTCAGTATCAGCGTCTCTTCGCCGGGCCGTCGCTCGGGGCCTTTGGCCACACCGACCAAGCGCACCGCTCCCGTGAGCTGCAGCTCCGCCAAGACCTCTTGCGCCACGCTAACCTGCCCGGCGCCGCCGTCCACCAGCAACAGATCGGGCAGCGCCTTGCCCTCTTTTAGGGTGCGCGTGTAGCGGCGCTGCAGCGCTTGGCGCATGGCGGCGTAATCATCCCCCGGCGTGATGTCTTTGATATCAAAACGTCGGTAGTCGGATTTCAACGGCCCCTCGGCGTTGAACACTACGCAAGACGCCACCGTGAGCTCGCCCTGGGTGTGGCTGATATCAAAACACTCGATCCGCCCCGGCGGATCCTCCATCTCCAGCAGATGGCGCAACTCATCGAGCCGCCGCGCCTGCCCCGCGCGCGACGCCAGCCGCTGCTTCAAGGAAATATCCGCGTTACTGACTGCCATTTCCAGCCAGCGCGCCCGCTCCCCGCGCACCTTGTGGCTCAGCACCACCTTGTGTTTGGCGCGCTCGCTGAAGGCCTCGGCCAGCAACTGCTGATCCTCGATGGCGTGGCTGAGGATGATGCGCTGCGGCAGCTCTTGGGCAAAATAATATTGCGTCACGAAGCTGTAAAGCACTTCCTCTGGCGCCGCATCTGCCGGCATGCGCGGGTAGAAGGCCGTATTGCCCAGGCTGAGCCCGTTGCGCACGTAGAACACTTGCACACAGCTTTGCCCCCCATCCACCGAACAGGCGACGATATCCGCCTGCCCGCCAGTGCCGGCGACAAACTGCTGATCGGTGAGGTGCTTTAAGTCTGCGATGCGGTCTCTGAGCGTAGCGGCACGCTCATAACTCTGATCTTCGGCAGCACTTTGCATCTCGGACACCATGTCCGCCATGACCTCTTTGTTTTCACCCGCCAAGACCCGCCGCGTCATCTCCACGTCGTGGCGGTAGTCCTCTTGGCTGATCATCTCCACACAGGGGCCGCTGCAGCGCTTGATCTGATACTGCAGACAGGGCCGCGAGCGGTTGCGAAAATAGCTGTCCTCACACTGCCGCACCAAAAACAATTTCTGCACAAAATTCAGCGTCTTACGCACCGCGTAGCCGTTGGGATAGGGACCAAAAAAAGCGCCCTTTTGCTTGCGCGCACCGCGGTGATAAGCAAGCCGCGGGTAATCCTGCTGGGTGGACATGTAGACGTAGGGGTAACTTTTGTCGTCGCGCAGCAAGATGTTGTAGCGCGGCATGTGCGCCTTGATCAGCTGGTTCTCCAAGATCAAGGCTTCCGTCTCACTGCGCGTGACGGTGGTTTCGATAGCAGCGATGTGCGAGACGAGGTATTGGGTCTTGCGGCTGTCGACGTTTTTCAGGAAATAACTGGAGAGCCGACTGCGCAGATTGGCCGCTTTGCCCACGTAGATGATGATGCCCGCCGCATTTTTCATGCGGTAGACGCCGGGACGGGTGGTCAGGTTACGCAGGAATTCCTTGGCATCGAAAGGCGCCAGATCAGTCTCTGCCGCTGGCAGGTCACCAGAACCCTCTCCGTCATCCGCCATGACCGAACTCCTTTGCGAGCTCGGTGAGCGGCGCCGCAGCCATCAATAGCGCAGCAGCGCAGAGCCCCAGGTAAAGCCCCCGCCAAAGGCCTCTAACATCAGCAATTGCCCACGCTGCACCCGACCGTCGCGCACCGCGACATCCAGCGCCAGCGGTATAGAAGCCGCCGAGGTATTGCCGTGTTGCTCCACCGTCAGCACCACCTTGTCCATACTCATGTGCAACTTGCGTGCGGTGGCCTTGATGATGCGGATATTGGCTTGGTGCGGGATCAGCCAATCCAGATCTTCGCGCTTCAGATTATTCGCCTCAAGCGCCTCTTCCACCACCTCACCCATCTTGGTGACCGCCATGCGGAAGACTTCGCTGCCCTTCATCTCTACCCAGGCACGCCCTTCCAGCACTGCCTGGTAGCCCTGCGACACACCGGGTGGTACGTGCAGGCACTCGGAATATCGGCCATCAGCGTGCAGATGCGTCGACAGGATGCCCTGCTCTTCGCTCGCTTCCAGAACCACAGCGCCAGCGCCGTCACCAAACAACACACAGGTGGTGCGGTCTTCCCAATTGAGGATGCGGGTAAAAGTCTCGGCACCGATCACCAGCGCGCGCTTGGCCGAGCCGCTGCGCACGAACTGATCGGCAATGCTCAAGGCGTAGACAAAACCGCTGCACACCGCCTGAACATCAAAGGCCGGGTGTCCGACGTTGCCCAACCGCGCCTGCAGCAGGCACGCGGAGCTGGGAAAAATTTGATCCGGCGTGGTGGTCGCCATCACGATCAGATCGATGTCTTCAGGCTGCAGCCCAGCCGCCTCAATAGCCCGGCGAGCAGCGTGCTCGGCCAAATCGACCGTGGTCTCGCCCTCGGCCGCGATGTGGCGCTGCCGAATGCCCGAGCGCTCACGGATCCACGCATCACTGGTGTCCACGATAGTGGACAGCTCATCGTTGGTCATTATCCGCTCAGGCAGATAGGAACCAGTGCCGACGATACGGGCGTAGCTCATGCGGTCTCCGAACTGTTTTTGTCTGCGAGTTGCCGTGCAATTTCAGCTGGCACATTTTTCTCGCCCTCGAGCACAGCCAGATCAATGGCCCGACCAAAGGCGAACTCATTCGCGCCACCGTGACTTTTCACCACGACGCCGTTCAAACCCAACAAACTGGCACCGTTGTAACGATCTGGGTTTACGTTTGCGGCAAAGGCCTTCAACACTGGCATGGCGACAAAAGCGGAAATCTTGCCCCACAAACTGCCTTTGAACTCGGCTTTCAGCGCATCGGTGACAAAGCGCGCCACGCCTTCGGACGATTTCAGCGACACATTGCCGACAAAACCATCACAGACAACCACGTTCACCACGCCTTTGTAGATTTGATCGCCTTCGATGAAGCCGCAATAATTGAGGCCACTCTCGGACAACAAGCGCCCGGCCTCACGCACCACTTCGACACCTTTCTTGTCCTCTGAGCCGACATTCAGCAGGCCGATTCGCGGCTCCGCGATGCCGTCCACAGCCTTCGCCAGCTCGCTGCCCATCAGGGCAAACTGGATCAAATTCTGTGCGGTGCTGTCCAGATTGGCACCGAGATCCAACATGTGGACCTTTTCATCCACACAGGGCATTCGGGTGCACAGTGCCGGACGGTCAATGCCGGGAAGTGTTTTGAGCACGAACTTCGCAGTGGCCATCAAGGCCCCTGTGTTGCCCGCGCTGATACAGGCGTCCGCCTCACCGGCTTTCACCAGATTGATCGCCACCCGCATGGAGGAATCTTTTTTGCCGCGCAAAGCCGCGGCGGGGGATTCGTCCATCGCCACCACTTGGGAGGCATGATGAACGGACAAGCGAGCGCTTTCAGAACCGCCGGCAGCCTTGATGGCCTGCTTCACGGCTTGCTCGTCACCCACCAAGATGGCGGACAACTGGGGGTGTCTTAGGATCGCCGCTAGCGTTGCCGCCACGACATTTTCCACACCCCGATCACCGCCCATCGCATCGACAGACAAGGTCACCGCAGTCACGATGGGTTCTCCCTCATTTGATCAAGGGCGACCTGCCTGTAGGCAGGTCGACACGCCACTTTAAAACCGGACACCCGGTTGATTAAGCTTCGTCTTCTTCGATCTCTACAGCCTGCGCGACAACCTGCTTGCCACGGTAGTAACCTTCAGCAGACACGTGGTGGCGAAGGTGCAGCTCACCAGTGGTTGCATCTGTGGAAAGTGTAGGACCTGACAGCGCATCGTGTGAACGACGCATGCCACGACGTGAGCGTGATTTTTTACTTTTCTGAACAGCCATGAGTGTGTATCTCCGTAATATTCGTTTACCGGCAGCCTGCTCAAGCGCTTAGGCTGCCGTCTGGTTTCTATTTGTTTTGGTCTAGCAACTGGCCTAGACCAGCAAAAGCTTTGCGCTTGGGCTCCTCGACCTGCTCTGGAGTTTCCTCCGAGACGATCAAATCACCCAAGTGCGCCGCTACGTCGCCGGCGCAACCGCCTTCCTCGTGTTTGGGGAAGGTCGGCAGCGCCAACAGCAATTCGTCTTCAAAAAAGTCGGACAAGCTCGCCTTGCCCTTCTCATCCATCATCACCACGTCCAGTTCATCGGGCATGCGATCGGCTACTGCCTCACTGCTGGCAAAACAGCAGCTAAAATTTATTTCAACATTCGTCCAACACGTCTGCAAACAGCGCTGACATGTTGCCGGTAAGCTCGCTTTTAGCCGCCCATGAGCGGCTGGCCGACCCGATTCCATGCGTTCAAAACGCAAATCCACGTCCACAGGACGGGTAGAATCACTCAAAACTTGAGCCAATCGCTCAAATCGGTCGATATCAATTATGCCCACGAACGCCGCTGCGCCGCCCTCGGTGCGTCTGCACAGGGCTACTGGGTCAAACTGGGTTGGTATTTGCTGTGCCATAAAACCTGTCAATTATATTGGCCCGATTCTGGTGTGTCAAAATAGATGCTAATACTGATCACTTTGGAGTGCAAAAAAAATGGACATCAGCCACCCTATTCTACTGGCTTCGACCTCCCCTTATCGAGCGGCATTGCTGAGCCGACTGGGTCTGGACTTCAAAATGGCGACGCCACACTGTGACGAGACGCACCATACAGGAGAAAGCGCCGAAGATTTAGTGTATCGCCTTTCCCGTGGCAAGGCCCGCAGCCTTGAGTCACGCTACGGCACCTCATTGATCATCGGTTCTGACCAGGTTGCCGAAGTCGACGGCGAAATCCTCGGCAAACCGGGCAACGTCAAAACCGCGATGAAACAATTGAGTCAATTATCTGGCAAACGCGTCACTTTTTACACCGGCATTTCGCTGCTAAACGCCAAAACCGGTCACGAGCAAATCGCCGTCGAGCCCTTTGATGTGGTTTTTCGCCCACTGAGCAATCTGCAAATTGAACGCTATGTGTGGAAAGAGAAACCCCTGGACTGTGCCGGCAGCTTCAAATCTGAGGGACTGGGCATCACTTTGTTCGAACGCTTCGACGGACAGGACCCAACCACGTTAATCGGTCTACCCTTAATGCGATTAGTTACTATGTTCCACAATGAAGGCATTTCGCTGCCCTAGCAGGCCCTGATCCATTCTGGCTCGCCCTAGACGACACCCGCACAAAGGACACCCGCACCATGACAGACCTCTCGACGCATTGGCAGGCGCTCACGCAACACGCCGAGACACTCAAGAACACCGATTTACGCACCCTGTTTCGCGACGATGCAAGCCGCGCGCAGGCGCTGTCATTGAACAGCGACGGGCTGCTGCTGGACTACGCCAAGCAACGAGTGGACAGCACCGCCATGCAAATGCTGGCCGAGCTGGCTCAAGCTGCCAAGGTGGAAAGCAAACGCGACAGCATGTTCAGCGGCGAAATATTCAACAACACCGAGCGCCGCGCGGTACTGCACACTGCCCTGCGCGACCCCAACACCGGCCCCGAGCGCATCAGCGGCGCTGAGACCGGCGAACTGGTGCACGCGGAGCTAGCCAAATTGCGCCAGTTCGCCTCCGATGTGCGCGACGGCAGTTACGTCAGTAGCACCGGCAAGGTCTTCACTGACGTGGTTAACATCGGCATTGGCGGCTCTGACTTGGGCCCGGTGATGGTCACTGGCGCCCTCGCCCCCTACGCCGACGGCCCCACGCTGCACTACGTCTCCAACATCGACAGTGCGCACATGAGCGACACCCTCGCGCAACTCGACGCCGAGACCACCCTGTTCATCGTCGCCTCCAAGACCTTCACCACTATCGAAACCATGACCAACGCGCACACAGCGCGCGCTTGGGTCGCATCTCAGCTGGGTGAAGACAGCGCGGGGCAGCACTTTGCAGCCGTATCAACTGCACTGGACAAGGTACAAGCCTTCGGTATCGATGGCTCCCGTGTGTTTGGCTTCTGGGATTGGGTCGGCGGTCGCTACTCGATCTGGAGCGCCATAGGCCTGCCAGTGATGATTGCGATAGGCCCCGAGGACTTCGATCAGTTCCTCGCCGGTGCCTACGCCATGGACACACACTTTCGCACAGCGCCACTGCTGGAGAATGCCCCCGTGCTGATGGCACTGATCGGCGTCTGGAACCGCAACATACTGGGCTACGGCTCGCGCGCTGTGCTGCCCTACGACCAGCGCCTGGCGCGCTTCCCCGCTTACTTGCAGCAGCTGGACATGGAATCCAACGGCAAGCAGGTCACGCGCGACGGCAAACCCGTCAGCCGAGACACGGGGCCCGTGGTTTGGGGCGAGCCGGGAACCAATGGCCAACACGCCTTTTACCAATTGATTCACCAGGGCACCAGCGTGGTTCCCTGCGAGTTCTTGATCGGTGCCAAAAGCCACGAGCCAGCACTGCAGCAGCACCAAGATCTGCTAATCGCCAACTGCTTGGCGCAGTCTGAAGCACTGATGAACGGACGCACGCCCGAAGAGGCACGCGCTGGACTCAGCGGCATGGCTGACGCAGAGGCAGAAGCGCTATTGCCACACAAGGTATTCCCGGGTGACCGGCCCTCGCTGACCATCGCCTACGAAAAACTGACCCCCTACACACTGGGCCGGTTGATCGCGCTCTACGAGCACCGTGTCTTTGTTGAGGGCGCAATTTGGGACATCAATCCCTTCGATCAGTGGGGCGTGGAACTGGGCAAGGAGCTGGCAACTCAGCTGCTGCCCATGGTCAAGGGCGAGCAGAGCAGCAAAGACAAAGACAGCTCCACCGCGAGTCTGCTCAACTTTCTCTGCGGTCACTGAAAAGTCCATTACGGGAAAGACAACAGGGCTGTGGCTGCGCGCCACAGCCCTTCTGCAAACCGCCCCAGATCCAACACTCAACATGCGATGCCCAGCAAGCTATGCTTAAGCACTGCCTAGCCGCAACCAAACTCCGGGCAGTTTGCCCCTAGATTTCACAGAGCCAAGCCATGAAAAAATCACCTGTTCTCGCCCTACTGCTGCGAATCATTGTCTCTGCAGTGGTCGTTTTCGCCACCTACAACCCCAGCGGAAAATCCATCTACCACTGGATCGCCAAGCACCCCAACCCCACAGACGCGTGGGTGGTGCTCTGCGGCATCGTCACTGTCTTGGCCCTGCTGACCCTACTCATCGCCAGCTGGAAAACATTTGGCAAGCTTGGCACCGCCATCATCGCCATTCTGTTTGCAGCCGTGGCCTATTTGTTTGTGCAAGAGGGCTGGATCGCCCGAGGGGAGAACCATTCCATACAGTGGTTTGGCCTGACCCTGTTGAGTATTTTCTTTGGGCTCGGCCTGGCCGGCGCCATTATATGGCGACAAATCACAGGTCAAGTTGTCACCGATGAATCAGACGATCTGAGCTAAAACTGATTCGGCGTGCGGGAATCCAAGGTGCGCAAGAAACACCCGGGCTCCCGCACAGCTGCAACGCAGCTAACAATCACTTGCCCAAGCTAAGCATCACTGTCTGATTAACTCGCCAGCCCTGGCGGGAACGAATCCGAAATCATCGCACAGCCCCCCCCTCTCTCCCAGCAGCACGTTCACTCAGTTCAGCAGACCAGCCGTTGAGCATTCACTCGAAAAGCAGTAGCCCCTAACCCATTTGAAGCACAAGCACCTTCAAAGTACGACACAGCTAGGCTACTGGAACACAACTTGATTGAACCTACCGGCAAGCATGCCCCTTGCCATTGAGATGAGCCGTCGCCCAGCGAACGCCAGCCTCAACGAAGGCAAGGGATAATCAACTGAATGCGAATGCTAAAAGCAGACTGACCAAGCCTCTGCTGACGGGACGACAAGCACAATGATGCACACCACCTCCACTATTCCCTGCTACTCAGCCGAATCCCTAGTAGCACCACCCTTGCGTTTTAATATCCGCGCATGCGCGAGAATAGCAGCGCCGCTTGTCCCACTGCTATTTTTAGCATCAATTCCCTTTTCGGCAGTGGCCGCCTCAACAGCCCTGGCACAAAAATATTATCTGGAAATAGGTGCGATCAGCAGCTCCCTGAAACCGCGCATCCGGCCCGCCAGTTACAGCCTCAGCGACGCGCGTTCAGAAGGCTGGAAGATATCCCTGGGCTATCGATTTTTCAAGCACTGGTCAATCGAATATTCTCAGACTGGGGCTGGCGAGGCGGAGATCAATTCGAACAGCCCAAATGAGGGACAGTCGAACCCCATTGCGACAGTGCACTACAAAGCCAAGGCGCTCAATCTTGTCCGAAACTGGCGCCCGCAAGGCTCCAGGGTCAACAGTTTTATACGCGCTGGAGTCGCAAAAATAGACACCCGCGTATTGAGCAGAGCCGCCTCCTACAATCTGAATCAATTGCATCGCTCAACTCTTTTGTACGGGCTTGGCTTGGAATGGTCACCCGATGCAAATTCGCAACTGCGCCTGTCATACGACAGCTACGACAAAGACCTGAGTTGGATCAGTTTGTCGCTATTGATGGGCCTTGGACCAAGCGCAAAACCACCCCAAGGTCCCTTGCTCGCTGACAGCCAAAGCATTGTCCCAGCCCTGGAAAAAGGCAACAATCCCACGCTTGCAAATTCAGTGGAGAGCTCAAACACACCCTGCCGGCCCTTTACAACAAATGTTTTCTTTCTAAGCAACAGCCACGAGCTTCTCGCCGATGACAAGGCCAATTTGTATTTGCTCAGCCGGCACATAGATACAAACATCGCCTGGTCTGTCTCCCTGCAGGGGCATGCTGACTACCGTGGGTCATCAAGCAAAAACGAAGCCCTGTCAGCAAACCGAAACAGGGCCACCTTGCGTTATATCAAAGAGACCAACCCAAGCAGTAGCGGCTGGCACTTCACCTTGAGCTCACTGGGTGAGCGCGAGCAATTTGATCCCACGTTCTCACCATCTGGTCGGGCAAACAACCGGCGGGTTCACTTGAAATTCAGTTGCGGCAGTGAAACAAACACCTAAACGCTGTTGCTCGCACTCAATTTTGATTCAGCGCGCCCCCGCTCGCCACCCGCGGTAGATCACCGTGCAAACCCATGGCGCAGCGGGACACGAGGCGCTTGGCTGGTCCCAGCTGATCCGCGAGACCCAGCGCGCCGCGCCGCAACGCAGCCGCATTGTTTTGCTGCCAAGAGAAGACCTGCTGGATTGTGTCCATCGCCTGCAGCATCACCGCGTTGTCGCTGCGGCGCCACCGCTGGTAGCGGCGCAACACCGTCTCAGCCCCGATGTTACGACCGGCCATGTGCGCATCGTGCACCACCTCGGCGAGCACAGCGGCGTCCAACAATCCCAGGTTGACACCCTGCCCGGCGAGCGGGTGTATGGCATGCGCGGCGTCCCCCACCAGCGCTAAGCCTGGCTTGACATAATCATTCGCGTGCGCCATTTGCAAGGGGAAGCTGCCGCGCTCTAACACGGCTTCGATGCCGCCCAATCGCGCCGGGAAGGTCGCCAGCAATTCGGCCAGTAAGGCCTCATCGTCGATCGAAGACAGGCGTTTAATCTCCTCAGGCGAGTGGTACCAGACCAGCGAGGCGTAGTTCCCCTGCAAAGGCAACAAGGCCTGCGGCCCGCTGGGCACAAAACGCTGCCAGGTGATGTCCTGCTGCGCCGCGGCCGTGCGCACCGTGGCCACCAGGGCATGCTGATCATAGCGCTTGCTCTGACTTCGAATCCCCGCCATCTCGCGCACTTTGGAGCGCGCACCGTCCGCGCCGACCACCAGAGCGGCCTGCAATTGCTGGCCGTCGTCCAAGTACAGCACCGAACCCTGGGCGCTGGATTTCAAGCGCAGCACCTGGCGTGGGCACAGCCACGTTCCGCCGTGCGCCTCGAAGCACGCCACCGCTGCTCTTTGAATTTTGTCATTTTCGACAATGTGGCCGAGATGTGGCTCCGCTAAATCAGCGCTGTCGAAGAGCGTGCCCTGATCATCCTCACCCTCCCACACCAACATGCGGCGGTAGGGGCAGATGCCAGAGTCCTCCAGCCGTGACCAGGCACCTATGCTGTGCAGTATCCGCTGTGAAGCGACGCTCAAGGCACTGACACGCAGCCCGGGAAAAGGCTCGACGCGAACAGAAGGCGGCTCGGCTGCCTCCACTATAACCACACGCATTCCCACCTGCGCCAGACTGGCGCCCAGCGCTGCCCCCACCATCCCGCCACCCACAACGGCTACATCAAATGTATTTTCCATGTCTCTCTCGTGCTGATCCAAGAAAATTATATCACTGGGGCTCCGCTTTCTCCGGCATGGGTGAATCGCTGGGCCAATTGGCAGCAAGCAAACGAACAGCCGTCGCCGCCCTGTGGAGCCGATTCGCAGCCATCACAGTGGCCGGGGCCAATCCTGAACGATCAAACCGAACAAGCCGACGATGGAAAAGGACATAATTGCGCATTGCTAAACAATAACCTTGCGGAGCCGCTGCTGCTGCAATCGAATAGTCCAAATGGAGCAGGAAACGCATGAAAAACTGGGGAATCAAGAAAACACTGATTGTATCTATGGTGCTTTCGGGTCTTTTGCCTCTCACTTTTTTCGCTATATTTTCCTTTTTCAGTGCCAGTCAAATGCTTGAAAAGGAGGCCGCCAATCGCATGTCGGGCTTACTCGAAAGTCGCAAGGCCCACCTTGAAGACTATCTCTCCTCACTGATGCACATGAATAAAACACTGGCGATGAGCAGCACCACGAAACAAGCCCTCGCAGATTTCAGCGAAGGATTTGACTCACTGGAGGAACTCTCAAATCGAGCTTCCGTGCCATCGCCTGACGCTGTCACAACGGCCTTGAGCAACTACTACGACAGCACCTTCAAGCCAACATTCGAGCAAATGGCCGGGCAATCCGCCGCTGCAGATCCCGGCAGTATGCTGCCCAGCACAAGCAATGGGCGCATAGCCCAATGGCAATACATTGTCAACAACCCACACCCTGTCGGGCAAAAGGACGGGTATATCGCAGATGCCAGTATTTCGCCTTACAGCATCTCTCACCGTGCCTACCATCCCTATTTCCGTGACTTCCAAAAAGGCTACGATCTCTACGACCTGTTTTTGATCGATGCAAAAACTAAAACTGTCGTCTACTCCGTCTTCAAGGAAACCGATTTCGGTATCAGTTTACAAGATCGCTATTTGAAAAACACAGGCTTGGCTCAGGCAGTGGACCTCGCGATGGCCAGCCCACAAGGCGGCCCTGTGTTTGTCGACATGACGCGCTACCCGCCGTCTTACAACCAACCCGCGGCCTTTATTGCAACCCCGATCGTTGAGGACTCAATGCTCAAAGGCGTAATAGCCACACAAATCCCGCTGTCCAGAATTGAATCACTGATGCACCTGGAAGCCGGTCTCGGTAACACTGGACAGTCGCTTCTTGTGGGCGGAGACGGCCTGCTTCGCTCTCAACCTCGATTGGAAAAACAGCCTGCTGCGCTGGAAAAATCGGTTGACCTGCAAAGCCACCGACTGGCATCTGCCGGAAAAACAGGTGTTCTTGTGGAGCAATCTGAAGACAAGATGACGGTGTCCGCCTACGCGCCGGTGGAGACGCCTGGCTTCGATTGGTCACTGATCGTACAAATCGATGAGGAAGAGATTCTCGCAGGCTCCAGAGACCTAGCAATCAAATCACTGTTGACGGCATTCATTGGCGCACTGCTCATTATCGGCGTTGCCCTGGCGATTGCTCGCCTGTTCTATCGCGCCATTGGTGGGGATCCTGTCGACATTTTCAGTCTCGCCAAATCCATCAGTGACGGCAACCTCTTGGCGCGAAATGAAGACGCGGGTCGCATGGGCGCTTACGCTGAGATTGTAACGATGCGGGAGCGGTTAAAAAACACCCTCAGCGAAGTTGCATTCGTCTCCAGCGAAGTGAGATCAGGGGCCGATGACATTTCAGCGGGAAACCTCGGCCTCAGTGAAAGAACAGAAAAACAGGCAGCCGAGTTGCAAGAAACCACGAGCAAGGTGGAAGAGATCACCAACAGCGTGAAACAGAACGCAGAGAACGCCGCCTCAGCCAGCGCCCTGGCAATACAAACACTGCAGCGCTCGAAATCCAGCGGCAAAGCGTCTATCGAACTGTCGGCGGCGATGCACGAAATTTCTCAATCCAGCACCAAGATCGTTGAAATAATTGCGGTGATCAATGACATCGCATTTCAAACCAATTTGCTGGCACTCAACGCGGCTATCGAAGCGGCGAGGGCCGGGGAACAAGGCAGAGGATTCGCGGTAGTGGCGAACGAGGTGAGACAGTTGGCGGGGCGAAGTGCGAGTGCTTCCAAGGAAATCAAAGACCTGATCGGTGATAGCGTTTCAAAGATAAAGACTGGCAGTGCGCTGGTGGAAAGCTCCGAATCTGAACTGGCCGAGATATTTCAATCCATCGAGGAGCTCTCAAATTACGTCGACAAAATCAGCTCAGCGAGCGCCTCTCAGTCGGAAGGTATTCAGGACGTAAACCAAATATTGGCACGCTTTGAAGGTGTTACCCAACAAAACGCGGCCATGACTGAGCAAGCGGCGGCCACCAGCGAAACAATGACCCACAAAGTAAAAGAACTGGACCAGAAAGTATCTTATTTCAAAGTGGCTTGAAGCCCCGAAACCTATCGGAGAAAAACCACAGCTACTGCCCGCCCGCTCAACTGCTGTTGAGCGGCGGGCCAGCCTTTTACTACCAGCGACGGCGCTCCCAGTTTCCACCTGCATCGCGGTTCAGCTCAAAGCTGGGCCAGAACGACGGTTGCACATCGACACTCACCAACTGCTGGTAGTCGCTGAGCAGGTGGGTGCTCAAGCGCACGATATCACCCGCCTTTCGGTCTTTGAGCTGCGCTACAAACTCGTCCAGAGAAGCCACCGCCTCTCCGTCCACTGCCGTGATCAGGCGATTGGGGTAGAGGCTCTCCTGCAAGGTTGGCGAGCCGGGGACAATGCTGCTGATATAGACCCCAGCCACCGCTTTGGTCATTTTTCGGCGCACTTCACGGGTCACTTCCTGCACGTAGATCCCGTTCCAGCTGACCACCCGCTCAGCGCCCGTCGCTGTCAGCGCCTGCGTGACGTAGTCGACGTCGATCTCCTCGCCGCCGCGCAATACCTTAAAGGTCACGGACTGCTTTTGCACCGCTATTTCCAATGCCCGCAGGGAATTCAGTACCTCTCCCTCGACGGCGATCAGTACATCACCCACCTGCAGCGACCCGCCATTGTCCACTTCACGCACATAGAGTGCACGCCGCTGACGCACATCGAGATCTGCCAGTTCCGCCGTGCGCTCGGGCGACAGGCCCATCATGCGCGCTTCGTACAGTGGCACGTAGCTGAGCACTGCATCCAAGGCGTAATGTTTGTCGTCGGCCCGGTAATCCTGCAGCGCCTGGCGCAAGATATCGGCGGGCATGCCCCATTCACCCTCGTTGACCTCATTGCCATCGGGGAAGGCAAAGCTGGTCCAGAATGCGTAGATCAGGCCACTGTCGTCCGTCAGCACCCCGCCCAGCGATCGCGGCGGGTTGAGCAGGGCGTAGGCGTCCATGGGCGACTGCACAAAACGCGGCCAACGGGAACTGCCAAAAATCAGCGTCTCCGCGTTCAGCGAACCCGTGGGCTGCTTGATGATATTGCCGCTCATGCCAAAGCCGACCAATGTGGTCACTTTGTCGCTGATGTCCGAGGCGCTGCGCAACTGCGGCGCCTGCAACTTATCCAGAGGCAGTCTTGAGGGATCAATTTTAATAAAGGCAATGTTGTGCTGTGGGTGTAAATACACCACTTTCCCAGGCACCTGCTCGGTGCCGAAGAGCGTCACCTGCACATCCCCCAGCGTGGCGGGCACCGTGTTGCGGTCCACCACAACCAGCCCATCTTCTGGATCGATCAACAAGCCGGTGCCACGAAAATTCGTCGCGTAGACGTTACTGATCGGGTGCGGCAAATCGAAATCCACCCGCACCAACAGCGGCGACAGCCGATCCAACAACGGATCACCTGTGGCCGGTGGCGAAGGCACCTGCGTGGCGGCGAGCGCACTCTCGTCCGCACTGCTGCTCAGGGCCTCACAGGTCCACAACAACACACCGTCGCGGCGCTCGCACAGATTCGCTTCAAACCAGCGCTGATCGATGCGCAGGCGCGACAGCTCGGTGGTGTGTTCACGGCCGGCGGCCACGTAGCGCACCAACCATTGGTCATTGTGTTTGCTGTCTGCAAATATCTGCAGAAAATCATCGAGCGAATCGACCGGCTGCTCGTTGATGGAGGTCATCACGGCGTCATCCGGGATTCCTCCGCGGCGAAACACATAGCCCGTATCGACAACGGCCACGCCGCGGCGCGGTTTGTTCATGGTGCGCGACTGGTGCAAGGTCATGTCGTGCACCAGCCCGCCGCCCACTTCCAAGATGCGCTCTGGCATGCCCGCGTGCAGGTCCGCGACGTTCATCTGCTGCTGCAGCAGCTTGCCCTGGCGGTAGACTTCAACGTCCACCTGCTGCCCTACGCGTTCATCCAGCACTTCGTCGAGCGCGACAAAATCATGCACCATCTTGTTTTCTATCTTGGTGAGCACATCGCCCACTTCCAGCGAACCCGCAGCCACTCCGCCGGGAATCACCTGGCCCACCACCAGCATGCCGGTATTGTCCGCCTTGTGCTGCCGCGACTGCACGACCACGTCATTGGGCACGCCAAAGCGAGCGACAGTGCGGTAGGGCTTATGAGAAAAGACTGTTTCCAGGCCGCCGCGAGCGACTTTCTGCCCCGCCTGCAGGCGCTGCAATGCGTATTTGATGCGCCACAGGGGCAAGAAAAAACTGCTGGCGGTCTTGGTGTTCGCTCCCGCATTGAGCGCGACCACACGGCCGTGCACGTCCACCACCGGGGAGCCCGAAGAACCGCCCGAGGTGCCAGAGGCCGCCTGAAAGTAGAAGGTGTTGAAATCACTGTAACCGTAGCGGCCGTAGCGCGGCGCACCGCGATCCAGGCGCGCGATGGTGCCGGCCAGGATCGACAGCTGCTCACCGCCGTCACTGCCGATGACGCGGATATTGAGCCCTCGTCGCGCGCCTTCAGGCACCAGCTCCAAGGCGCGGGGCTCAGCAAAGCGCAAGGTACTGGGGTCGTAGCGAAAAATACCAAAATCATGAATCGGATCTCGGTACACGGGGATCAAATCGACACGCTCTTGGTTTTGAAAGGTGGCCGTTGCCCGCACCGGGCCGGCGCCAATGACGTGACGGTTTGTCAGCAACAGTCCACGCTCCGCATCGACCACAAAACCCGTGGCAGTGGTGCTGGTCTGCTCGTCGTCGTCGTACGCACGCAACCGTGACAGATTGATAGCGACCACTGAATCGGCGACCGCGCTGACGGTTGCCGCCCAGTTTGCCTGCCCCTCTGAAGGCTCTTGAGCGTAACCCTGCAACGGCAGGCTACTCAGCGAGGCGAGCACAACTGCCGCCGTGAGGACGCGCAGTTTGGAATTTATCATGCATACTCCATTAATATGAGCCGCCATGAGCCGGCGACAAAACAGCTTTCGATTGCGTGCAGGGCACATATCCAAGGCACGCTTTCGCGCAGCTCTGATAATCAGTCATTGTTATACTGCGGCAACTACCTTGCCAGTTGATGTCATAGATAGTAGTAGAAGCAGCCTTCAATCAACGCAAAGCACCACCGCGAGCCCCAAATCCGTGAGCACAAAAAGAAACGACCCCCTCGGCGAAAACATCGATTGGTTCAGACAGGCTTCTCCCTACATCCGCTCCATGCGCGACACCACCCTGGTGCTGTCGGCGACCGACACGGTGATTCACCAGCTGGGCAACGCCCTGCTCAACGACGCGGCCCTGCTCAACCATCTCGGTATCCGCATCGTGTTGGTGCACGGTATCCGTGATCAGCTCGAGCAGGCACTGGCCGCTGGACAGATCGCATCGAGCTATCACGGCGGCCACCGCGTAACACCCAGCGAAGCGCTGCCCACACTGGCGGCTGTGATCGGTCGCGAACGCATCGCGATCGAAGCCGCTCTGTCAGCCAGCGCCCCAGGCATCGCCAGCACGCGCGTGAGTGTTGTATCGGGCAACTACATCACCGCCCGCCCCTACGGCGTACACGACGGTGTGGACTTTCAACAGACAGGTTTGGTGCGCCGGGTCGATGCGACGGCGATTCATGCCCAGCTGGACAAGGGCGCCATCGTATTGCTGTCCCCGATGGGCTTTTCCCCCAGCGGGGAGCTGTTCAACCTGCGCCACGAAGACCTGGCCACAGAAGTAGCGGTGGCACTGCGCGCAGATAAGCTGATCCACCTGATGGGGAAAAAGGAAGTGCAACCGCTGGAGCGAGCCGCGATCCATCAAATAAGCCCACAGCAAACGGACGCTTTGATTCAACGCAGGCGCACCATGGCCGCCCCGCTCAAGGTGGCGCTTGGCAGCGCGGCCGATGCCTGCAGGCGCGGCGTGCGACGCTGCCACCTGCTCAACGCCGAGCTGGACGGCAGTTTGTTTCGCGAGCTGTTCACCCGTGACGGTTGCGGCACCATGATCACCACGGACGGCTACGACGGCCTCAGGCGCGCGGTAGCTGATGATTTGCCGGGGTTGGAGCAGCTGATCCGGCCTCTGGAGCAGCAAGGTGCTTTAGTACCACGTGCCCGCGAACAACTGGAGCAAGATCTAGAAAATTATGTGGTGATTGAACGCGACGGCTTGATCGTGGCCTGCGCTGCGCTGTTTGTTCACGATCACATTGCGGAGCTCGCCTCGCTGGCAACGCACACGGATTACCGTAACGCGGGTCACGCCGAGCAACTGCTAAAACACGTGGAGCAGCAGGCAAAGAACAACGGCACTGAAACGATTTACGTGCTGACGACGCAAACCAGCCACTGGTTTAAAGAACGTGGCTTTAGTACCGGTAAACTCAGCGACCTGCCCGACAGCAAACGCGCTCGGTATAACAAAAATCGTAATTCGAAAATCATGTTAAAAAACATAAGATAATCACAGCCTGTGCAAGCTCACCGAAGGGCTGCATTTTCTGGCACACAGTGACAAACCATATGCCCATTGCGCACTCTGCGCATGAATATATGCAGCCAAGTGATAAGATTCATTAACACTGTGCGCATTGGGCATGACCTAAATTGGCTACGCCCCTGTCAACGGATCACTCCCGGTACGTTAACGTGGCATGATTGCTTCAAATACGAAAAGAAACAACAACCTAGGATTCCTCCTACTTCAATCGTATCGAATGTCCCTCGGCGTCGTAATTAAATATCGCGGAGACACTCGAGATAAAGAGCTGAAACGCTCAATGTCGAGAAAGGCCTTAGTCGCCGCTGAAGACCATTGGTGACGCGAGTAATTGAAAATTTATTTGATTCATTTCAGTTTCTCGAAAAGATATGGAGTATCTTCGATATGGACGGCGATCAAAGAAAAACTGATTTTATCAGCCGGCAAGAACGGCGAACAGTCGTTATTTCCACCGTATTGGCGCTGCTTTTTTTAGTCACACCCTGGATTTTATAAGCGAGTTTTATAAACGCCCTTAATTCGATACCTAGCCAAAAACGCTGTTGTTAAGCCGCAATTGACAGCCTTGGCGAATGCAGCACCAGCACACGCTTCAAAATGGCATATTCCGTGTGACAACAAGCTTGCACAGATTCGCTGATTTGACTTGTGCCTCACAAAGCTTGGTGTCACACAATGAAAGTAAACAGTCTCTTTTCCCGCTTTGGGCCTGACAATTCAACACGTTTTGAGCGCCACGTTATTGCTGTCGCCATCGCGCTCACACTGTTGGTGCTCGTCCTGCCCAACCCCCCGCCAGATTCCACCACGCCGACTTTCCATCACAGCGGGCGATAGAGCACTCAATCGTCAAGGCCCCAGCGCGGCATGAGCTGCTGCGAGACATCGAGCTGATCGAGCACGCGCGCCACCACGAAATCCACCATGTCTTCGACTGTCTTAGGGTGCGTGTAAAAAGCGGGATTGGGCGGCATGATGATCACGCCAGCCCGCGACAAGCGCAGCATGTTCTCCAGATGAATCTCGCTGAAAGGCATTTCACGCGGCATCAAAATCAATTTCTTGCGCTCTTTGATCACCACATCGGCGGCGCGCTCCATCAGGCTATTGCAGTTGCCCGCGGCGATAGCCGCCAAGGTGCCTGTGGTACAGGGACACACCACCATCGCTTCTGGCACGCCTGAGCCACTGGCCACGGGCGCTGTCCAGTGATCAGGGCCGTACACATCGAGCAGATCAAGCTCTGCCGGGTACTTTTGCAGCAGGAATTTTTTGATATCCGACGGGCGCGCAGGCAAGCTCCAATCCGTGTCCATGCCAACGACCACCTGACCGGGCTTGGAGATCATCAGGTGCACACGAACACCTGCCTGCAACAAGCACTCAAGCAGCCTAAAGGCGTACTGCACACCAGAAGCCCCTGTGATCGCCAGAGCAATTCGCCGTGGTTCAACTTTATTCACGCAATGATTCCCTCAGCCTTCAAAGCAGCCAATTTTACGTCATCCAGATCCAATAAATCACGCAAAATCCTGTCGGTGTCAGCGCCCAATGCCGGGCCGCCCCAACGGCTCCCCCCAGGAGTCGCCGAGAGCTTAGGGTGCAGTGCCGGCACTTCCAGCGCTTCACCGCAGGGCCGCGCCACGGTTTCAAACAGACCACGGGCCCTGAAATGCGGGTCATCGACCATGTCGGCGACAGAATAGATTGGCGCGCTGGGGACATCGGCAGCGCGCATCACCGACAGCGCCTCATCCACATTGAGCCCCGTACTCCAGTGCGTGATCGCCGCATCGATGATGGCTTGGTGTTTGACTCGCCCGGCGTTATCCCCCATTTCGGCATGCGTGGCGAGATCGGGCCGATTTACCGCCTCCATCAAGCGCACGTAGATGCTGTCGTTGTTGCCGCCGATGACAATGTATTTGCCGTCTGCACAGGGGTAGGTATTGGTCGGGACTATGCCGGTGACTGTGGTACCGGCGGGCTGCCTGATCGCACCGGCCCCGCTAAATTCGGGCACCACACCCTCTAATAGGTTGAAGGCGGACTCCAATATCGAGGCATCTACAACCTGGCCACGCCCGCCTTTTTTTTCCCGCTGCCAGAGCGCCAGTAAGGTGCCAATGACCGCGTGCAGCCCAGCGAGCGTATCGCCCATGCTCAGATTTGCGCGCACGGGCGCCTCCCCTGGGTGCCCGTTGACGTAGCGCAGGCCGCCCATGGCTTCACAGGCGGATGCAAAACCGGGTCTAGAGGCGTAGGGGCCGTCCTGGCCATAACCCGATATACGGGTGAAAATAATGTGCGGGTGGCTTTGGGCGTACTGTTCAGGGCCCATCTTCCATTTTTCCAAAGTGCCCGGTCGGAAGTTCTCGACCACCACATCCGCTGTCTTGATCAGCTCACGCACCAGCTCACGCCCCGCTTCTGTGCGCAGATCAACCGCCACTGAACGCTTGTTGCGGGCCAAGCTGTGCCACCACCAAGACGTGCCGGACTCATCCAACAGTCGCCAATTGCGCAGCGGGTCTCCGCGGCCTGGAGGCTCTATTTTTATCACTTCGGCGCCAAAGTAGCCCAACATACTGGCGCAAAAAGGGCCGGCAAGCAGCTGCCCCAATTCCAGCACGCGCAGCCCTTGCAGCGGGCCGTCAACTGACTCGGGATTCGGTGTTGAGCACTGCATATAAACCTCTTGAAGAGTGAAGGTGTCAGGCAGTTAGCCCACTGAACCGCCTGCGGTCGCCCACTACTGATGATACAAAAATTCTGACGGGTCGCTGTCAATGATCCCAAAACCGGCGCGACTTCATCCGCACAGGGGAATAAAAGCCACACAAGGCAATCACGGACCAAAAAACCTAAGGCTGTTGGAAGAGAAAATTAGCACTGCATGCCAGTTATTTCATTCAGCTGAGCAAACTGCACTAACTCATTAAGGTTAAACAATTGCAAATACCGCCGCTAGAAACATTACATAAAAGAAATGATATTCGCGATCACCCAGCATCACGGTGGCAACACCGCAGATGCTTGGCGCGCTTCCAACCTCTTTCAGGGAATCTAGAGGATCTACATGCACATGCAAAAGACAGGCTCCAACACCAACAATTCAGCTATCGACAGCGGCAATGCCATCCTAGCGGTGCTGACCATCGCCTTCTGCCTCGTCAATGCAGGTCTGTCATTTTACTTCGACTCTTGGTCCAGCACGTGGCTTGGCACTGTCGTAATCATAGCGGCGGCGCTGGCGTGGTGGCAGCTCACAGAAAACAACACCCTCTCATACTACGTCATGCCGTGTTTGACGGTGCTCACTGTCGCTCTGCACGTCAACACCCTGCGCGGCTTCCCCGAGGCGCATTTTTCTGTTTTTGTGATCATCGCCGCCTCCCTGGTCTATCGCCACTGGCTGCCGGTTATCGTCTCTGCAGCCGCTGTGGCGGTACACCATGTACTGACAAACGAATTACAGATAGCTGGTTTCCCGATCTACTGTTTCCCCGATCCCGATCGCGTGCGTGTGCTCATTCATGCCGCTTACGTGGCAGCAGAAACGGGCATCTTGCTGGCGCTGACAAAGAGTACCTCCGCGGCTTTTAAGTCGGGCGACGAAACCGTTTCACTGTTCCATCACGTCAACCGCGAGGACGGGAAATTCAATCTGCACGTCGGTGCGGTGCAGGCGGACACGCCGACAGCTCAAAGCGGCAAAGCCTGCTTGCTTGCGCTCTCAGAAATCATTGAATCGGTGAGTGATGATATGCATGGCGTCGCATCATCCACTCAGCAGATCGCTTCGGGCAATCAGTCCCTCAGTGAGAGAACAGTGCAGCAGGTGAGCGATCTAAAGAACACAGATGCATCCATCGTGGCCATCGCTGAACGCGCGGGCGAAAACAACAGCGCAGCAAGCCAAGCGAATGAACAAGTGACCTCATTGCTCGATCTAATCAACGGTGGTAATACACAAATATCGGCACTGGAAGACGCTATGTCTGAGGTGGCTAATTTCAGCGCGGAAATAGAGCAGACTGTCAGCGTCATCAACGGTTTCGCTTTTCAGACCAATATCCTCGCACTGAACGCAGCGGTGGAAGCAGCCCGTGCGGGCGAGCAGGGCCGAGGTTTCGCGGTCGTCGCCTCAGAGGTGCGTTCCCTGGCAGAGCGGGTGAACAAATCCGCCACCGAAATCGGCGGCTTGATCGAGCAATCTGCCAAGGCGGTCCACGTAGGCGCATCGCTGGCACGGGACTCCAGCACAAACATGAAAAAAATGGTGACCTCCACTCAATTATTAAGCGAGCTATCGGGCTCCATCCAGTCCTCCGCAGCGGGGCAGATTGACGACGCCGAAGCGATCCGATTGCTGGTGAACGAACTCAGCACCGCCACTCACCAGAACAACACATTGACCGGCGAGACAAACTCACTGACTGATGCACTGCTGACCGCACTAGAACGCGTCAAAGAACAATTGGCTCAGTTCGATTCAGCGACACCCGCCAGGAGCAGCAGCTACGCACAATGATCTCGACTAAACGCCGCGGCCATTCACACCTGACGGCAATCGCACTTGCTGCCCTGATTGGCTGCACGGTCTACAAACACTCTGCCCCTACGTCGGCAGCGCTGCAAGGCCAAAGCATCCGAGCGGGGTCCGACTTGCGCAATGTATTCGTCACACATCAGGGAACCGAGGTAAGTTTCGATGACTACCGCGGCACGTCCTTGGTGCTGGTCTTGGGTTATATATCCTGCCCTGATGTTTGCCCCACAACTCTGCAGCGCTGGCAGCAAGTGTTTCAATCCCTGCCAGAACAAGCTGCAGAGCAACTGCAACTGTTGATGTTGACGGTTGATCCAGCACGTGACACACCCGCGCTGCTGGGCCAGTATTTGGCACACTTTGATCCGCGCTTTGTAGGCCTGAGCTCTGACTCAGAAACGCTTAGCTCGCTGCTGAGTGAGCTGCACACCTTTGCCAGAAAAGTCCCCAGCCGTGTCCCTGGGCAATACAACATCGACCACAGCGGATCAGCCTACTTGATCAATACCGAGGGACAATGGGTGGATGAAGTCCCCTTCAATGCAGACAGCCAGGCGACCTTGCTGCAACTGACGCGCCTACTGGAAAACGGTTAGCACACCTCTGAACAGGCACGCGCCTGATTCCCGCGGCTGATTAACGTTCAAGGCAACGCCACACCAGCGCCACCAGTTGATGCAGAGATTGCTCGATCGTCCTGCACGCATCGTAGTTTTCATCCATGGCCCAAGATACATTGATACGAAAACATTCATTGTAGTGAGCCAATGTACTGAATTGATCGCCGCCGCGGATGTCTAGATCTGCCTCAACACATGCTGCCATGAACATCTCATAACACAAGCCAGGAACAAGAATCCAGAGCACCATACCTCCTTGCGGTTGACTGATAGCAGAATCCGCCGGCAAGGTCTCGCTCAACAGCGAGCGGTAGGCACACATATTGGCAAACAGTTGCTGACGCACCCGCCGCAGGTGCTTTTGGTACTGCCCAGACAGAATGAAGTCGGCAACACCAGCCTCGACAATGTTGTTCCGGCCCAGGCTCTCGTGTTGTGCGCGGCGCACATAAGCATCGTGGTAACGACCGGGCAGACACCAGCCCAGCCTCAAGCTGGGCGACAAGGTTTTTGAAACCGAGCTGCAACACAACACATAACCTGCTGAGTCCCAATATTTAATTGGTAACGGCGCTGCCCCGCTGTAGCTCAGTTCGCCGTAGATATCATCCTCTATCAATGGCACTTGATAGCGATTGGCCATCGCTGCCAGCTGCATTTTTTGTTCTACTGGCAAGCTAGAGCCCTGCGGATTCATGTGCGAACTGCTGAACAGCGCAACAGTGATGTCGCCGTTTTTCATCAACAGTTTCAATTGCTGCAAGTCAATGCCACTTTCTAGGCTGGGGATTTCGACCACCCGGCGAGACAAGCTGGCCAACAGCGCGAGCAAACCGTTAAAACAAGGCGAGCTTATCGCCACTGCATCGCCTACTCGCGTGGTCGTCTCCAGCGCCAGGCGAACGGCATCGATACAGCCGCCTGTGGTGACTACGTCCGCTGCCACAAAGGCAAAACCGTGGCCTGCCGCGTGCGAAGCCAAGGCCTCTCGGAAGGCCGGCTCGCCTTGCACATCGGGGTAATGGCACAAGTTCTCCGTCGCGCGCACCAGGCCACGTTTGAGGCTGCGCCGCAAATATGTCTCCGGTGTGAGTGAGGGGCTGAGTTGGCTTATCCCAAAGGGCCCGGAACGTGGTGAAGCGGACATCTGATCCCCACCATATCTGCCCAACACTGCAGCGGTTGTCTTCGCTTTGAAATGGGGAGATCGGGGCTCTATCGCTGCGCCCATGGGCAGAGAAACATAAAACCCCGACTGCGGCCGCGCCACTATCCAACCCTGCTCCTCCAAGTTGCGGTAACAATTGAGTGCCGTGGTCATGCTCACACTGAACTGCCGCGTCAAGGTGCGCAGTGAGGGCATTTTCTGGCCGTGCGACAGCAGCCCTCTTTCTATGTCCTCGATCATCTGATCGGCAAGCTTACGGTAGCGCACACGCACCTCTGGAATGGAATGGCAAGAAGAACTGTGCTCTTTTTATACCGTGTTTTTGTGCCTGTTATTTGTTTTTCTGCCCGTCGATACTGAAGCCCTTCGCACTTCACCCTTGGAAACTGCCATGACAGCTCGAGATTTCTGCCTGACGCTCGCACTTATGTGCCTGTGGGGCTTCAACTTTTCCGCGATCAAGCTGGGCGCCGAGCAGACAAACCCCATCCTGCTCACGGCACTGCGTTTCACCTTTGCCCTGCTGCCAGCGATCTTCTTTGTGCGCCGCCCCCAGGTCGCCATCAAATACTTGCTGGCCTACGGCCTCACCTTCGGCGTGGGCATTTGGGGCATGATGGTCTGGTCGATCAACCTCGGTGTGTCCGCGGGCATGGCGGGCTTGCTGATGGACATGAGCATCCTCTCAAGTTTGTTGCTGGGTTATTACCTGCTGCGCGAAAAAATCACCAGAAACAAACTGTGGGGCGCCCTGCTAGCGGTACTGGGCTTGGGCGCCTGCCTGATGTTAGAGGACGGTTCAGTGCCTTTGGCTGGCCTGCCATTGACCTTGATTGCAGCCTTCAGCTGGAGCCTGATGGCCGTGATCGTGAAGAAGTCAGAGACCAAGCAAGTTTTCGCCTTCAGCGTCTGGGGCATGTTGTTCGCGCCACTGCCGCTGGCCCTGCTGGCCTATGTGTTTTATGGCTCAGCACCCTTCTACGCCTTGCCCGCACAGCTGAATGGCGAAGTCTGGTTTTCTATATTATTCCAAGCCTATCCCACCACCTTGCTCGGCTACTGGATCTGGAACAAGCTCACCCTCAAATACCCACTTTCAACCATGGCCCCTTTCACCTTGCTGACGCCGATCTTTGGTTTGCTGGGCGGCATGTTGTTTTATGAGGAGACGCTTTCGCTCACCAAAGCGCTGGCCTATGTTTTGGTATTAGGGGGCTTGGCCGTCAGTCAATGGCAACCGCGGCGGCGCGGCATATCGGCTGCCGGGAACAACGCCACTGACCCCGCTTAGAGCATGGAGCAACAGGACAGCAAGGACCTTCACAGCTCCCTGCCGCAGCCACAACTGCGGCGGCAGCCAATGACTGCAGGCCGTCGGCATTGGACTTGGGCACACTAGATTTTGGCATTACCTGACGCCAGCTGCCGACGCAACACATCGTCCAGCACATCGTAGACGCGACGCACGCGTTTGTTCGTCCGGAGCTCTCGGTGAGAGGTGAGCCAGAGCGGTGCCGTGATGGGTGCTAGGTCTTCAATGACTCGCTGCACCTGTTTTTCATTGTCCCCGATCTGCTCTTCGATCACACCAATGGCCAAGCCTGCTTTTACCCACTGCCAAGCCACCAGTTCACTGCGGGTCAGCAACGGGAAATTCGCTGGCTCAAGCGCCGCACCTAAGCCCGCGTACATCGCCACGAAACCATCGACACTGGCCTGATCAAAACAGATGAACTCCGCTCGGCTGAGTTCACTGATGTGCTTAGGATTGCCCAGTCGCTGTAAATACTCGGGTGTCGCATACAAGCGCGCGCCGATTTCACCTATTTTCTTGGCAATCAATTCTGGCTCATCCGGGCGGTAGTGCCGCAGCGCAATGTCGGCCTCTCGCCGCAGCAGATCGCTGCTGCCCACACTGGCCACCAACTCAATGTGTAAATCTGGCTCCGCACTGCGCAGGGTCGCAATCGCCTCTGGCAGTAGATAGGCAGCCACGGACTCGCTCGCCGCCACCGTTATTTTACCGGCGATTGTTTGCGATTGCTCGCTGGCGGTGAGTGCGAAGCTGTCCGCGGCCTCGCCCATGGCACGCACATGCGCCAGCAACTGCTCGCCGCTGGGGGTCAAGACCAGTCCACGCCCAATGCGTTCAAAAAGCACGACGCCCAATTCCTTTTCCAAGGCATCAACCTGACGCCCTAGGGTGGGCTGCGTCATGTTCATCGCGCGCGCCGCGGCCGACAGCGAGCCCTGCTCGGCAGTGGCGAGGAAGGCGCGCGCCCGGTTCCAGTCAAATTTATTCATTCACCAGCCCTGTGATCAATTCAGCGATTAGTGCAAAACACCGTCCATGCATTTTCACATAGATTATCAACGGCATTCGCCAATTCCCAGATGGCAGCAGCGCGCCTATGATCCACACATTCACTCCATCAGGTAATCGCCATGCACGCCGGACACCTACCAGCAGTATCCACCATCTCGAAGCCCGCCGATGATCAGGGGGAGGCCGTGACTGCGCTCCGGCAGCCACTGCCCACAACCATGCAAGCCGTTGTTTGCACAAAATACGGTGCACCCGAACATTTGCAGCTGCAGTCACTCGCCACCCCTCAGCCGGACCCGCAGCAAGTGCTCATCGAGGTGGCCGCCGCCAGCGTAACCGCCGCAGACTCTGTGATGCGACAGGGCACATCCTTGCTGGGGCGGCTGTTTCTAGGCCTTAGAAAACCCAACATTGGCAGCACCGGCACAGGCTTCGCCGGCACCGTGGTACAAGTGGGCGGGAACGTGACCGACTTCAAACTCGGTGACCGGGTGTTCGGCGAAACCGGAATGAAATTCTCAAGCCATGCGCAGTACATCTGCATGCCTGCCACGGGTTTGATGCAGCTCACACCGGTCAATATGACAGACGCCGAGGCGGCTACCCTGTGTGACGGTGCCCTCACTTCCTATAATTTTCTGTTTGAACTCGGCCAGCTCAAGGCTGGCGAACAGGTGCTGATCAACGGCGCTTCGGGCAGCTTGGGCACCGCCGCCGTGCAACTGGCCAAACACCGGGGCGCACACGTCACCGCTGTGTGCAGCGCGAAGAACACCCCCCTCGTGCGGTCACTGGGCGCGGATGCAGTCATCGATTATCAGACGACAGATTTCACTCAGTTGGGCCTGCGCTTCGACGTCGTCTACGACTGCGTCGGCAAGAGTTCGTATTTCAAGTGCAGGGACATGCTGAGCAGAAAGGGCCGCTACCTCTCCCCAGCGTTTGGCGTGCCGCACTTGCTGCTGATGCTTTGCACCCACTTGCTCACCGACAAGAAAGCGCTGTTTGCAGCAACGGGGATGAAATCACTGCCCACACTGCACAGCATGCTCAGGCGCACGGTCGATATCTACTTGTCCGCCCAACTGCAGATCGTCATGGACCGCAGCTACCCTCTCGCGCAAGCTGTGCAGGCCAACACCTACGTGGACAGCGGTCGCAAACGTGGCAATGTGGTTTTCACCTTTGCCCCCACACAGACAAGCCTCGGGCCCGCATGAGAAATAGCCTAAACAAGCAATGGCTGTCGTCGACACTCAGCGGCCAAGCGCCGACAACCGCGGCCCCAAGCAAACTCAGGCAGTCGATGTCACGGCGCTGACAAACCGTGGTCGCGTTTTGGCCCGCCATTGCATAAACTGCTCGGCACACCGACACGAGTAGACCTGCATGACAATCTTGCGCATCGCCGACATCACGGACCAACATTTAGGACAGACTGTCACCCTGCGGGGCTGGGTGCGCACGCGCCGCGACTCCAAGGCCGGCCTGTCCTTTGTGCAACTGCACGACGGCTCGCGCTTTGACGCCTTTCAGATCGTCGCGCAGCAGAGCCTGAGCAACTACAGCGATGAAGTGCAACGCCTAACAAGCGGCTGCTCGATCATCGCCACGGGCGAGCTGGTGGCCAGCCAGGGCGCAGGGCAGTCTCTGGAAATGCAGGCCTCTCATATCGAGGTGGTTGGCTGGGTGGAAGACCCGGAGACCTACCCGGTGCAGCCCAAGCGCCACAGCATGGAGTTCCTGCGCGAAGTCGCCCACCTGCGCCCGCGCACCAACACCTTCGGCGCCGTGGCCCGCGTGCGCAACGCGCTGGCCCAGTCGGTGCACCGCTACTTCAACGAGCGCGGCTACCTGTGGGTGCACACGCCACTGATCACCGCGGCGGATGCCGAGGGGGCTGGCGAGTTGTTCCGCGTCTCCACGCTGGATCTGCAGAACACCCCGCGCACCGACGCCGGCCAGGTGGATTTCAGCCAGGACTTCTTCGGCAAGGAGACCTTCCTCACCGTGTCCGGCCAACTCAACGTCGAGAGCTACTGCCTGGCGATGGAGAAGGTCTACACCTTTGGGCCCACCTTCCGTGCCGAGAACTCCAATACCAGCCGCCACCTGGCCGAGTTCTGGATGATCGAACCGGAAATTGCCTTTGCCAACCTCGACGACCTCGCCACCCTCGCGGATGATCTGCTGAAGTTTGTGCTGCGCGACTTGATGGAGACCCGTGCGGACGACCTGGCCTTCTTCAACAAGCAGGTCGACAAGGGCCTGCTGCAACGCTTGCAGAGCTTCGTCGAGACACCGCTGACCCGCATGGACTACACAGATGCTGTGGAGATTTTATTGAAGTCGGGTAAAAAGTTCGAGTTCCCAGTCAGCTGGGGCATCGATCTGCAGAGCGAGCACGAGCGCTGGCTCTGCGAAGAACACATCGGCGGCCCACTGGTGGTGCAGAACTACCCCAAGGACATCAAAGCCTTTTATATGCGCCTCAACGACGACAACAAAACCGTCGCGGCGATGGACCTACTCGCGCCGGGCATCGGCGAGATCATCGGCGGCTCGCAGCGCGAAGAACGCCTCGATGTACTGGACGCGCGCATGGACGAGATGGGCATGGAAAAGGAATCACTCGATTGGTACCGCGACCTGCGCCGCTACGGCAGCGTGCCACACGCGGGATTTGGTCTGGGCTTTGAGCGACTGATCCTCTACGCCACAGGCTTGTCAAATGTACGCGATACAATACCCTTTCCGCGCACCCCCAGAAACGCTCCTTTCTAGGCAATTGACAAGTGTCGCCCTCAGCACACAAAACAAGGAGGACGAGCAAAGCCAGCGACCCTCAGAGATTGGGGGCCGGGGTTTGACTGACAGTGACGCGATCACCATAACTGCTCACTTTGGCTCCAGCTCGCCGGCCTCTTCCAACACCTTGCGCGCCACACGAAAACACTCCAGCGCCTGTGGCACCCCACAATAAATAGCCACCACGTGGATAATCGCGCGTATCTCTTCCAGCGTGACACCGTTTGTCAGCGCTCCTCGGCAGTGGGTCTCCCACTCCTGCATTTTCCCCAGTGCGCCGATCATGGCGAGGTTCATCATCGAGCGCGTCTTGGCATCTATGGTGTCATCACCCCAGCCAAAACCCCAACACCAGCCGGTCATCGCCTGCTGAAATTCGCGCGTGAGTTCATCCGCCTCGCTCAGGTTTTTCTCCACGTAGGCAGCGCCCAGTGTCGCTTTGCGTTGCAACAACCCTTTTTCAAATAATTCCTCGTCCATGCTTTTGCACTCCTCAAGTTGTAAAAAAATATCGCTGTTTGCCAAACCGCCGAGCTGTCGCACCAGCCTTAAAAAGGCTATCTGAGGGGCTTGTAAAATCCGAGGCTCAATCAAATACGGCAAAACTGTGGCGCTTCAACGGCCAAAGATCAAGCAGTCAGTGTACACAGCGACGAAACACTGACAGTGAACAACAAACAGACCTGAGAATAGAGCCGTGACAAGCAACACAGTGCTTGAGTAGACAACAAATCGAAGATTCTCGTCTCTATTGGCAGCAGCGCAAATGCATTTCGCTGGCTTCTCTACAAATAAATTCAACACCTTAGCTGCTCTGATTTCTGCTGTGCTCCACGCTAGCACCGAGAGAATCGACTCAAATCGCGGCTGCCCCTAGCCCTTAAAAACAAACAAGCGGGACACTGTGGAGATCACAGAAAAACTCATATGGGAGCGATTATTGCAATTAAAGCTCAACAACGAATCTCTACAGCAAGGAAGCTGACCCATGAGCAGTGAACACAAAAGCGTGCGCCAGCTTGCGCTTCGATCCCTAATAGCCTCCGGCGTCATCGGATTGACCGCCTGCGACGGCAGTGTCATTGGCAACCCAGACAACAGTAATCCCTCAGCGGGCGGGGTGATCGCCGGAGACGGCCCAAGCGGCACCATGGACGGCAATGGAATCCTGTTCAGTCACCGCGCCGCTGGCGCCACCGTGTGTTTTGACCTCAACCACAACACCCGCTGTGACGCACTCGAACCCACCGGCATCGCCGCCGAAGACGGCAGCTTCTCGCTGCAACCTGTGGCTACCCCCATGCCATTGGTCGCCGAGCTGCCCGCCACCGTAGACAGCCCAGCCGTCTCGCTCTACGCGGCCGCTGGCAGCTCCACCATCAGTGCATTGACCACTATTTATCACTGGTATCGCATTGCCCACCCCACGCTCTCAGCCGAGCAGGTGTCCACGCAATTGCAGGAGCTACTGGCACTCAGCAGCCTCGACACAGCGCCACTGAGCCAGCAGCCACGCTCCGCGCTCGACGACGCGGGTTTGGGAGCCGTGAACACGGACAGCATCGAACTCGACCAAGCGCAACAAGCAGCGCAGCACTTGGCGCGGGTGCGACAAACGCTCGAAGCCTTCATCGCCAGAATCGAAACCAGCGCAACGGAAGATGCGCTGGCGGCGGGCATAGACCCGGGCCTGGAGGACACACAACAGCGGCTGAGCCACTTGGTCGCCGCGCACAGCTTGTTACAGCTGTCGGATCTCGTCGTGGCGTTGAACGCCAGCGACGAGACCAGCCCTGAAGCGATCGCCGCTGCACTGCCCGCACCGAGCTGGCCTGCCGACGACATCCACCTGGCCCTGCAAGGTGTGGTACTGGAATCCCCTGCCGAGTCCGACCCCATCGCCCTGCTCAGCGATACACTGGCTGCTCTGCAACTGAATTGCGAAGACACTGTTAATTGCGACCTGATGCTGAGCACACACAGCAGCGCTGACGGTGAAAACCTGCAGGTGACACAGAGCATTGTCTACGCGGCGGACCGTGTTGAAAACCAGCCAGCGCTGGTGAATGACATTTCGAATTTTATTTTGAGCGGCGACGGCGTGTGGCAGGCAAAAGACAGCAGCGGATCGGGCACGCTCAGCCGCAGCGCTGAGTACAAAGCAACACTGCTCGACAACAACAACATCGCCTTTGAACTGAGCGCGACAACTCGCGATATCGGCGGCACCCCGCTGGTTACTTATGCGCCCTATACAGAGCTCACACAATCGACTTTCCTGGTCGACAGCGGCACCTTTGCCGAGGGCGCCCAAGCCATCACCTTGCAGCGTGTGCAACTCAGCAAATCCTATGAGCTCACGCTCAACCCCTCCGATGAAATGCGCTTACACGTGGCCGCACTTCAAGCCGTGCAACAAGCCCAGCTCACACTGGATCGCTTGCAGCACAGTCTGGACACTGCCTCTGACGAACTGCAGGCAAACGAGCAATTCAGCGCCTACTCAAACGCAGAAGCAGAGCGCACGCAAACAGCTGTAGACGCCTTGATCCAGGCAAAAACCAACGCGGAACAGTCCCTTGCAAGTGCACAGACGGCACAGCAGGAGGCACAATCTACCCTGGACGACGTCGCGACCAACCAAGCATTGATAAGCGCCTACGAGTCCGTTTTAAGCGACGCTCAGGACACTCTCGCAGTCAAAACCACTGCGGCGACAGAAGCCAACAGTGCAAGTGCGGCAGCGACACAATTGCAGAGCACGGCTCAAACGGCTCTCGACTCAGCTGAAACAGCAGTGGCGGACGCCATCGCAGCCGCAGAGCTGGCTTCAGTCCCGGACCCCAGCACGGACGCAGATGTCATTGCCGCGCAGGCAGCCCTGCAACAAGCGCAGGCAGATGAAATTGTCGCCAGCGCGGGCCTCGCACAGGCGACAGCCCTCGCGACAACAGCTATTGCAGAGGCCAACGCTGCCGAGCAAGCAGCACAATCCGCCACGGAGACCCTCGCTCAGGCCCGCGCCGATCAAGTGTCTGACACAGATGCCCAAACCGCACTGCAGCAAGCGGAGCTGGCCATTGTCGCAAGCCAAGCCAACCTGGAACTAGTCGAGCAACAATTCGACACCGCCACCTTAGACGCCACACTGGCCGAGACCCAAGCCGTGGGCGACCTGGCTGCGTTGAGCAGTGCTCAAGCTGACTTCGACGCCATCAGCGTAGCGCTGGCAACAGCCAGCACCGAGCTGAGCACTAGGCAAGCAGCTGTCGAAAGCAACAGCAGCACTGCCATCAGCAATGGTTGCGCCGAACAACTGCCACTGCAGGCGAGCGATAACTACAACTGCACCGCCGTCGAACGCCGCATCGGCAGCTCACCCACGTCTGTCGTTCAAAATCTGCAAGAGATCACAGGCACATTCTCAACCCTGACGCTGCTCAACCTGTACCCCGACTACGCCGTCACCCTAAAGCCAAGCACGGGCGCAGCGGCTGCAGACGCCATCTGGCACAGCAGCTCCTCCGTTTTTGATCCTCTCGCAACTGAGCCAGTGCAGAGCCGCTGGAGCCAGCAAAGCATCAACGGCGTGACCCTGCTCACGGTGGAAATCCCCACCGATCTGCGGCAACCCGGCGGTGCAACAGCTGTGCTATTGGCTGAACACGACAACTACGTTCGCCCCGGCTTGATAGCTGAAGCAGGCGCTGTCGAGACCATGATGCTGCTCAACCAGCAAGCGCTGGACAGCATTCTGGCTGCAGGCCTATAGAACCTGATTAAATCGCTCTGGGATTGACCTCCTAGAGTGATCAGAATCAGGAAATACCGCATCGACGAGGGCACACTGCCCTCGTTTTTTATTGGGTCGCACAAAGTTTCAAAACACCGCGACAGTACACCGCACCTACAAACCTTCTCTCAGCAGTCACAGCGCAGAGGGCCAGCCGTGCAGCTGACGTTACAAGCAACTGATCAACACGAAGATTTGACGCCAGAAATGCTCGCTCTATACTGATAGGGCTGCGCCCTGCAGCCTACCTTCATGCCCACTGCGGAGCTGCTTTAATGCTGCAAGCGAGTAAGTTTAAGTTGTTGTTATTACTGATGATGTTGACAGCATCAGCAATGAGCGGCTGCAGCACCTTGGTGTCCAAGCTCAAACCCGAGCCGCCCATCGTGAAGCTGGTCGGCATCGAAGTGGTCAAAGTGGAAGTGCTGCAACAGACCTTCAAACTGACCCTGAACCTGCAAAATCCCAACGATTTTGCCCTGCCGATCCGCGGCCTGCAGTTCTCAGCGGCGATCAACGACGAAGATTTCGCCAGCGGTATCTCCAACAAAGGCGTCAATCTCGAGCCCATGGGTGAGGCGAACATGGAAGTGGAAGTGCGCTCCGGCCTGATGCAAATCATCAAGAACTTCAGCAAGCTGGGCTCGGCTAAATCCTTGGACTACACGCTCAAGGGCAAGATCAAAGTCGACGGAATCCCAGTGAAAATCCCCTTCAATGAAAGTGGCACACTGACGCAATAATCAGCTTTCACAGCCCACTGAAAACCACTGATTGGCCCAAAAGCTGCGAGGCGCGGCGACTGACATCCACTGCATCTCCAGTGCTGAGAAAGCTACAGTTGCCCCCCGTACACGCCCATTCCGGGTGCCGCTGCAGATAATCTTTTAAGCTGCGCGCGACGATATCTGCCTGAGACAAAACACGCACCTGCGGGCCCAGCACGCGCTGAAACTCTGACAGCAACAAGGGATAGTGGGTACAGCCCAGCACCGCGGCCTGAGGCGTGGGCATGCGCAACTTCAGCGCGCCCACATGCTGCGCCACGCGCACCCGCGCTTGAGCCTGGTCCCCCTGTTCTATGGCATCCACCAAGCCACTGCAGGGCTGGGCTTCTACATCCACCCCGATCGCTCTGAAGGTCAGCTCACGCTGAAAGGCGCGACTGGCCACAGTCGCCGGGGTTGCAAACAGCGCGACCTGCTCCACCGGGGCGATGCTGGGTGGTGTGTTATCGCCCCAGGGTCGCTCAATCAGGGCCTCGATCATCGGCACAAACACCCCCAATACCCGCTGATCTGGCCTCAAGCACTGCGCTTGAATGCGCCGCAGCGCCACCGCACTCGCTGTATTGCAAGCCAGGATGATCAAACCGCAGCCCGCCTGCCACAGCGTTTCGATGGCGGCGAGCGTGAGATCAAAGATCTCCTGCTGCCCTCTTTCACCGTAGGGCGCGTGCAGGTTGTCCCCGAGATACAGCCAAGACTGCTCAGGCATCGCAGCACGCAGTGCCTGCAATACACTCAAACCGCCCAAGCCGCTGTCAAAAACACCGATGGGCTTAGGCGCGACGCGCGCTGTATTTTCCCCTGCCACTGGCACCCTAGGCCCCCTGCTCACTGCGACAAAACAGCCACTGTCGATTCAGCACATCACACCGAGTCGGCGATCAAATAGTCGGGCCAGATCTTCGCCTCTTCCAGTCGCTGCCACAGGGGCTGCCCCGCCAACAATCCGTGATCTTGCATCAGCACGGATTTCAGCCCCGCCATGCGCGCACCCAGGATATCCGTGTGCGGTGAGTCACCCACCATCGCCACGCGATCGAGATCCAAATCGGGCTGCAGTTCTCGGGCGCGGCGCAGCGCTACCTCATAGACATTGCCGTGCGGCTTGCCGAAATACGCCACCTCTGCCCCCAGATTTCGCGCCTGCGCGCGAGCCACTTGCCCTGGCTCGCGCGAGACGTGCTGTGGAAATGGCGCGCACACGTCGGGGTTCCCCACCCAGACTGGCCGCATACGCAGCTGCAAATGCCGCCGCAGCCACCAGTCGTGTTGGGCAGTCCAGCGCAGGGTGGACAACAACAAAAAGCCATCCACCTCAGTGTAATCCTTCTCACTCAACAGCCGCCGCATCTGGCCCGGCAGATCCGGGTGCGATGCCGCAGCGGTAGGCGTGACACCCCAGAGGAAATCCGGCGACTGCTCGGCGTGCGCCTGCAAGCCGACACGCAGGGCATCTCGGCTAGTGAGTAGATTTTCCGGCTTGAAGTGAAAGCCCAAATCGTCGTATTTCTGCACCATCGGGCCCACCGGCTGAGTTGCACCGTTGGACAGCACCAGGCAATGCACCCCGTGCGCCTGCAGTGCGGCTATTTGCGCCGCCATGCCTGGCACCGCTTCAAAGCCTGTGTTCAGCACCCCAAAACCGTCCAGCAGCAACACGTCCACCTCATCCTTCAAAGCCAGTAGATCAGGCACGCGCTGCACCCCGTCCCGGCTGCCGAGATAGGTGCCCACGGGCAAATCATCCGCCAGATAATCCCGCCATGCGGTATGAAAATAGGTGTGCTGAGCCGGCGTATTCGCCATCGTGGAGTCCCTTGCTGTGCGGTACTGAAAAGGAACATTGTAGCCCAGAGAGCACACGCACTCGCAATTGCCCTTAGACATGTATCCATAGATACATTGCCCTCAGTCACAGACCAAGCCACGACCAAAATAAAGCGTGGCAAGACAGCGCCACCTGAACATGCTTAGATAAGCTAAAAAGCGTCCACACGATGAAAGCGATAGAACTGCCCAGCGAGCAAACCCTGATAGAACACAGCCTGTCCCCCGGCTGCTGGATCAGCTACTGCCCGCAATGGATAAGCGCGCCAACAGCTGATCTGCACCTTGCGCAGCTGCACGATGAGCTCGATTGGCAGGCGGGCCACATTCGGCTGTTCGGGAAATGGGTGGCGATCCCGCGCCAACACGCCTGGTACGGGGATCCGCAGGCCAGCTACGGCTGGTCCGGCCAGCGCGCTGAAACACTCAGCTGGCACCCGCTGTTGCGACAATTGCGCGATCGCCTCAGCGAACACTGCCAATCCCCACTCAACGGTGTGCTTGCCAATCTCTACCGCGACGGTGAGGACTGCATGCACTGGCACGCCGACAACGAGCGAGAGCTGGGCGACAAGCCCCTGATCGCAGCGCTGAGCTTCGGCGCTGAACGGCGCTTCGCCCTGCGCCACAAGCACCGCGCCTTTGCCACCCACCGACTCAAGCTCGCCCATGGCAGTTTGCTGGTCATGGGCGGTGCCTGCCAAGAACACTGGCAGCACGCGCTGCCGCGCAGCAAGCGGGTGAGCCAGCCGCGTATCAGCCTCACCTACAGGACGGTGAGCCCTTCACCGTGAAACATGTGCCCACCTGCCCGGACCACGATAGACACAGCCCCGCAGCGCAGGGTTTGTTAAACTCCAGCTCTTGAACAGACACCTCTTATTAGATCTAAAAACACAGCGTGACGGGAGCAGCAATGGGTTGGTTTTCAAAATTACTGGGCGGCGGCGAAAAAACACCGGCCAAAGGTGCCACAGCAGAGCACAAGGGTTATAGCGTCACCGCCGTACCGGACACGGCCAATGGGCAGTTCCGCACCGCCGGGGAAATTCGTTCGCTGGACCCAGAGGACACCCGCGTGCATCACTTTATCCGCGCAGACGTGCACCCCTCGTTTGAGCAAGCCTGCGAGCATTCGCTGCACAAGGGCAAGCAGCTTGTCGACGAACGCGGAGACGAAGTGCTGAACGACTGAGAAAGCAAGCCCTGGGGAATCAGTGAACTACGGCACAACACTCCAGGCCAGCAGCCACGCCTCAAGGTCTACGGCGTTGGCCATGACCGGCACACCCGCGCTCGCCAGCAGCGGCTCGCTCTGCCACCCCCAGGCCACGGCGACGGCAGCCACCCCTGCATCGCGCGCGGCGTGACAATCGGCGAGCGTGTCCCCCACCATCACCACCTTGGCGCGCTCGGACAACAGCTTCAGCACCTCGGCTTTTGCCGACGCGGCACGCCCAGCGTAGACAGCCGTGGGCTGTACACCCAAGTCCGTCAACGCCGCAGCGATGGCCGCCTCCGCGTTGGCGGAGAGCACAATCACTTCCCCCGCGGTGCTCAGGCGTTGCAACACCGCCCCCATGCATCGGTGCAAAGGCGGCGCTGCCTGCCGATGAAAGTGCTCGCGCAGTGCCGCGCTGTATTGTGCCGTGCGGGCCTCACTCAAGCCGACCTGCCGCGCGGACAGCGCATGGGCGTACGCGGGCATGTCCGCCAGCATCTGCAAATCCATCCTTCGGGTCGCGCCCAGTGGCTCTGCCGCGGCATTAATAGCTGCCACGTAGGCTGGCGCCGAATCGGCGATAACCCCGTCAAAATCGAAGGCAAATACCCGCGCCTGAGTCACTTCAGCAGCAACCTGTTCGCGTCCAGCGCCACGTCACGCTGCGCTTTGTCGAGTTGCCCGTGTTCACTCAGTGCACGCCGCCAGCTGGCGGCGTCTCCCTTCCCGTAGACAAAGGCGCCGATCGCGTTGACATAGCCCGACTGGGACCAGCGGTAGACGCGCTTGGCGCCCGCACTCATCAAAGCGGAATCGGCCAATTCTCGCTTGCTGCAATAATTGGCGATGATCACCCCGTCTTTTGCGGTGACCCGTCGCAGCTGAGCGGCCCAGCTCTTGTCCACCGCGACCGCACGCTCGGGCTCGCCGTTGCGGTGCATAAACAAATCATCGATCACATAATCGAAACGCGGGCCCTGGTAATTTTTTAACCACCCCACCGCATTATCGCAATGCAATTGAGCACACCGCTCGTCCACCCCGAAATATTCTCGGGCCAGGCGCAAATGCACCGGGTCCAACTCGACCCCGACGAAGCTGGCCCGCGGCGCCAAGGTTTGCAATTGGCGAATAACCGCCCCGCCGCCCACACCCAGCACCAGCACCCGCAAAGGCCGGGTCTCAGCAGCGGTCAAATACAACACTGGGAGCGCCAACAAATCCCAAACAGCACCAGACAAAGGCCGACATGCGTTCCATTGACTATGGAACACACCGTTCGTGTACAGCCGAATGGCCTGGCCCGCTGTCCGTATCTGGTAGTTTCCGTCGTCGTTCTGCAGCTCGAATATCACCGCCATGTGTTTGTTATCTCACTAGAAGTTCAGTCTTGAATATCATCAAATGCTACAACACTTGCACATAATAAACATCGATTATTCTTTGTTTTCATATACTTCGGTGATAAACTGAATCCAAACTAGCATTTACTTACTGCGGAAGATTTCCGCTGAGCGACTGGACACCCGTGAACGACGCCAATTCCGTGTTTGATAGCACTTCCCACCCGACGAGCCAAGTTGCATACGCACGGCTCAACGCAACGCGACTGGGCACGCATCGCAAACGCGCAGGGCTTGAGCAGGCGAACAAGGGTTTCTACCTCTACCTCTTCAATTTCGACGGTGTGCTCGCCGACACTTTGCAGCACTACCAACAGGCGGTGAAAGTCTCCGCGCGCACAGCAGGCGCCAAGATCGTCGACGTGCCGGCCTCTGTGTTGACCAACGCAGAAACCCTCGACGCAGACGGGCTCGCCGACGCGCTGAAACTGGCGCGGGCCGTGCGCCCTCGTTTTGCCAGCCACCTAGAGGCCAATCTGATGAACGGCTTGTGGCGCTGCACTCTTTTTAATGGCGTGCAGCAGCTGCTCACCACACTCAGCAGCCGCGGCTACACGGCCGTGATGTCACGCAGCCACAGCAGCATCATCGAAACCATTTTGCGCAACCACGGCTTGAGCTCAAAAGTGCACCGCATCATCGGTTCCGAGCAGATGGGCACGCCCGACGAGCGCCTAGAAGCGCTGTTGCGCCAGTACAATGTGCGGCCCGAGAGCGCCATCTACTGTGGCGACAGCGTGCGCGACATCAACTTCGCACACCGTAACGGGCTGCGCAGCGCCGCCTGCACCTGGGGATGGCAGCCTAAGTTAGTGGTCAATTGTGACGCCACCTTCACCGCCAACCGCACCGGCCAATTACTGGCGCAATTACTCGCACCTGCAGGTCTGGAGCCAGACGTCGCCGTCTGAGGGTTCGCTTTCAGTCAGAGCAGCTCCAATTGAGCAAGCTCCCCCCGCACTACAAATTCCAGCCCACCGCATTGCCCATCCACACACCGTCTCCCGCAGCCAAAACCACAGCCACTCGCGGAACCGCGAAGCATTCTGCGCTAGAAACAACTGGCCGCACCCGCCAGCCACCGCTACAATGCGGCACGCTCAGCTGACACCTTAAAACCATGACCAAGCGACCCGGCCGACGCCGCCAGCGCCCCGCCCCTGATACCACCGTGCCATCACCTTGCAACGGCGTGTGCACCCTCGACAGCCAGAACATCTGCGTTGGCTGCAGGCGCGATCAAGATGAGATCAGGGATTGGATGATCATGGACCGGAATGAAAAGCTCGCCACGCTGGTGCGCGTAGCGGCAAGGTCTGACGACGGAGCGCCTCAGAGCTAGGCTTTCTTAGCGGGTGCCTTTGCGGGCATCAACTGCTTGCGGTCTGCAAGGTAGATGTAATTTGGCCCTTTGCGCCTGGCCACCAGCGCACCCTTGCGCGCCTCCAGCAACATTTTTTTATCGCGTGCCAAAGGATCAGTGATGGGCGTGAGTGAGCTGGAGCTGATAATCTGCACCTGGCCCATGCCCGCCCCCAGTGACGCCACCAAAGCCGCCATCTGCCGAGCGGCTGTATAGGCAGTCGCCGGGCTGCGATGCGCAATGACGATGCCATACAAGCCCTGCCCCAAATACTGAAAACGGTCCGCCTGGAATACCCGCTGCGCGAGCCGCTGGCCAATCAGCTTCACCAGCTTATCGTTCACCGCCACACTGCGCGGTTCGCCACCGTCGATGGCGAACTCTACTGCCAGCATCAAGTAGCTGAAGCTCACACCTGCAACTGCGGCGGATTTCGCGGCGGGCGCTGGAGCGGCGAGACGGGGCGCGACAGGTGCCGGTGCGGGGACAGAGAAACACAACAATATGCCCTCGCCAGAGCCCAGCCCCACGCCGTGGTAATCAGCCTGGAAGCTGCGCCCTTGCAGCGGGCTAAATTCCGCCTTGGCACCGCTCAAATCGGCGCCGGTCTCGACCGCCTTTTCAAGCGCGTCCGCCTGCGGCAGTGGCAGCTTGGACAGCAGCTGATCGCCCGCGCGCAGACCGCGCAAGCTCTCGGCGCTGACACCCAATAGCTCGCAGGCGAGCGGGTTGGCGAAGTTCACTTCACCGCGCCCGTCGATGCCCAATACCGCGTGCTGCACCGCGCTCATCGCCGCGTACAGACGACTGCGGTCGCTGTGCTGCTGGCTGCGGCCACGCACCAGGCGGCTGATCGCGTCCACCCGCGCCAACAGCAGCTCGGATGATTCGTTCTTAAACATGCACTCAACGGCACCGGCACGCAGGCTCTGCTGGATGATGTGATCGGCGTAGTTGCCGGTCAGCACCGCGCAGGTCAGGTCCTTGCCAGCCGGGTGCGCCAACAGCTGCCGGCACAGGTTGTCGCCGGTTTCATCGCGCAGGTAATAGTCGATGATCGCCACATCGTAGCGCTGGCGGTCCAGCGCAGCCAAGGCCTCGGTGGAATCGGCCACCACCGACACCCGGTAACCGTGCAAGCTGAGCAGATCACTCAGGGCGTAGCGGATGCTGGGGGAGTCGTCGACCACCAGCACCGCGATATCGGCGTTCGAGAATTTGGGCGGCTGCGGCGCGATGGCCGCGTCGGTGCCCGGCTCGCCCAACAAACGCTGCAGCAATCCGGCCACGCTTTTGTATTCACGCCAGTTCGCCAGCACCGTGTGCTCGCGGCCGGCCACCCAAGCACGCGCCTGAGCCGGCATGTTCTGCGACAGCACAATCACTGGCAAATCGTGAAAATCAGGCCCTTCCAAGGCGCGCAGCACCGATTGAAGATTGTCGTCCGGCGCCACCGGCCAGCTCAGCAGCACGCAATCCACCGCTTCTTCTGGGTGGCTGAACTGCTGCTCTAGGGATTCCTGCGCCAAGGCGTAATTTTCCGCTGTGCGCACGCCAAAGCCCGATTCCTCGAGGAAATTGGTGGCGACATACCGCTGGGTGGCAGACGTCTCTATCAGCAGCAGGCGATGCTCCATGGAATTCATATCTCAAATCGAATAAAACCGGCGAATAGCCACCGGTCAACAAAGCAAAAGGGTCCCTGCGCACCACACGGATGGGTGCCAATCTGAGACCGCGTCTATCGGGCGTATATCCGCATCGCGACTATCCGTATCGTCTAGGATAACGGAATACAGACACACTCTCACGCTCACTCTTATACCAAGCTGCAGTATAGCGGCCGACTTAGCCGAGCCTCGCCCCTATTTATATAGTATTCATGCAAGTAGCTTGCACAGACGGCTAGAGTGATGCTCATTCATTACACTTAAAGGGATTGCCATGTCTGTGTCTACCGTCTTTTCCCGTCGCACGCTGTTTCGCAGCGCCCTACTGGCCGGCGCGGCGCTGATCAGCAGCGCGGCACAAGCCGAGCTGCCCGTGGTCAAAGTGGGCGTGCTCAAGTTCGGCACCGTCAACTGGGAGCTGGCAACGGTCAAGCACCATGGGCTGGACAAGGCCAACGGCTTTGAGCTCGAGGTGGTGCATTTCGCCAAGGGCGACGCGGCCAAGATACAGCTGATGGGCGGCGAAGTGGACGTGATCGTCTCCGACTGGATCTGGGCCGCACGGCAACAAGCACAGGGCAAGCCCGCGCGCTTTTTCCCTTGGTCCAATGCCACCGGCGGCATCATGGTCAAACCCGATTCCGGCATTGAGAACCACGCGGACCTCAAAGGGCGCGAGCTCGGCATCGCCGGTGGCCCAGTGGACAAAGGCTGGCTGCTGAATCGCGCCTACGCCAAGAAGACACTGGGCGAAGACCTCTCCACGCTGGTGGAGCCCCAGTTCGGTGCCCCGCCGCTGCTGCACAAGCTGGCTTTGAAAGGCGACTTGGACGCGGTGCTGACCTTCTGGCACTGGGGCGCCAAGCTGCGCGCCGCCGGATGGCAGGCGCTGACCCCCGTGTCCGAGCTGCTGCCGGAGCTGGGCGTCGAGACCGCCATGCCGCTGCTGGGCTGGACCACCACCGCCACTTGGGCTGACGCCAACAACGACGCTTTCAATGGCCTGCTCGCGGCCTCTTACGGTGCCAAAGCTATATTGCGCGATGAAGACGCCGAGTGGGAACGGCTTGCACCGAAGGTTAAAGCCAAGAGCCCCGAGCAAGCGGCCGAGCTGATGGCGGGCTACCGTGCCGGCATCCCCACCCAATTTGGCGATGCCGAAGTCGCCGGTGCGGTGCAAGTGTTTGAGGTGTTGGCAGCCGAAGGCGGTGCCAAGCTGGTCGGCAAGGCAACAGCCCTTGATCCGGTCATTTTCTGGGGTGATTTTTCGATCCCGCAATGACCGCTTCCGCTCAGCTGCTCATTCTCAATACAGCCGATGATCGGATGGTAGGCAGACAGCTGTGAGCAGCAACGTTCGACTGCCCGCGGCGCAGCAATTTGGCTGGCGCCTGGGCTCACTGCTGGGGCTGCTGCTCATCTGGCAGCTCAGCGCCCTGTGGGTTGCCAGCGACGAGCTGCCGCCGCCGGCGCAAGTGTGGCAGAGCCTCTCAGTCGAATGGCACAGCGGCGATCTGCAGCTGCACATCAGCGCCACCCTGCGACGCGTAGTCGCTGCCTTCTTGGTGGCGATGCTGCTGGGCACGGCGCTTGGCATGTTGATGGGCAGCTCGCGCCGGGCCGACGCCCTGCTCGACAGCTGGCTGCTGATCGCCCTCAACATCCCCGCGCTGGTCGTTATCATCCTCTGCTATCTGTGGCTGGGCCTCAGTGACACAGCCGCGGTGATCGCGGTGGCGCTGAACAAAATCCCCACGGTGATTGTCACCGTGCGCGAGGGCGCACGCGCCATTGACCGCGAGCTGCTGGACGTGGGCCGGGCCTTTAGGCTCAGTCGCAGCAAGCGCTTTTGGCGTATATACCTGCCGCAGCTCAGCCCCTACCTGATGGCGGCGGCCCGCAGCGGCCTGTCGCTGATCTGGAAAATCGTGTTGGTGGTGGAACTCATGGGCCGCAGCGACGGCGTCGGCTTTCAGCTCGGGGTGTTCTTTCAGTTTTTTGATATCGCCAGCATCCTCGCCTACACCCTCGCCTTCGGCGCCATCATCCTCAGCATCGAATACCTGCTGGTACAGCCGCTAGAACGTCGCGCCAACCGCTGGAGGCAACATGGCTGAGCTGCAGTTAAAGATGCCAGGCTTTTGTTACCCCGGCACCGGCCAAGATGCACTGGGCGCTCTGGATCTTAGCTTTCCCGCTGGCTCATTCACCGCCATCGTCGGCCCCTCGGGCACCGGCAAGAGCACCCTGCTGCACCTGCTGGCCGGTCTGCAGCCAAACCCACGCGGCGCGGTTGATGGGCTGGCGCCCGATCTCAAACAGGCGCTGATGTTTCAAAACCCGCGGCTTATGCCCTGGCTGAGCGTGCGCGATAACCTGCGCCTGGTACAAGACGGCAGCGCCGAGCAAGCGCAGCGCGGCGACGCCCTGCTCGAGCGGGTTGGCTTGAGCGAACGCGCGGCGGACTACCCCGGCGCCTTGTCGGGCGGCATGCAGCGACGCGTCGCGTTGGCGCGGGCCTTTTGTGTGCATCCGGCCCTGCTGCTGATGGACGAGCCCTTTGTCTCTCTCGACGAGCCCACCGCCCAGCAGTTGCGCCAGATGCTGCTCGGGCTCTGCCAAGAGAGCGCCCCCACGGTGGTGTTCGTCACCCACAATTTAAACGAGGCGCTGCAGCTGGCCGACCGCGTGCTGTTTTTATCGGCAGCCCCGGCGCAGCTGATGCTCGCGCACGCGATAAGCCAAGCGCGCCCCCGCGACGCAGATACAGTGCAAGCCCTGCAAAGGGATTTATTGTCCACCCACCCCCAACTGCTAAGCGGAGCCCTGAGCCCATGAGCGCCTCCCTCGAAACCCGTCAGGTGAGCAAACACTACGGCGCCGTCAAGGCCCTGGACCAGCTCGACATGCGCCTAGAGGCCGGGGAATTTGTCGCCCTGCTCGGCCCCAACGGCGCGGGCAAATCCACCCTGTTCCAGCTGCTCAGCGGTTTGTTTGTGGCGGACAGCGGGCAGGTGCTGGTGCACGGCAGCGACATGGCCAAAAACCCCATCGCCGCGCTGGCAAAGCTCGGCATCGTCTTTCAAGCCCCCACCCTCGATCTGGATTTGAGCGTGGAGCACAACTTGCGCTTTCACTGCCAGCTGCACGGTCTCAGCCGCAGCGACAGTACCGCCGCCATCGATCAAGAGCTCAGTCGCCTGGGCCTGCAAAAGCTGCGCAACAGCAAATGCCGCGCGCTCAGCGGTGGCAACCGCCGCAAGGTCGAGCTGGCGCGCGCCCTGCTGCACCGCCCCCGCACCCTGTTGATGGACGAGGCCACCGTCGGGCTGGACCCCGCATCGCGCCGTGGCCTGCTCGAACACGTGCGCAGCCTCTGCCAGGAGCGGGGCTTGGCCGTGCTCTGGACCACGCATCTAGTGGAAGAAGTCGAAGACGCGGACCGCATACTGGTGCTCAATGCAGGTCGTGTACAGGCCGAGGGCAGCTGCGAAGATATTTGCCAACGCTGCGGCGAGACAAACTTATTGGACGCCTTTATCAGTCTCACCCAATCGCCCACAGCAGCGGAGCAAGCCCATGCGAACTGATCACTGCCAACGAGCGATAAGCCCCCACACAGCACGCAGTACCTCCGGCAAAACAGCAAGCCTAAAACTGCGTGACAATCAACAGTCGCAGCGCTTTGCCGCTGCGCTGCTGACCCTGGTGCTCGCCGCCGCGGCACTCATGCTGCCCACGCCGAGCCACGCCGGCAATTCAAAAGAACTCACCATCGCCTACATCGGCTGGAAAAAGGACCCGCGCTACGGCAAATCCCACCTGCGCCACCGCTTGCCATTGCAGGCCGGTGGCCGCCCCATCGACGGGGCGATGCTCGGCATCAAGGACGCCCGCTTCGCGCTGCAGCAATCGGGCGTCACGCTTAAGATAGAGAAAAAACTGCTGCGGCAGCTGGATCAACTGGAACCTACGATAGAGGCCTTTCGTGACAGTGGCGTGCAGCACTTCATCCTGGACCTGCCCGCCGACTGGGTGCTGCTCGCCACCCAGGCCACCGCCGGGCAGGAGCTGCTGCTCTACAACGTCTCGTCGCACGACGACGCACTGCGCACCAGCCAATGCGCACCCCAACTGCTGCACACGGTGCCCAGCTATCGCATGTTATCCGACGCCACCGCCCAGCTGCTGACCGCGCGCAAATGGAAAAAACTGCTGATATTGCAAGGCGTGAAACCCGAAGATCAAGGCTGGGTGACAGCCTTCCACGCGGCGGCCAAGCGCTTCGGCATGAAGGTACAAGACAGCCGAGATTTCGTCGTTGACAACAACCCACGCAACCGCGGCCAGAACAACATCGCCCTGCTCACCGGCGGCGATTACGACGCCGTGGTGGTGCTGGAAGCGCGCGGTGAGTTCGCGGCGCTGGTGCCCTTCAATACCCTGCTGCCACGCCCCGTGCTGGGCTCCGCCGGGCTGACCCCCAGCTGGTGGCACTGGAGCTGGGAGCGCCACGGCGCGCCACAATTGCAAGGCCGCTTCCGCAAGCTCAGTGGCCGCGACATGACAGGCCAGGACTGGTCGACCTGGGTGGTGGTCAAGGCGCTGGTGCAGGCGATTCAGCGCTCCGAGACGGGGGATTTCAACACCTTGCGCAGCTTCCTGCTCGACCCATCGCTGGAGGTGGACGGCTTCAAGGGCACGCGCATGAATTTTCGCCCCTGGAACGGCCAGCTGCGACAGAACATCTTGTTATCCGACGGCAACTGGGTGATCGACCGCGCCCCTCTGCAGGGCTTTCTGCACCCCACCGATAACCTCGACACCCTGGGCGCCAGCGAGCGCGAGGTGGACTGCCAGTGAGTGACAACACCACCACACTGCAACACGCCGGCCGTGCCATGCAAGCCGTGGTCTGGCGCGAGCTGCTGCGCTACTGGCAGCAAAAGGGGCGGTTGTTCTCCGCACTGGTGCGGCCCGCCGTGTGGCTGCTGGTCTTCGCAGCGGGCTTTCAGAACGTCTTCGGCGTCTCGATCATCGAGCCCTACGAAAGCTATATCGAATACCAGGTCTACATCGCGCCCGGGCTGCTGTGCATGGTGCTGTTGTTCAACGGTATGCAAAGCTCCCTCGCCATGGTTTACGACCGAGAGATGGGCGTGATGCGGCTGTTGCTGACAGCCCCGCTGCCGCGCTGGTATCTGCTCTTTTGCAAGCTCGTCGCCGGCACCTTGTTATCCCTCTTCCAAGCCGCCGCCTTTATGCTGCTGTGTTTCGCCTTCGGCATCGACCTGCCCTACTGGGGCTTTTTGCTGGCACTGCCAGCCCTAGTGCTGGCGGGCATGATGCTGGGCTCGCTCGGCCTGCTGCTGTCGGTCTACGTCAAACAGCTGGAGAACTTCGCGAGCACCATGAACTTCGTCATCTTCCCCATGTTCTTCATGTCCCCGGCGCTCTACCCGCTGTGGAAACTGGAAGAATCAGGCGCCATCATCGTCTACAAGCTCGCCACCTGGAACCCCTTCAGCCACGCACTGGAGTCGGTTCGCTTCGCCCTCTACGGCCAGTTCAACAGCACATCAGTCGCCGTTGTGCTGTTCTGCCTGATCCTGTTCTTCAGCCTCGCCGTGATCGGCTACGACCCCCAGCGCGGCAGCCTAGGCAAACGCAAAGGCTAAAAGCAACGCCTCTCACCACACCGAGGGGCCTGCTTCCCCCCTTGTGAGTTTGGATTCACTGTGGGCTTAAATTCACTGTGGGTTTGAATTCATTCGAACAAAAGCCGCGCCCCAATCTTCACACATCACTCCGCACCAACCCCCACACGCCGCAATCTGTGCCAAGCATCAACACCGCCTATAGTTTCACAGAGCCCAACAACACCAGCTACTCACCAGCCCAATACGGCCAAACCCTGAGCAACCTGCCAGACCAGCAATACCATAGACAAGGAAGACCCAAGCCATGGAAACCTCAATCGCCCTGCTGCGCGGCGTCAACGTCGGCGGCAATAACAGACTGCCCATGGCGGAACTGCGCGCCGCCCTCGGCCAAGCGGGCCTGCAAAACGTGCAGACTTACATCCAGAGCGGCAATGTCATCTTCCAAACCCCAGTGACCAATCAGGGCAGCTTGGCTGGGCTGATACTCGACACCCTGCAACAGCACTTCGCCATCACTACCACCGTGGTCATACTGAGCAAAGCCCAATTGCAGTCGATCAGGGACGCCAACCCCTACCCCGATGCCCCGCAGCTGGACAAGGCTCTGCAGCTGTACTTCCTGCACCAGCCAACCACCGCGCCCAAGCTGGAAAAACTGCAATCACTCAAAGCCGAGTCTGAAAGCTACCAACTGATGCGTGATTGTTTTTATCTGCTGGCACCCGACGGCATAGGCCGCAGCAAACTTGCAGCCGGAGCCGAGCGAGCCCTGGGCGTCGCCACCACCACCCGCAACTGGCGCTCGGTCAACAAGCTGCTCGAATTGGCTTCCTAAAGCACGGCATGCAGCCACTGTATGCCTGCTCACAGCTGGCCAGTTAGGCCATCCCAGCACAGCCCAGCACAGCCCTGCAGCACAGAAGAAAATAAAGAAGTTGCTTCAGCGCACAGACTGGGTGGATTTGCACCGCAAGAAAAATCGATCATCTACTCTCCCCCCCTAAGGAATGAGCAGATGATCAAATTTATAGCGCTGGAAACGGATGCCATACAACAACTGCAAATTGGCGCGCCAGATGCCAATGGCCAAACCCCAGAACAAGCGATATGCCACGACAGCGGATATCCCTGCCGACACTGCCTGCAGCATATCGGTCAAGACGAACCGTATTTGATACTGGCGTGGCGCCCCTTCACCAACGTACAGCCCTACGCCGAAACCGGCCCGATATTCCTGCACGCCAACAGCTGCGAGCGATACCCCGAAGCCGCCAGCCTGCCGCCCATCTTCAGCAGCGACAGCTACATCATCCGTGCCTACAACCACGAACAGCGCATCATCTACGGCAGCGGCAGCGTCGTAGCCCACGAGCAAATCACCCACCACGCAAAACAGTTATTGGCAGATCCTGCAGCGAGCTTCCTGCATCTGCGCTCCGCGAGTAATAATTGCTTTCTTTGTCGAGTTGAACGTTTCTAACGTCCAGCTGAACCTAGAACAATCAAGCCTTGGAACTAGTATTTGTCATCACTGTTGTCCCGTTAATGTGCCAAAAAGAAGGCCTGGTTCCCCACTGATTGATACAA
>JAWSVD010000015.1:0-5546 GCA_033852095.1 Granulosicoccaceae bacterium | reverse complement strand
CCTGCGGCTTATCTGCCCTACAGGTTTCGTGGTGGGATCAGCCACAGAGGGCGCGTGGCCAGACAAGGATGTGTGGGCGTAACCGGAAGTGTGCCTTGACGGTCGAGCTGTTAGCGGCTTACTGAGCTGTCCAACCGCCGTCGACGGGGATAGCGGTGCCAGTGATGTTGTGTGCGGCTTTGGCGCACAGCCACACGGCCAGCTCGGCGAGGTCATCGGGGTCCGTCATGCGTTTGCTGGGTTGCTTCTCTGATAATAGATCGGCAACGCCGGCTTCGCGATCACCGCCGTGCTTTTCCGCACGGGCTTGTATTTGCGGTTCGATCAGCGCTGTCTCTGTCCAACCGGGGCAGATGCAATTGACAGTGACGCCACCGCTGGCGCGGCTGCCGACAGCGGCGTATTCCAATCCGGCCACTTTGCTCATGCCCACCAGTCCGAACTTGGATGCCACGTAGGGGGATTTGTCTTGTGAGGCAACCAGGCCGTGCACCGAGGCGATGTTGATGACCCGGCCGTAGCCGCGCTCGGCCATGCCGGGCAGGGCGTGGTGCATGGTGTGGAAACACGCGCTGAGGTTGACGGCGATGACCAGGTCCCAAATGTCGGCGGTGGCGTCGGCGATGGAGGTGGTGCGTTGCACGCCGGCGTTGTTGACCAGTATGTCCACGGGCCCCCATTCCTTGGCAGCGTTCATGAGGGCATCAATGGCAGCGGGCTTGCGCAAGTCGTTGTCGAAGAAGCAGGCTTCGGGGGCGCCCGCTGCCAGTACTTCGGCTCGGGCGATTTCGCCTTCTTCGGCTGTGGCCAGTCCGTGCAGAATGACGCGGGCTCCCTGGGCGGCGAAGGCCTTGGCGATGGCGAGGCCTATGCCGGAGACGGATCCGGTGATCAGTGCGGTCCGACCTTGCAGTGCGTTGCTCATGTGTAGCTCTCTCGACGGTAAGAATGGAACGGATTCAGGCCGCCCGCCACCGTGTGTGGGCTGGCCTACGATGGTGCAAAGCTTATCAGAGCAGGCGGAATTCGGCCTGTACTTTATTGATCGCTGACGCAGCGCACGCTGAAGTCCAGCGCTTCGCGAAAGGCGTGCACATGGCCGTCGCTGAAGTTGACAGTCCAGCTCAGACCGGGGCGCTGGGTATTGACGGAGCTGGACCAGTAGAGATTGGATACAGTGAGGAACACCGGGAAAGCAGAGGGCTTGTAGTGCGCCTCGTCGACCAGCGATATCAGCTCTTTGACGGTGGGCAGTCGCCAGCTGCGTGCCTTGCCCAGTTGCAGCGCTGCGCAGTAGCTTGTCGCCGCAGCTAAGTTGAGGGCCTGTCGCGTGCCATCGCGTTGCCAGTGCAGCTGGGTTTGCCGATCTTCTACCACGTTGTCAGTGTCAACCAGCTTGAAGCGTTCATCGGCGATTGCCGCTGTGCACAGAGCGTAAGTGATCACTGCCACTGCACCGTGGCGTAGCGAGCTGCGGCGAGGCCTTGCGCCGCCGTGCTCGGCTGAGAAAACGTTAACGCACACAGCGAACATGCGCTTGTGCCACACGCATCAGGCAGTACATATCGCCCTCGCCAAATTGCGCGATCCAGACGTGGCTGGGCATGTTGTCGTAGACGGTGCCGCTCCAGAAGGCGACAGTGGCTTCACCGGCAAAGAGCGGCGAGTCATAAGCGCTGTCGGGTTTGTCGTAGTTCAGCAGGGACAACAGCTCCAGTCGGGAGGGCAGGCGCCAGTTGCTGCTGTCGGCCAGTTGCAGCTGGGCGCAGTAGTCCTGTGCGCTGGCCCAGCTGAGCTGATGGTCTGGGGCGTGCTGCTGCCATTGCAAGCCGCTGCTCGGGTCATCGACCGCGCCTGGCACAGTGGTCGAGTAGGCGCGGTCTTGCTTGAACCATGCGGCTTGTCTGTCTTGCTGGAGCTGCGTTTCTGGCGCGCTCTGGGCCGTCAGCGCGGCGGGAAGCAGGGCACACATCACAGTGATCAGTGGGCGCATGGTGGGCTCCTCAGCAGGGTATGCCTTAATTTAGGCTCTATTATTGATTATAGTCGCACAGCGTCACGGCCCCGCCAAGACACTCTTTTTGGCTGTGGCGCAGCTCTACTGAAAGCAGGCGGATAGCCTGTTCAGCCGTTATTCCACATCGGCATGGCAGTTGCTGCGGCCGTGGTCTAGGCTTCGAAGCTGAAATTCTCTGAGGTGTTTTCATGTCATTTTTAAAGTTGCCGCGTGCGGCGCTGGGTGTTTTGTTTGTTCTTGTGCTGTTGTCGAACTCTGGCTGCACGGCCATTGCGGTGGTCGATGCGGTGGCCAGCACGGCTGTGGGCGTGGCGAAAGTCGCGGTCAAGGGGACGACGGCGGTGGTGGGGGCTGTGATTCCCGACGGGGATAATAAGAAGGATAAAGACTGAGTCCTGCTGACGGGTGGACTGCCAGTCTGGGCTGTGGCGGTGCGCCGCGGCTCCGACTGACTGTGGTGGGTGGGCCGAAGAAATCTGAAAGCTATGCGCAGTGGCGTCGATACAGGTGAGAGAACCTTCTTATCTTGCAGAGCGCGTCCATGTCAGTCAGCGATATTGAAAAGTTAGAATCCCTGTTGCACTCCAGTTTCCCCGTGTTGGTGCTCGAAACCGATGAAGAAGTGCGGGCGATCAGCTTGTTGGAGCGCGCAGCGGCCAGCACCGGGCTATTGGTGCAGACCTGGTCGATTTGTGAGGGCTTTAGGCGGGGCGGCAAGGCCAGTTTTCCGAGCGCCGCCACGTCGCCCTTGTCCCTGTTGGGGCCGGGTGAAACAGCTGCTGCCCCCGCCGCCCTGGACAGCAAAGACCCGCAGCAGGCGCTGCAGCATGTGGCGGATGGCATGCAGAAGTCATTGGTGATCTTGCTGGATTTTCATCCCTTTCTGAGCGATCCGCGCGTGGTGCGGCAGCTCAAAGAAGTGGCGCTGAACCACTGGCGGCACCGCAACCGGGTGGTGCTGATCAGCCACGCGCTGGAGCTGCCTGCTGAACTGCGCAAACTCTCACAGCCCTTTCAGGTGTCGCTGCCCGATATACACCAGCTGGCCAAGCTGGTGGATCAGGAGGCCAAGCTGCACGCGGCGCGCGGCAAACTGGATGGCTTGGAGATCGATCCCAAAGCGCGTGAGCTGTTGATCAGCAATCTAGTAGGCGTGACCTACAGCGACGCTGAACGTTTGATCCGCAACGCCATTCTCACCGATGATGCCATTACCCACTCGGATATCCCCGAAGTTGCCCGCGCCAAGTACGAGCTGCTGAGCAGCAACGGCGCCCTGTCTTTTGAATACGATACGGCTAATTTTGATCAGCTCGGTGGCTTTGTCTACCTCAAAGAATGGGTGGAGAAACGCCGGGATGCGATTCTGGGCAAAGGCCCTGCTATGGACAGGCCCAAGGGCACGCTGCTGTTGGGTGTGCAGGGCTGTGGCAAGAGCCTCGCGGCCAAGGCCATCGCCGGTCAGCTCGGTGTGCCCCTGATTCGCCTCGACATGGGGGCGATCTACAACAAGTACATCGGCGAGAGCGAGCGCAACGTGCGCGAGATGTTGCGCGCAGCAGACGTGATGGCGCCCTGTGTGCTGTGGATCGACGAGATCGAGAAGGGCTTGGGCGGCAGTGGAAGCGATGAATCCGGTGGCTCGGCGCGCCGGGTTCTGGGCACCTTGCTCACCTGGATGCAAGACGCACAGTCCGGCGTGTTCACCGTCGCCACGGCCAACGACGTCGAATCCCTGCCACCGGAGCTGATGCGCAAGGGCCGGCTGGACGAGGTATTCTTTGTCGACCTGCCGAATCATGCTTCGCGGGTATCCATCACCCAAACGGTGCTGCGCAAGCGGGATCTGCCGGTCGAGCTGTTTGATCTGGAGCTGATCGCCGAGCGCAGTGAAGGATTCTCTGGGGCGGAGATCGAGCAGGCAGTGGTGTCATCGCTTTACAGTTCGGGCCAGGACCACGCCATTGGCACTCATGACGTGCTGCACGAGATGGCGGTGACGCAGCCGTTGTCGGTGGTGCGGCGTGAGTCGATCGACTACCTGCGCAACTGGGCCAAGGGCCGCACCGTGAGTGTGGACGCCTAAAGGCAAAGTGGTCTAAAACGAACAACGGCCCGGTGTGGGCCGTTGTGATTGGGCTGGTGGAGGGCTGAGCAGTGAGCAGTCAGTGCTCTCTAGTGTTCCCTCCGGTGTACCGGCGAGTATCTGGTTTAGCTGTTGCTCAACCGCTGCGAGCGCCGCCGCGTCAGTGCAAGACCCATCAAACCGAACAGCGCAAGACCGCCGGCACCGCCGCCGCCATTGGCCGCGCGTGATTCGATGGCCAATGCATCTTGCACCATGTCTGCACCCCTGGCACCGCTGGACATTGTGCGCGCAGCACCTTCGTTGCCGACGCTGATGTCCACGTATTTGATGCGGGAGTGATCCGGTGCGTGGTCTGCGTAGTTGGCCACTTCAATGTGTCGGAGTTGGTTTTCGGGGGACTGCAAATCCCAGTCTGACAAGGAGATATAAATCCGCGACACACCTGTGGCACCGTCCTTGAATTTAAAGCGCAGGCTGCCAGACGGGTAGCTGATCCAAGGGGCGACTTCATAGAGTGTCGAATTTGTGACCCAAAGTGTTTGGAACTGGAGGTCGGAGCTTGCAGTGGCGTTTGCACCCGCGTCTATGCTCGTCGCCCAATCTGGGTATTCTTGCATGCTGTAATCTTCGCCGATTGCCAGGCTGTCCGTCATCTCAAAGCTTGGCACGTTTTCAGCGCCCACCGCAGTGGGGCCTGCACTGACTATGACAGGTGCTTCTTCTGAGCAAGCGCCAATCCACTGATAGAGATCGTCGATATCAGGGTCGGAATTGCATATATTGAATACCGAGAGATTGTCCGTGTAGTCGATCTGCTCTGGGCTGGGCGCGTTATAGCGGGAGCGTCCCCTAAGATCAGTGCTTGTAAAACCAATAAATGAATCAAAGTCTATATTCAAGCCGTAGGGAGAGAAATAGACCTTGTCGTTGAGTAGCCGGTGGGATTGATCATTTCCGTCACTGAAGTTGCTCGCCCAGTTATCCACCCGGTAGTTGATATTGTATCTGGTTGGCCATCTGTCGGACTCGTATGTGACCAGTTCAAATTCTGTAAGCAGTATGTCGCCCGTGTGACTGAAGCTTGGTTGGTTTTCTCTGTCACTCGTGTCGATGGTTGACGAGGTGTCGTCACTGGGTTCGCAGTATGTGCCTGTTAACAAATCCTTAAGTCGCACTTGCAATTCAAGAGCGTTTGTTTCGCTTAATCCTGGGATGGAGCCGAACCACATCTGGTCGGATGTCCTTTCCAAGTCCACTGCCAATTGATAATCACCACCCTGTGCGCGCGAAAATATTGCGTGCTCTCCGCTGGAGCGGTAACCGTATTCCACTGGGTAATAACCGCAGAGCGATTCGCCCTCTTCTAAATAACCACTCTCCCAGCGGACAGCGACCTTGTCGCCACCGGCGTATTGCGTGGCGATCACTTGTGACTCGGAT
>JAWSVD010000609.1:0-403 GCA_033852095.1 Granulosicoccaceae bacterium | reverse complement strand
GGCAGGCATTGAGTGTCTCGGCCGGCAAGGGATTTTTCGCTGCGTCCCAACCCGCACCGCCAAAGGCGTGTTCGCTGGTCTGCACTTTCAGCCCGTGATCGCGAGCCAGCGCATCCAGCACCTTGACGGCCTCAGCAACGATTTCAGGTCCTATTCCATCGCCTGGAAGCAGCGCGATCTTGTGCATTTCCGGTCTCCGACACTTTTATAAAGGGGGAAGCCGGCCATTCTAACGTGAACGGGAAATTATGTGTAGCGCGGGATTCGGCCAAAGCGCTTGTGCCGGGAAGGCCCCGGCAATTGCGACCCAGCGGTGATTAAAGAACACAGGGCGCGGGCCATTTGGTGGGCCAGAACGCTGGCACCTGCCCCGCTGCGAAACAGGGCAAAGGATGTTGAGGGC
>JAWSVD010000608.1:0-502 GCA_033852095.1 Granulosicoccaceae bacterium | reverse complement strand
TGAGAAAATCGTCCCGTCACGGTTGGCGGAGTCACTGTTACTGCAAAAATGCAGCCCCGTACTTGTGGGTGAGCTTTCAAGCTTACACCGCCGCTCGGGGAATCCCTCCCACGGCACCGGCTGTAAAGCTAAAGCTTCACCCACAAAACTGCGCACCCCGCGATATCGGCAGTAAAGCTGCGCGCCCCGAGCTGAAACATCACCCACAAATCAGCACATATGGTGGCCAAAGCCTCGCTCTTGTGGGTAAGGCTTCAGCCTTACAATGCCGCTCAAGAAATCTACCCAGCAGCGCCAATCGCAAAGCTAAAGCTTCACCCACAAAGAAAACACCGAATCGAAGTGGGTAAGGCTTCAGCCTTACAGTGCCGCTCAGGAGACCTGCCCAACGGCACCAACCGTAAAGCTGCGCGCCCCGAGCTGAAGCATCCCCCACAGAGCTCAACACCCAGCGCCAGCCCTAAAGTTCACTCACCATCAGAATATGCAACAAAGGCATTTC
>JAWSVD010000140.1:0-10310 GCA_033852095.1 Granulosicoccaceae bacterium | reverse complement strand
AACGAAATCAGGGTGAAAATATAGCCAAATCCAGCGCGCTCGCAGTAGGTAGTCGTTTTTGAACGGGCTGTTTAGACCCAGTGGTCCAAGGATTCTATCTGCATTTATTTCTTCACCTCAATACTGAAGGTAGGGTTATCGGGAAACTGACACCTCAAGAAAACAACCAGTCATGCAGCAGCCGCCCCGGCATAAAAGCAAAACTCCCAGCGATCATCATCCCCCCGACGTAGAGCCCAATCATCGCGTTGCGGTGGCGAGCAATATCCTTAGCCTGAATCGCTCGCCAGGCGACAAGCACCGCGAACAAAGCCTGGAAGCTCAGCAGATGGATAAAACCAAAGTGACCGAAAAGACTGGGCCCGATGCGCGCCGACATAAACAGTGAAACGATCACACTGAACACGACCAGCGCCATGTATAACTTGCCTAACAAGCGATGCACTGGGCTGCCCTTGCGCCGAATCAACAACCAGGTACCGATCAAGAACGCGGGAAGAATAGTCACCAGGTGCAGCAGCGTCAGCTGTTCGTACGTCATGTAAATCCTTTTAATGCCAATGCCTTGGCTTCCAGTTTCGGAAGAGAACACCCGTTCGCTGCCCGATAAATTGTTGAATGATCATCTCGGCTGCCGCGCTGCGTTGTCTTCAGCAGCCGGCCTAGAATGGCTCATCTAAGCGATCAGCCAGTTGGCCATGATACGTCGCCAGCGGTTTGTTCGACAGTGAGCGTCCATTGCTTTCTAACTGCATCTGCAGTACTTGCAGCCGTCTGGCTACACGCCCGCGCTCTTCATGGCAAGTGACGGCTGTGAGCAAGCGGTTCAGGGATTGCATTTCATTGCGCAGCGCCACCTCAGCGGGCACAAAGCCCCCGTGCTTGAGCACCCGAAACAGCGCCCTCAACTCCGAGGGCACGTGAGCGTCCACGTCCAGATCCAAGGCTTGCCCGCACAGGCTGCTCTCGCGGGGGTCAACCTGCGACAAATGTGATTGGATTTTTTGCTCTGCGAGCTGATCGAGAAGCAGCATGTCACCTTGATTTTTATAGACGCGCCGCCGCCCGCCAAACAATGGCCGGGACAACAGCTCAGCCCAGCGCTCTATTCTAGCAGCGAATACAGGACTTCAGTGACTCACCACAACGCGCGGGCGGGCAGCTTAGCTCTTAGCGGGTCAGGCTGGCGAACAGCAGCGGGAGTTGCTCCGGCAGCCGGTCGACGTGGTCGATCACGGTGTAGTGTTTCTCGCCGAAGATGCGTTTGACGTAGCTGTCTGCATTTGGGTCCAAGGTGAGGCAGTAGGTCATCACCCCCGTCGCATGCAGCTCCTCCACCGCCTTTTTGGCGTCATGGCGCAAGTGCTGCGGGTCGCGCTCGTCAATATCTGCTGGCTCGCCGTCGGTCACCAGCAGCACCAACTTGCGCTGTTCGCTCTGGCGCAACAGGTGATTTCCCGCATGGCGCAGCGCACCGCCCATGCGCGTCGAAAGCCCGCCGCGCATGCCCGCCAAGCGCGCCTTGGCCTCGTGGTCAAAAGACTGATTAAAATCTTTGTAGCGGTAATACTGCAGGTCATGGCGGCCGTCGGAGGCAAAGCCGTGCACCGCAAAGGTGTCGCCGATACCTTCTATGGCCGTCGACACCAGCGCCGCCGCCTCGCGGGTCAGCTCCAGCACCGTCTTGTTGGAACCGGCCATGCATTGATTGGTGGATTCGGACAGATCCAGCAACACCACCACCGCCAGATCGCGGCGCTTCAACACCTGGCGCATGCTCACGCGCGGGTTCGGTTGCTCGCCCAAGCGCATGGATACCATCGCATCCACCGCCGCGTTGATATCAATCTCGTCGCCATCTTCAAGACCGCGTTGGCGCTGCACACCCGCGGGCGACAATAAATCAATGATCTGCCTCACCCGCTGCGCCACCGGCTTGTGCGCCAAGAGGATACGATCGATGTCTTCTGGGTCGCCCATGCCCTGACGACGCTCGTAGACACTCACCCACTCGGGCCGGTGCAGCTGGATCTGGTAGTCCCACTCGGGGTAATAGAAAGGCCCTGAGATAGCATCCTTGCCCCACATGTCGTTAAAGCTGACTTGCGTTTCGCTGAGATCATCCTCATAGGGCCGCATATTCGTCGAGCAGACCCAGATCTCCTGCGCATCATCCCCGGCAAGCTCGCAGTCCACTTCATTGGCCATGTCGATCACGCTGACGTTCTTGCGCAGCTGCCCTCCGCTTGCCGCCATGTGCTGCGCACTCTTGTCCCAGTCGATTTCCTCAAAGTGCCAGACGATGCGGTTGTCGTCGCGGTAGGCGATGCGCAGACTCTCCAGAATACGCAAGCTCGGCACGGCGCGGCGCGCACTGAAAATATTGAACAGCTCCACCCCCATCAGCCAGGAGAAATGCCCATCGTCTTTGTGCGCCTCAATCTGCGCATGAAAATCCGCCGCAAAGGCATTCAGCTGTTCGTCCTCACCGCGCGCCTCAACGTCCAATAGCATCCGGCACAGCCCTTCCAACACGGGCATGCTGGCGTGCTCTGGTGCTTCACCAGTCTGTGTCTGCATCAGGGACAGCCACAAGCCTTTCAATCCGGGGAAATCGCAGACCGCCCGGTACTCCACCCGTGCGTCTTCCAGCAAGCCAATAAAAAACATCTGCGCCGGGCTCAGCTGCTCGGCGGAGATCGACGAGCGGCTGTACATCAAGTGCGCCGCCATGTGTGCCACCGCGGCTCTGTACAACTCCAAGCCCGGCACAGTGGCGCCGCTGTCTGTTTTCAGATCATCCACCGCATCCGGCAGATGCAATACACGGTCTTCAATAAACGGCCTTGCACCCACGCTGTCCGCGCCGGTGGGCCGCAAAAAAAAATCCCTGCCCCACAGGGCGCGCGCATAAAAATTCAACTTGCGCTGCACGCTGATAAACAACACCCCGCGCCGCTCTCGCTCCAGCACAGCACGGCTGTCCTGTGATTCCAGATTGAAATATGCCGTGAGGTTTTTGAAATCACGCCTGTAAGCCTGCGCACCAAAGTGTATCCAGCGCCGCAGGCCGCTCAGGGTCAGCTTGCACAGCAGCTCGTCGATGTGCGTCAGCATGGGCCGCAGGCCTCGTGCCGCCGTCGAAGCCATCTGGTGGATCAAGCTCAGGTAGGCCCGCAACAAGGCGGCATCCCCCAAGCGCTGTGCCGCCACCGGCAGACTGGACAGCAACAAGCCGATCACTTCCCCCGAGGTCATCGACGACAACTTCATCGCCGCGCTCACGCAATCCGGGATGATGTCCTCACCGCAAGTCTTGACCACCTGCGGCATGGCCTCGAGGTAGCGCAGCACTGGGCCACTGCCACGCCCGAGTTTGCTCAACGCAACCGCGCCACTCAGGTAATCCTGCAGCCCCGCGGGTGACAGCACACGCTCCGCATCGCGCAGGCACCCGTCCAGTACTTCACGTTCCTCTGCCGTCTTCAGCCCCAGCTGCTTCGCGCAGTCGTCGAGATCAATTGACATCCCCCACCCCTCCTTGTCGCTACGCGCCGAATAACAGTCGCTTACGCTGGCTTAGCTGTTGAAGAATGTCTGCACGGCCGCGTTCAGGGTATCGCGCATGTCCGCATCGTCGGTGAGTGGCGTCACCATGGTCATGCTGCACGCAGCCTGTGGCTCTATGCCCTTGCTGATCAGTTGCCCGGCGTAGACCAACAAACGGGTCGAGATGCCCTCGTCCAGGCCGTGGCCCTTGAGATTGCGCGCGCGCTGGGCAATCTGCACCAGCTTCTCAGCGGTGGCCTTATCCACACCCGATTCGGTGGCCACAATCTCCACTTCCAGTTCGGCGCGGGGGTAGCTGAAATCCAAACCGCCAAAACGCTGTTTGGTGGATTGTTTTAAGTCCTTCATCAAACTCTGGTAACCGGGGTTGTACGAAATCACCAACTGAAAATCCGGGTGCGCCTCGATCAGCTCGCCCTTTTTATCCAGCGGCAAGTTGCGGCGGTGATCACAGAGTGGGTGTATGACAACCGTGGTGTCCTGCCGCGCCTCCACCACTTCATCCAGATAACAAATAGCGCCGCAGCGTGCCGCTGTGGCGAGCGGCCCATCCTGCCAGCGGGTGCCGTCTCGGTCCAGCAAAAAGCGCCCGACCAAATCCGAAGCCGTCATGTCTTCGTTGCAGGCGACTGTGATCAAGGGGCGCTTGAGCTTCCACGCCATGTATTCCACAAAACGTGATTTACCGCAGCCCGTCGGCCCTTTGAGCATCATCGGCATGCGCACGGTGTACGCGGCCTCGTACAGCTCCACTTCATCGGCCACCGGGCTGTAGTAGGGCTCGTTCGCGATCAAATACTGCTGCACATCAATGGCGTGTTCGGACATCGGGACGCTTCTCCAGGGTTGAACAGAGTTTGTGGCTTAGGGCAAAACGGGTCTAGGCCTCGTCGGCCGTTTCCAGCTCGCCACTCCACCCCGCCCGCCGGGCGCGGGCAAAGGCGGCGCCGTGAATGCGCTGGTGCCGCGTGGCCAAGCCACTGGGCAACAGCGAGACCAGGCAGCCGTGCTCGTCCCAGCGTGCATTGGTCTTATCCAGCAGTGCGTCCATCTGCGCGAGGTTCCAGCCCTCGCAAGTCTCACTCTCGGGTATCAACTCAAACACCCAGGCGTCACGGATCAGCTTGGCCAAGCTGGTCATGCCGCCATGGATTTCCTTGTCAATGCCCACGTACTGATCAGCTCTGGCCATGGTGCCGCCCTCTGCTTGTTAAGCGAATGACTGGGGCCGCCACTGCGCGGCCCCATTGTCTTGTCCTAGACTGGTTTGCCGCGGTAGATAACCATCGACGCCCCGGCGGACTGGGAGAAATTATCAAAACCCAACAGGCGCACGTGGTTATTGGGGTGCGCGGCGTGGCAGGCATCCACCTCTTTAAGGATCTCATCCACGTCGGTCTCGCCAAACAGCGGCAGCTTCCACATGTACCAATAGTTGCCACCGGCATTGGCGGGCTCCGTGTGCTCCACCGCAGGGTTCCAGCCCTTGCTGACAATGTATTCGATCTGCGCACGGATCTGCGCCTTGCTCAGTTCCGGCAGGTAGGAGAATGTCTCAAACTTGCGGCTGCCCGAATCACTCAGACTCGAGGCATAGTCTTGTACGTCACTCATGCTGTGTCGCTCCAAAATGGGGGTTATAGATGCAGGCTGAGCATCTCTCAGCCGATGCAGTACAGCGGTTATCTGTGCGCCACGTCCAGCTTGTCCACCGTGTCGAATTCAAACTTGATCTCTTTCCAGGTCTCCATCGCCGCGCCCAGCTCGGGGCTGTGCTTGGCGGCCTGCTTCAAAATGTCTTTGCCTTCCCGCTCCAGCTCTCGGCCCGTGTTGCGCGCTTCCACGCAAGCCTCCACCGCGACCCGGTTGGCGGCAGCCCCTGCGGCATTGCCCCAAGGGTGACCCAGCGTCCCGCCACCAAATTGCAAGATCGAGTCGTCACCAAAGATACTCACCAGCGCCGGCATATGCCAAACATGGATCCCCCCGGACGCCACTGGGAATACCCCGGGCATGGAGCCCCAATCTTGATCGAAGAAAATTCCGCGGGAGCGGTCTTCTGCCACAAAGGAATCGCGCATCAGGTCTATCCAACCCAGGGTTGCCTCTCGGTCACCCTCGAGCTTGCCCACCACGGTGCCCGAGTGCAGGTGATCACCGCCCGAGAGCCGCAGCACCTTGGCCAGCACCCTGAAATGAATGCCGTGGTGCGGGTTGCGATCCAGCACCGCGTGCATGGCGCGGTGAATGTGCAGCAGCATGCCGTTGTCCTGACACCACTGCGCCAGCTGGGTGTTGGCCGACAAGCCGCCGGTGAGGTAGTCGTGCATGATGATCGGCGCGCCGATCTCCTTGGCGTATTCCGCTCGCTTCATCATCTCGTCGGCGGTGGGCGCGGTAACGTTTAAGTAGTGGCCCTTGCGCTCGCCGGTTTCGGTCTCGGCTTTTTGAATCGCCTCCATGACAAAATCAAAGCGGTGGCGCCAGCGCATAAAAGGCTGCGAGTTGACGTTCTCGTCGTCCTTGGTGAAGTCCAGCCCGCCGCGCAGGCCCTCGTAACAGGCGCGCCCGTAGTTCTTCGCCGACAGCCCCAGCTTGGGTTTGATGGTGCAGCCCAGCAGCGGCCGCCCGTATTTGTTGAGCAGATCCCGCTCCACTTGAATACCCTGCGGCGGCCCGTTGCAAGTCATGATGTAGGCGACCGGAAAACGTATGTCTTCCAGTCGCAGGGCGCGCAGCGCTTTAAAGCCAAACACATTGCCCACCAAGGAGGTCAATACGTTGACCATCGAGCCCTCTTCAAAGAGATCGATCGGGTAGGCCACAAAAGCATAAAAACAGGTATCGTCACCGGGCACGTCCTCGATGGCGTAAGCCCTGCCCTTGTAATAATCGAGATCCGTGAGCAGATCTGTCCACACTGTGGTCCAGGTGCCGGTGGATGACTCGGCCGCAACCGCCGCCGCCACCTCTTCTCGGGGCACACCGTCCTGCGGTGTGATCTTAAAAACCGCCAAAATGTCCGTGTCTTTTGGCGTGTATTCCGGCATCCAATAAGTTTCGCGGTACTCTTTCACACCGGCGGCGTATTGCTTGGCCATGGTTGCGTTTCCTGTCGTTAAAAGGTGAATCAACTCATCGGGCCCCCAACACCGGAGACCCCCATCAGGCGCACGGCCACTGCCGAGCAATCTCTGCTTCGCTTCAGGATCGGGATTGAGTGTGGATGAGCTGTTACATAATTAATATTCACTCTTTCTCATGTGAGCATAAATAAAACTTATGCACCCGCGCCCCACTATTGCATCGAAATCGGTGAATCGCCCCTCCACACGCATCCAGCACCCTATCCCATAAGGACAGTTGCCAATATCCACGCTTTGTATAAGTATTTACTTATGTAACTAGAGGATCCGAGACCATGCACCTCACCCTGCGCCAACTGGCCGTTTGCGAGGCTGTCGCCCGCCACCTGAGCTTCACCCGCGCCGCCGAAGAGCTGCATCTGAGCCAGCCGGCGGTCTCTATGCAGGTGCGCCAGGTGGAGGACTCTGTCGGCCTACCCTTGTTTGAAAAGACCGGCAAGCAGATCCACTGCACCGAGGCCGGGGAAGAGATCTACCGTTACGCGCGGGAGATCCAGCAGCAATTGCGGGAACTCGAAGACGTCATGGTGTCGCTCAAGGGGCTGCAGCGCGGCCACATGCGCATCAGCGTGGCGAGCACCGCCAACCATTTCTGCACCCGACTGCTGGCGGCATTCTCAGCCAAACACCCGGGCACCACCTTCGCGCTGGACGTCACCAACCGCCAACAGCTGCTCAGCCAGCTGGCCAACAACCAGACCGACATGGTGCTGATGGGCAAACCACCTGAAGGTGCCGACCTGGAATCCATCCAGTTCATGGAAAACCCGCTGGTGGTGATCGCCACGTCCGATCACCCGCTGGCCAAACACACCCTGGCACAACACACCGGCCCCATCCCACTTAAACGATTAGAGCGAGAGACCTTCGTGGTGCGCGAAGCACAGTCCGGCACGCGGCTGGCCATGAACCGCTTTTTCGAAGAGAAAGGCATCCAGCTCAACACCGGCATGGAGATGACCGCCAACGAAGCGATCAAACAGACCGTCGCCGCGGGACTGGGGCTCGGGCTGGTGTCGATCCACACGCTGGAGCTCGAAGTGGAGACCGGTCGGCTGGTGGTACTCGATGTGCAAGACATGCCCATTCCACGCCACTGGCACATGGTGCACCGCGCGGGGAAGCGGCTCAGCCCGGTGGTGGCCGCCTTCCAGCAGTTTTTGCTCAGCGAACAGGCGCGACCGCTGATGCGATCACCCGTCGCCCACCCCATTGCGCAGGCTGCATTGCCGCAGGGTGAGAGCTGATAGATGCCGCAGCCCTGACAGAAACACTCACAACTCGGGCCGCGCAGGAACTTGCTGCGCCATACCCTGTCTATGGAACTTGGTCTAAAGCCTGGCTCAGCAGACAAACAGCTTCGTAACCCCCTTTGCCGCGCGTTTCAGCTATCGTCAGCTCAACGCAGTGCCAAGCCGTACGCAGCACGCTTAGCTGACTTGCGGCACCACACACTGCCAATGCCCTGCTCGCCAGCCTGGCCCCTCATATCTCGATACATTTAGCGCTTCGAAAAGGACTCGATCCCTATGCCAGCTCTGCCCACAAAACCCCTGCTCGCCCTCTCTGTGCTAACGCTACTCGGCGCCTGCGGCAGCGAAAAAGACAAAGATACCGATCAGCCTGATACCGGCGCCCTGGTCATCTCCATCACTGATGGCCTGCCCCCGCTCGGCACGCTGATGGAAAACTCAGAGATTGGCGGCTTAATCACCCGGCTCAGCGACAGCGCGAGCCGCCCCAGCAGCAATGGTTTGAAGATGATCAAATCCGATTACTCGCGCATCCAGGCAGAGAACGCCGACGGCACGGAACTGCTGGTGTACGCACCGAACGACAACGGCTTGATGCAATACGCGCTGCTCTCCCCCGAGGGCGGCACCGCACGGCTGATCGATCTGCCCGCGGGCAATGACGCCGGACTAAGCACAATGCACGACGAGACCGAAGCTCGCTGGCACCCCACGGACCCTAACCGCATCCGCTTTATCCAAGGGCAGAACTCCTATCTGGGCAGCCTGAAAGTCTTTGAGTACAACATCACCGACAACAGTGTCAGCACGATTGCGGACTTGACTGGCAAGCTGCCCGCCGCCTGGGGCGCTACCCTCTACGGCATGACCGGCTTGGAAGGCACTTACAGCCAAGACGGCAGCCGCATGGCCTGGATCATCGAGACAGGTGAGAACAACGCCGAGACGCCGGTGGGTTACGTCGCCTTCGATCTGGCCAACAATGGCGAAGTACTCGGCACCCTCGACTACGACGGCCGCAACCACGATCACCTCAGTATCTCCCCCAGCGGCGAATACGTGGTGATCTCGGCCAGCGCCAAAACCACCTCACACCCGGTGGATTTCAGTTCAGAGACCATCCTGCTGAACGAGACCCAGCACTCGGATCTGTGCGTCAACGCCCTGGGCAATGACTGTTATGTGGCCGTCTCCTTCGACGACAGCGCAGACCCCAACTACGGCTGGATATTCGTCACCGATCTGGTCACCGGCACAAAGACACCGCTGGTGAACATCTTCGCCACCGGCAATACATCCCTGCACCTCTCCGGCCGCGCCCTCAACCGCCCCGGCTGGGCGTTGCTGTCCAGCTACAACTGCAGCAGCGATCTCGACACCGCCCTGTGCAACCGCCTCAGCCTCATCGAACTCACCGCATCGCCGCGCGTGATCGACCTGACCGGCACGCACAGCTCCGGTGATCACTACTACGCCGAACCCCACGGCACGCTTAGCCGTGACGGCAACCGCGCCTACTTCAATTCAGATTGGGACAACACAGGCGGCATCAACGTCTACCGGCTCGATATTCCCGAGAGCACCTACACCGGCAGTTAAGGGCCACCTCGCGGATCAATACAAAAAACTGAAGCCTCCACCCTATTGTGGGTAAGGCTTCAGCCTTACATGCCCGCCCACCGGTCACGCCAAAGCCAAGCTCTGAACTTCTACGAGGATGCCGGCCGCTGTATTCAACAGTCGCCCACCACCGCTCGCGTACACAGCGAGAAAGTTCGAGTGTTTCCAGGAAGTCTAGGGAATAGTTTTCCCAGTGAAATATCTGTTGCCGTCCTCGACACGGTTCATCACATGGAAGACCGTATGCTCGTGCTGAATTTTCTTTGGCCTGGGCATAATAATGGGTTATCTCGAGTTTGACTTGAACAAAAACCCTGACCCCCTTTTGAATCTTATTGAAGAGCGGATGCGCCAGCTAATCGCTATGGCTGAGGCTGAATTTGTGACGTGGGTCGCGGTTTGGAAGGTACAGCGAAATACGGCATACTGAGTCCCTGTGACTCCTCCCACAAGACCCTGCTGAACATGACTGCAATGAAAGCCTTCGTACTTCTCGCCTCCGCCCTCTTAACTTTCAGCTCGGTACATGCCAGCTGGGTAGAGCAAAGCTATGTCGATGAGATGACCGATGTAGAAACTAGGGGGGTGTATAGCAATGGGTTCGGCGCTCGAATTGGCATTGAGTGCATTTCTGAAGGCTCGGCCAAGGGAAGAGTTCGGTTTGAGTTTGGTATCGGCGAAATCTTTGCGACTCCGAGCGCCGACATTGCGCTAAAATTTC
>JAWSVD010000139.1:0-692 GCA_033852095.1 Granulosicoccaceae bacterium | reverse complement strand
TATTTTGAGCATGAAGAGTTCTGTCCTTTTAAACATCTAACTGTGCGAGCTCTGCAAGCTGCTAGCATCTTGCTGGCGAGAAATGCAGAGCCATAGAAATGAAAAACAAACTTGTCATATAGCGCGTATTTGTGCGATACAAATGCAGCTATGAAAAGCGGGTTTCTGCATATGTGTGATCCAATATGCGCGGACGAGTATAAGGTAAGTCCGGGCGAAACACGAGAGCGGGAACGGGAATCTTGAGAGGGCTGTCTAGAGGGCTTCAGAATTACGACGAACGGCGGTGCCTGTGTTTTCTTTTTGACCTGAGGCCTACGGCCGCCGAAACACGCCGTGGCAAATATAGGTTCTATTTGTGTGGCAGCGGGGTGTTTCATCCGGCGTCGATGATCCTGCGAATCGCACCGCGGGGCGTGTGGGTGTTGCGGCGGTTTGGGGGGGGCATCATTGATGCGATTCTCTGCGCTCAGCGGCATGCTACGTCGGGTGTTTTTCGGGGCTTGTGGCGGTGCGGCGGGCTTCGATGGCGTTTTTGGCGGCGATGATGAAGCCGAGACCGAAGAAGGCGCCCGGTGGCAGCGCAATCAACAGAAATCCTTGGAAGTCGATCATGATCCAGCCCCAGTCTTCGGCCGTAGGGCCGAACAGCAGGTGGGCGTCAGCCAAGAGGGTGCCGCTGCCGATGAGCT
>JAWSVD010000138.1:0-7765 GCA_033852095.1 Granulosicoccaceae bacterium | reverse complement strand
AGGGTGCCGCTGCCGATGAGCTCGCGCAGTGCGCCCAATAGCACTAAGACAAGGGCGAACCCAATTCCCATGGCGAGGCCGTCGATGGCGGCTTTCGCTGGTGGCTGGCGCGCGGCAAAGGCTTCGCCACGGGCGAGGATGGCGCAATTGGTGACGATCAAGGGGATAAACAGGCCGATGAGCTGGTGCAGTTCAAAGAACAGCGCGTTCATGCTCAGATCGACAGCCGTCACCGCTGTGGCGATGATCAATACAAAGGTGGGCAGCCGGATATCTGGGTTGAGGAAGTTGCGGTACAGGGAGATGCAGACATTGGTGCACAGCAGCACCACAGCGGTGGCAAGGCCGAGCCCCAGTGCGTTGACGGTGGTGTTGCTGACGGCGAGTAACGGGCACAGGCCCAACAGTTGTACCAGAGCGGGGTTGTTGTGCCACAACCCCTGCAGCCAGATGTCTCGAGTCTCGGGGGTCATTGGCTGGCTCCTGGTGCGGCAGTTTCAGGGTCGAACAGCGCGTCGTAGTGTTCTTCGCTCAGCAGCAGTGTGTCACGGATACTGTTGATCACGGCGCGCGGGGTGATGGTGGCGCCGGTGAATTGATCAAACTGTCCGCCGTCCTTTTTTACCGCCCATTGTTCAAGTGTGGGCGAGCGCAGAGACAAGCCTGCGAACTGCTCTATCCAGGGGCCGCGCCGCACGTCTATGTCGTCGCCCAGGCCCGGCGTCTCGCGGTGTGCGCTGACGCGCACCCCGGTGAGTGTGTGTTGGCGGTCTATACCGATCAGCAGCTCTATGTTGCCGCTGTAGCCACCGGGGGCGGTGACGGCCAGGGCCACGGCGGAGACTTCTCCGGCCTTGTATTGACGCCACACCATTTGATCGCCGTAAGGCAGTGCCGCGTGCTCGCGCTTTGAGGCGCCTTCGCTGTGGGGCAGTACTTGGGCCAGCAACCGCTGATTGTATTGGCTTTGTTGTTCGGCAATGGTGCTACGCGTGGCCGCGTGCAATCCCGCGAGCAGCAGGGCGCTGGCCAGGGCGAATAGCCCGAGCTGCAGGGCGGGGTGGCGCTGCAGTGGGCTCATCGGCGGCGCCCTCGCCAGAGGTGATCCAGTGTCGGCGCGCAGAGGTTCATCAGCAGAACCGCAAAAGCGGCGCCGTCGGGGAAGCTGCCCCAGCTGCGGATCACGTAGATCAGCAGGCCAATGGCTGCCCCGTACAGCAGCCGCGCTTGCCAGTGCGCGGGCGCGGAGACGGGGTCGGTGGCGATAAAGAAGGCGGTCATCATGGTCGCACCGGCGAGCAGATGGGTGAGGGGGGATGCGTAGCGCGCCGAGTCACCGAGGTAGAAAGCTGTGGACAAGACTAGCAGCGCCGCAACCAGGCCCAACGGGATCTGCCAGCCGATGATGCCGCGGTAGAGCAGCCACAGACCACCACAGAGCCAAGCGACGGCGACGAAGCTGGCGGGCTGCTGCCAGAGCGCAATGGACGGTATGGCCAGGTCTGCACGCAGCGCGATATTGATGGCGTCGAGCGCGGTGGCACCGCTGATCGCGTCCCAGTTCAGCGTGCTGTAATCCTGCAGTAGGGCGCTGATGCCCCAGCTGAGCTCCCCACTGGCGGCGGGCCACAGGCTCATCTCGCGGGGGAAGGCAATCAACAGTGCGGCGTAGCCGACCATGGCCGGGTTGAAAGGGTTCTGCCCCAGCCCGCCGTAGAGTTGTTTGCCGACCACGATGGCAAAGGCGGTGCCCACGACGGGAAGCCAGAGAGGCAGCAGCGGTGGCAGGCACAGGGCAAGCAGTACGGCAGCCACCAGTGCGGAGTGGTCGGGGAAGGTGGTGCCGTAGGGGCGCGCGCGCAGCAGGCTGATAGCAGCCTCGCAGAGCAGCGCAGTGCCGCAGCAGATCAGCAGGTTCAGTGCGATGCCCGGGCCGTAGAACCAGGTGGCGATGAGTGCGGCTGGCAGGGTGGCCAACAGCACGTTGTTCATCACATCGGCTGTGCCGCGGCGGGCGTTAATCATTTTTTTGTCCTGCGTCCGTGGGGGCGGGCTTTGCCTTCTTGGCGCGGCTGCGCGCCAGTGCTTCGGCCAGGGCCTTTTTCTTGTCGGGTTTTGCGGCGCCGGCCTTGCGTTTCTCGCGCTTGGCCAAGCGTTCTCTCTCTTGGGCCTCAAGCCGCAGGGCGCGTGCGTCGAAACGCAGCTTGGCTTTGGCGGCGCGCTGCTCGGTGTGTTGGCGCAGCCGCATGTCGGACTTGCCCAGGGCGAACTGTTGGCTCAGCGGGATGTTGCTGGGGCAGACCAAGTCGCAGCAGCCGCAGAGGATGCAGTGCGACAGGCGCTCGGCCTGCGCGCCGGGCAGGCTGTTGCCCAGCAGCTGCCAGTGCAATTGCTGGGGCAGCAGATCCTCGGGGCAAGCGTCGGCGCAGTCACCACAGCGGATGCAAGCCAAGGTGTCCAGTGGCTTGGCCGGGGCCTCTAGGCGAATGCACTGGCTGTGCTTTGTGATGGCCGTGTCGGCATTCGGCAGGGCGAAGCCCATCACCGGGCCGCCCTGAAATAGGGTCGTCTCACCTGGAGCTATGCCTGCATGAGTGAGCAGCGCAGAAATAGGCGCGCCGATGGCGCACCAGAGGGTTTGTGGTTGCAGGCATCGCTCACCTGTCACGGTTACTAGTCGCTCGGTCAGCGGGCTGCCGTCACGTGCCCAGCGGCCCAGCGCGTGCACCGTGGCGGCGTTTTGTACCAGCACCCCCGCGTCCAGCGGGCGAGCGCCTGCTGCCAGTGCGGTGCCGGTGATGGCGTGCACCAGCTGTCGCTCGCTGCCTGCGGGGTAGCGGGTCGGCACGGAAACGGTGCTCAGGTGAGGGTAGCCGCTCTGTAGCAGCGCCCTGTCGAGTGTCTTCTTGCTGCTGCTGTTGTGCTCTTCCAGCACGATTTTGCAAGCAGTCGCCCCCACAAAGCGCCGCAACCAGTCGGCGCCGAGCAGCAGGGTTTCGCAGTCCTCGGCGATCAACTGTGCGTCGCAGCTGATCTGTGGTTCGCACTCGACGGCGTTGATGATCAGCAGCTTCGGTGGGTGTTGCTGCGTGGCATTTAGCTTGTCGGCGGTGGGAAAGCCCGCGCCGCCCATCCCGGCTAGCCCTGCTTCGCGCAGGTCATCCAGCGTAGCATTCTCGGGCGCCAGTGCGGCGCGTGGGGGCAGTGAACGTTGCTCGCCATCGGCTATCAGTACTATGCGCCTGTCTTCGCCCTCGGCGTGGATTTCGGTCACCGTGCCTGACGTGGGGGCGTGCACCCCAACGCGCTGGCGACCACCGGCGATCAGCTCGCCGCCCAGTACCTGGCTGCCCAGCTCCACGTGCGGCGCCGAGTACTGGCCGCCCCGCGTGGTCAGGGGGATGTCATAACGAAACTGCAGCGGCAGGCGCGCGGTTGGCAATTGCACCGGCACCTTGTTCGGCGGCAGTTGCACCCCGCCGTGGAAGACCGATGCGCGGCTCATGGCTGGATCCCGGTGGCGGGTACTAGCACGATGCAATCCACCGGGCAGGGTGGGATGCAGAGCTCGCAGCCAGTGCACTCGCTGGCGATGACGGTGTGCATCTGTTTCGCTGCGCCCATGATCGCGTCCACGGGGCAGGCTTGTATACACTTGGTGCAGCCGATGCAATCGGCCTCGACGATCAGCGCCAGCAGCGGGGCCTTGGTTTCGCCGTGCTCGACGTTGAGCGGGATGACATCCTTGCCCAGCAGTTCGGCCAGGGCGCGCACGCCGGCTTCTCCGCCCGGTGGGCACTGGTTTATTTCAGCTTCCCCCTTAGCCAGGGCCTCGGCGTAGGGGCGGCAACCGGGGAAGCTGCACTGGGCGCATTGGGTTTGCGGCAAGACAGCTTCAATCTCGTCCACCAATGGGTTGCCCTCGACCGCAAAACGGCGTGCGGCAAACCACAGCAATAGCCCGGCGGCGGCGCACAAGAGCGAGAAGACGACGATGGCAAGCATGGGCTTAGATTGACCCCAGGCCGGCGAAGCCCATGAACGCCAGCGACATCAGGCCAGCGGTGATCATCGCGATGGCGCTGCCGCGGAAGGGGGCGGGGATGTCGGCTGCCTCCAGTCGCTCGCGCAGCGCGGCGAACAGCACCAGCACCAAAGTGAAACCCAGTGCGGAGCCGAAGCCGTAGAGGGCGGCACCAAATAGAGAATTCTGTTTTTGCAGCACCAGCAGCGCCACGCCGAGCACGGCGCAGTTGGTGGTGATCAGTGGCAGAAAAATACCCAGCAAGTTGTGCATCACCGGGCTGGTTTTGCGCAGCGCGAGCTCGGTGAACTGCACCACCACGGAGATCACCACAATAAAGGACAGTGTGCGCAGCCACGCCGCGTCCAGTGGCTCCAGCAGGTAGGTGTGCAGCAGGTAGCCGCAGACCGAGGCGAGTGTGAGCACAAAGGTGGTGGCCAGGCCCATGCCGAGCGCCGTCTCCAATCGCTTGGACACGCCCACAAAAGGGCAGAGCCCCAGAAACTGGACCAGTACAACGTTGTTGACCAAGATGGTGGCCAGCAGAGTGAGGGCGAGTTCTGTCATGGATGAAAGGCGCTGAGTTCAATCGTTTGGAAGGCGGTCATTATGCCACAGTCACGGAGCTGCCAATCGTGGGATGAGGTGCAGATGTGTCGCTATCTCCATACCGAATTTCCTGCTGCGCGAGCGTTGGTGTTGTTGCCTGAAGAGGGTTTGATCCGGCGTGGCAGAATCGGGCTAGTGCTGCAGTTTGCAGTGGCGTCGTTGGGTGCACGCAGACGCGGACGAGTGAGGAGTCGTCAGCGCTTTTTATTGCGTGATGTGTTCTAGCTTTCGCCGGACGGGGTCCCGCTCCCACGAACAGTTCGGATCGGGAAACCGGTGAAAGGCGCTAGGGTAAACCGCCCGCGCTGGAGCTTCGATGTGGCGCAGGGAAATCCGGCTGGCTCTCACAGAGTGTGGGAGCCTGCCCGATCATACCCGCCCTTACTTAACCCGCATGCCCGGTTGTGCGCCGCTGTTGGGCTCGAGGATGTAGAGCTCGGATCCGCCCGGGCCCGCCGCCAACACCATGCCTTCGGAGATGCCGAAGCGCATCTTGCGTGGTGCAAGGTTGGCCACCATCACGGTCAGCTTGCCCTGCAGATCTTCGGGCTTGTAGGCGGCTTTGATGCCTGCAAACACATTGCGCGTTTCGCCGCCGATGTCGAGCGTGAGCTGCACCAGCTTGTCGGCGCCTTCCACGGCCTTGGCTTCGCTGATTAATGCGATGCGCAGGTCAATCGCATCGAAGGCTGCAAAGTCGATGGTGTCTTTGATCGGGTCGTCCGCCAGCGGGCCGCTGAGTACAGGCGCCTCGGGTACTGGTGCTGCCGCTTCGCGCATCTTCTCGATGGTGGCGGGTTCCACGCGTTTGATCATGGGCTTGAACTTGTTGATCTTATGGCCCAGCAGCGGGGTGGCTGCGTCGTCCCAGACCAGTGGCTCGATGTTGAGGAATGCCTCGGTCTTCTCGGCGATGTCAGGAGTGACAGGCTTGATGTAAGTGACCAGCTGACGGAACATGTTGATGCCCTGGGTGCAGGCGGCCTGCACCTCATCGAGCTTGCTCTCGTCTTTGATCTTCACCCAGGGCTCCGCGTCGGCGATGTAGCCGTTGGCGAGATCCGCGAGTGCCATGATGCGGCGCATGGCGCTGCTGAAATTGCGGTTCTCGTAGTCCTCGGCAATGTCGATGCCCTCGTCGACCAGTCGGTCGAACAGCGCTTGGTCGGGCAGGCTGTCCGCCAATTGGCCGTCGAATCGCTTGGTGATGAAGCTGGCGCAGCGGCTGGCGATGTTGACCAGTTTGCCGACCATGTCCGAGTTGCAGCGGGCGGTGAAATCCTCGAGGTTCAGGTCGATGTCGTCCACGCCGGAGCTGAGTTTGGCAGCAAAGTAATAGCGCAGGTACTCGGGGTCGAGGTGATCGAGGTAGGTGCGCGCCTCGAAGCTGGTGCCGCGGGATTTGGACATCTTGGCGCCGTCGACAGTCAGGAAGCCGTGGCAGAACACGCCTGTGGGCTTGCGGTAGCCGGCGCCGTGCAGCGTGGCGGGCCAGAACAAGGTGTGAAAATACGCGATGTCTTTACCGATGAAGTGGTACATCTCGGTGTCGGAGCCCTCGGCCCAGACGCTGTCGAAATCCGCGCCGGTGCGCTTGCAGTAGTTCAGGTGGCTGGCCATGTAGCCGATCGGCGCGTCCAGCCATACGTAGAAGTACTTGCCGGGAGAGCCGGGGATCTCGAAGCCCCAGTAGGGCGCGTTGCGGGATATATCCCAATCCTGCAGGCCGCTGTCGAACCACTCTTTGAGCTTGTTGGCTATCTCGGGCTGCAGCTGGCCGCCGGTGGTCCACTCCTGCAGCATGTCCGTGAAGTGTCCGAGTTGGAAGAAGTGCTGATCGGAATCACGCACAACCGGTGTGGCGCCCGAGACTTGGGAGACAGGGTTCTTCAGCTCCGTAGCATCGTAAGTGGCCGCACAGGATTCGCAATTATCGCCGTACTGATCTTCGGTGCCGCAGCTGGGGCAGGTGCCCTTGACGTAGCGGTCCGAGAGAAACATCTCTTTTTCTGGGTCGTACAGCTGCTTGATGGTGCGCACCGCGATGTGGCCCGCATCTTTCAGCTTCAGGTACACGCCCTCGGCGCACTCTTTGTTTTCTTCCGAATGGGTGGTGTGGAAGTTGTCAAAAGAGAGGCGAAAATCCGTGAAATCCGCTTTGTGCGCCGTGTAATAGGCGTCGATCAAGGCCTGCGGCGTGGTGCCTTCCTTTTCGGCGCGCAACATGATCGGTGTGCCGTGGGCGTCTGATGCCCACACCCAAGTTGCGTCGTGCCCGCGCAAGCGCTGAAAGCGTGTCCAGATATCCGTCTGGATGTACTCCACCATGTGCCCCAGGTGTATGGGGCCGTTGGCGTAGGGCAGGGCGCTGGTGATCAGAATTTTACGGCGGGGCTGGGCAGTCATGGCGCGGACTCAATAGAACATTTAGTAGCCCCGCAGAATACCACGACAAGCCGCGCTTTCTGTAGGTTCTGCTTTAGCTGGACAAGGTTTGTCGCATGGGTCCATGCGCCCTAAAAAGAGGTCCTATAAGGTTGCCAATAAGTGATTTATCTCTTTCGCAAAAAAGCAAGTATAAGGCTCTTCGGGCGATGGAAAGTGGTTGCTAATTACTAGCAGTAACAATAACTTACCCTGTAATACTTGTTTCCAATAAACAAGTATTAAAAGGGCGGTGATATTCGATATCTACGACAGCCGGTCACTTCGGATCATTCATTCGCCATAAAATACCCACCTATTCCGCTGTGGTATTCTGGTGGTTTGGCGCGCTTTGCGCGGTTCGAACATCGGAGAGCTTGGGTATGAGTGTTGATAAGAAGGCGGTCGAGCAGGCGTTGGCCAGTTACATAGAGCCACATCTGGGCTGTTCGTTGCCGGAGGCCAAGGCGGTCAAGACCGTGCAGGCGGACGGCAGCGCCGTGCAGGTTGGCTTGGAAATGGGCTTTCCCTGCAAGAGTCTGCACCCCGTGATCACGGCCAAGGTCAAAGAGCTCGTCGGCGCACTGGACGGGGTCGAGACGGTGTTCGTCAACATCGAGACAAAAATTATCCCGCACACAGTGCAGCGCGGTGTGCAGCGCATGAAGATCGTCAAAGACATCATCGCGGTTGCCTCAGGCAAGGGAG
>JAWSVD010000137.1:0-48096 GCA_033852095.1 Granulosicoccaceae bacterium | reverse complement strand
AGACGCGCCACAGCGCATTTTCCGCCCGGTGCAGGTTTTGCAACCCAGTCTCATGGCTGGAACTGCAGCGCTGGGGCTGGCAGCTAAATTCTTTATTTCGATACTTCTAGAAATACAGTTGATTAAATCAAAATTTAGGCCGATACTGAACACATGAGCGAATTAGAAACGACAGCAGCCCGGCTTGAAGCCCTGGGCAATACGACCCGATTGGAGATCTACCGGATGCTGGTGCGCACTGGCGATCAGGGCCTGGCAGTGGGCGAGATAAAGCGCCAATTGGACATCCCCAACTCCACCTTGTCGCACCACCTCAAGCACCTGGAAATGGTCGCATTGATCACGCGCCGACGCGAGGGCACAAGCCACTACTGCAGTGCGCACTACCCGCACATGGACGCGGTGATCAGCTTTCTCTCCGAACACTGCTGTGCCGACGACCCGCAGGCGGAGACAGACCACCTCGCCCACCAGATCAGTGCTAGGAATACGCCATGAGCACAGCCACTGTATTTCACCTGCCCTCGCCTCGGGCGCTGCTGAACACCTTGGCAGGCGAAAAAACACTCTGGGCCTTTGCCGCCATACTCGCGGTCGCCGCAGTGGCGGAGTGGCCCAGCGTGCTGCCGCTGCTGAGCGCCACCGCCTCGAGCTATGCGCAGACACTGCCCTTTATTTTACTGTCCGTCGGCATCGCTGCCGGTGTCAAAGCCAGCGGCGCGGACGCAACAGTCGCCCGTGCCCTGAGCGGTCGCGGGGCCGTGCTCACCGCCGCCCTGTTCGGTGCGCTCTCGCCCTTTTGCTCCTGCGGTGTGATCCCGCTGATCGCGGGCATGCTCGCGGCCGGTGCACCGCTGGCGCCCGTCATGGCCTTTTGGCTGGCATCCCCCGTCATTGACCCCGAGATGCTGATCCTCACCTGGAACATGCTCGGTGCACAGCTTGCACTGGCCAAGCTCAGTGCCGCGATTGGCATTGGCCTGCTGGGCGGCGTCTCCGTGATGGCGCTGCAATCGCGCGGGATGCTGCTCCAGCCGCTGCGAGCCCAGATGCACGTGCACGAGAGTGAGAACAGTTGCTGCGGCAGCAGTTCGGACACACCCTCCGAGCAGATCGTCTGGCGCTTTTGGCAAGATGCTACGCGCCGCGCAGCATTTATCGATGAAGCGGTGCGCATGGTGCTGTTTCTGAGCAAATGGCTGTTGCTGGCGTTCTTGCTGGAGGCGGTGATGCTGCGCTGGGTACCGCTGGAGGCGCTGGTGGCTGATCTCAACACCCTGGGTTACGCGGCCATCCCACTGGCGGCACTGGTGGGCGTGCCCGCCTACCTCAACGGCTACGCGGCCATCCCGCTGATGCGCGGCCTGCTGGATGCTGGTCTGCCACCTGGGGCCGCCTTGTCCTTTATGGTGGCGGGCGGTGTCACCTGCATCCCTGCCGTGGTCGGCGTCTGGGGTCTGGTGCGCAGCAGCACGTTTGCGATCTACTTAGGTGTTGCGGCAATTGGCTCTGTGTTGGTGGGGCTGTTGTTTCAGTTCATCTCAGTTTGACGCGGCGGCAAACGCGGGGCCGACTCAGCGGCAGGTGCGCCCACCCTACAAGCTGCAGAGGCGTTATTCTCGCTGCGCGCGCAAACGCCTGATTTTGCATTTGTTGAGTCGCATGAAAAAGGCCGCCTCCGGCAGATAGCGGCCTTTCCCGCAGCCAGCGTATTGGCCGCTTTCACGGGCTTCGAACAGCCTCAGAGCGTGTTGATTTTCCAGGTTTGGTACGCCGCTTCCGCCTCATCACAAGCCTGAAGAGACAGCGGGCGCATCACGTGCACCGGGGAGCTGCCGCGGCCTTCGCGCTTCTCTGTGCTGCTGACGGTGACACACAACGCGGCATCAGCCTGCGCCGTCAATTGGCCGCTCTCCACCAGTGAGAACTTCTGACCCTCCGCGCCGGTGCAGCTGGCCAATACAACTGCAGCACCGACCTCGACCGTGGCCACCGCCATACACACGTCGTAGTACGGGATGTAAAACTGCCCCTGACCGAATTTAGCGACATCGAAACTCTGATCAGCGGAGAGCTCACCGGTGTAGTTGTAACAGGTGTGCGCCTGCAGCCCTTTATCCAGCGGAGCGTCTGTGCCACGACCTCCGGCAATGTCCAAACAATAGCCACGAGATTCATCGAGGGCGTCGGCTAACATGATCTCAACACCGGCCTCGTTTGCGTATGCCAACGGCGAAGCCAGCACAACAGCCAAGGCCAGCCCGGTCACTCGAACGACAGCTTTCATATCTAATATTTCCTTTAGTAAAAAAATTTTGAATTCAACAACGTGACTGCAGCCACGGCGGGAACGCACGGCGGCATCCGGCCAACTACCGGCCTCTATCATCCCTTGAAAGCGCAGCCGCCCCGTCCTCTGGATTGGAACCGCCGAGTGAATTTCGGATAGCCACAACCCACTTGCCGAAAAGCTCCGGCCGCTCCTGACCGAGCACCGCAGCGACAAACTCATCGGCCTGCTGCCAGACCTGGCGCACATCGTCCAGCACGCGCTCACCTTTTGCCGTTAACGCCAGTAGATCGCGGCGGCGGTCACCGGGGTCGCGGTGGCGCGTCAGATAACCCGCGCGCTGCAGCCGATCTACCATGGTGCTCATGCTGCCCGGTGTCACATCAAACTGCTTTGCTAAGTGCCGCTGTGACAGCTCACCTGAGCGCGCCAGCGCGTCCAGCACCAGACCCTGTCTGTGGCGCACACCCGTCGAGACAAGCTGCGTTTCCACGCGCTTCTCCAGCAACGTGGCCGCATGCAAAAAGGGGTGGAGGTTTTCAAGGTTCTCTTTCATGCAGCATTCTATTGCCAGATTTAGTTTGGATTCAAACTAATTTACACACATTTGCACAACGCCACAGCGCCGGTGAATCAGACCTGCGCGAGCACGAGAAAACACGCGTGGACAGGGCGCGGACGCGTCGACCAGCGGGAAGCCAGCCGCGTATGCCTTCACCTGCATTTATCGAGAATAAACACGTCTTCTGCGCGGGATCGGCGTACACTCGATCAGTCCACTTTCGCCTCTTGAATCCGAGCACCCGATGCAGCACCTCAAGCAATACCGCAAGTCCCTCCCGCCCTTGTGGTTGCTTATTTTTGTCTCGGGGCTGGCGCCGATCAGCATGAACGGCGTCTTGCCCGCCAACAACGCCATCATGCAGGATCTGCTGGCGAGCCAAGGGCAGGTGCAGCTGCTGCTCACCGTGTATTTGCTGAGCACCATGTTCGCCCAGCCGATCGCCGGCAACTGGGCGGATCGCATCGGTCGCCGTCCGGTGAGCATCATCGGCCTGCTGATCTTTGCCGCCGGCTCCGCGCTGGCCGCGGGGGCCCCGAGCATCGAGCTGCTGCTGGTCGCTCGCGCATTGCAGGGCGCTGGCTCCGCGGTGTGCATGGCCATCCCACGCACCATCGTGCGCGATGTCTTTGATCGCAACAAGGCGGCCAGCGTGATCGGCTACCTGACCACGGCCACCATGGTGGTGCCGATGGTGGCGCCAGCCGTCTGCGGCTGGATCACCGACGCCACCAGCTGGCGCTGGGTGCATGCGCTGCTGGCCTTGCTCGGCCTGGCGGCAGCCTACAGCGCCTGGCGCACCCAACACGAAACCCGCGAACCGCGCCCCGAGGGCCAGCAAGCCGTGGGTTTTATCAGCGCTTCGCGCACGCTCTTTGCCTCGCCCGCTTTCATCGGTTACTCGCTGCTGCTGTGCGGCTCCGTGGGCTTGTATTTCAGTTTTCTCAGCAGCGCCCCGTACATCATGATGACGCTGCGCGACCACAGCGCCTCCAGCTACGGCGGCTGGTTTGCAATGACGGCCATCGGTTATATCTCGGGCAACCTCTTCGCCGGACGCTTCTCCAGCACCATCGGCACCACCCGCATGCTCAGCATTGGGGTTGTGCTCGCCGTCATTGGCACCTTGGCCTTTTGGCTGCTCGCCGGTGTACAGCACCCGCTCGGTCTGTTTGCCCCCATGCTGCTGGTTGCCATGAGCAACGGCGTCAGCATTCCCAACGTCAACGCAGCGGCCCTCGGCCTCGTGCCTGAGCTGGCAGGCAATGCATCGGGCCTGCTGGGCATGGTGTACCTGGGCATGGGCGTGGTATTGACCCTGGTGCTGGGCGCCGCGCTAAGCGACAGCGCTACCCCCATGTACGTCGCCATGGCTGCCTGTGCCGCGCTGGCGATTATCGGCTTGCGGCAGATCATCAAGGCCGGGGAATAAGCGCTCCATGAAAAACACAAAAGCGGGCATGCGCTTTGCGCTTTGCACCGTCGCGCTGGACGCCATGGGCATTGGCATCATCATCCCCGTCATGCCCGAGCTGTTGATGTCCCTCGGCTACAGCAACATCAGTGACGCGGCGCTCTGGGGTGGCGCGCTGGCCACTGTCTACGCGCTGATGCAGTTCTTGTTTTCCCCCTTACTGGGCAACCTCTCCGACCGCTTTGGTCGACGTCCTGTCATCTTAATTTCTCTGGCGGCACTCGCGCTGGATTACGTCATCCTCAGCTTCGCCAACACCTTGTGGTTGCTGCTTCTGGGCCGCGCCATCGCGGGCATCGCCGGCGCCACCCACGCCACCGCCACCGCTTACGTCGCCGACATCAGCCCCGCCGACGAGCGCGCCAAGCGCTTCGGTCAATTGGGCGCCATGTTCGGTCTGGGTTTTGTCTTTGGACCAGCGCTCGGCGGTTTTGTCGGCGAATGGGATGTGCGCGCACCCTTCATGCTGGCAGCCCTGCTGTCCGCCGCCAACTTTCTGTTCGGCTACTTCTTCATGCCAGAATCCCTGCCGGCGAGTCGCCGACGCGCCTTCAACTGGCCGCGCGCCAACCCCTTCAAAGCCATTCAACGCGCCATCAAGTTACCCGCGCTCGGACCGCTGTTGCTCGGCTATTTGTTGTTCGCACTTGGCGGCCACGTCTACCCGGTCATCTGGCCCTACTGGGGCAACGCAAACTTCGGCTGGAGCGCGCAGACCATCGGGTTATCAGTGGCGCTCTACGGGGTTTGCATGGCCTGCTCACAAGGGCTGTTGATGCACCGCATCGTCGCGCGGTTTGGCGAGTCGCGCGCGGTGATCATTGGCGTGAGCACCGCCATTGTGGGGGCCTTTCTGTTTGCGTTTGTAAACGTGGGCTGGCTCGCCTTTGCGCTGCTGCCGCTGGCTGCTCTCAGCGAACTGGCAACGCCTGCGCTCAGCGCTATCATGTCCAGTCGCGTGAGCGATGATGAGCAAGGAGAACTGCAAGGCGTGCTCGCCAGCCTGATGGCGGCGACCAATGTCATCACGCCGGCCATCTACACCGGCATTTTTTATTACTTCACATCAGAGGGTGCTGCTCTGTCCATGCCCGGTGCGCCCTATCTGCTGGCCGCCCTGCTGTTGGCGCTGGTGCTGCCGCTCATCTGGAAAAGCCTGCACGCGAAACACAGTTGAGGCCACAGCGGCCATTCGTGGCCGCAACGCGGTTGGCGGCACTGCACTGGAGCTGCGCACACTGCTAAGATGGCAACATGAAGAAAAAGACCAGCGCTGCGGCCAGCAAAAACAAAGCCGAAACCACGCAAAGCTCGCCACCGCCAACAGACGCCGCCCCCGCCGAGCTAGAACGCGCCATCGGCCAACAGGTGCGTGAATACCGCCTGTCTCTGGGCAATACCGTGGCCGAATTGGCCCGCAGCGCCGGTGTGTCCCCTGGCATGTTATCCAAAATAGAGAACGGGCTAACCTCCCCCTCTCTCGCCACGCTGCGCGCCCTCTCCAGCGCACTGAATGTCCCAGTCACGGCGCTGTTTCGTCGCTTTGAAGAAAAGCGCGACGCCAGTTTTGTGCGCGCCGGCGAAGGCCTGCCCATCGAACGGCGCGGCAGTCGATCAGGGCATGAGTACCGCTTGCTCGGTCACAGTATTGGCCAGAAAACACTGATCGAACCCTACCTGGTCACGCTGACATCAGACTCCGAAGTCTTCCCCCTGTTCCAGCATTCGGGGCAGGAGTTTCTTTATTTGCTCAGCGGTGAGGCGCGCTACCGCGTGGGCAGCCAGATTTACCACATGCGGCCCGGTGATTCGCTTTTCTTCGACGCCGACGCCCCCCACGGGCCCGAAGAACTGCTGAAACTGCCGGTCGAACTCCTGTCATTCATGGTGCGCACAGACGGCACTGAGGGCTGATTCAGCCAGCAAACCCACCGCAAGCATCATTCACCACATGAAATATTATTTCATATGCTGCTTGTTTCCTCTGCCGCACTCTGTACACTGAGACGCTACTTCAAGAGCGACTGCGGTGGTTGAGATGTGTGGAATTGTGGGCTTGTTCGCTAAACATCCGCAAGTATCAGAACAGCTCGGCAGTCACATCGCCGGCATGCTGGCGCAGATGGGGGAGCGCGGACCGGACAGCGCCGGGGTTGCTATATACAGTGACGAAGGGGACGGGCAAAAACTCTGCTTTCGTTGCCAGAGTGCCCAGCACGCCGAGCAACTGATGGCCCTGCTCAGCAAGCAGCTCAGCGAGGTTCAAACCAGACGCGTCGCACGCCACGTGGTCTGCCAAACAAACAACCCTGAATCGGTGCTCGCACTCATCACAACTGCGGCACCTGATGCCACGCTGATGAGCAGCGGCGAGCGCATGGTCATTTTTAAAGAAGCGCAGCACCCGAGCGACTTCATTCAAGACCACGGCTTCAGCGCCATGAGCGGCAGCCACGCCCTGGGCCACACCCGCATGGCCACCGAAAGCGCCGTGACCACGGCCGGATCGCACCCCTTCTCCACCGGGCCGGACTTGTGTCTGGTACACAATGGATCGCTCTCCAACCACAACAGACTGCGGCGCCTATTACAACGCCGCGGCGTCAACATTCAGACCGAGAACGACTCCGAAGTCGCTGCGGGTTATTTGAGTTATCGCATGCAACAGGGCGATACGCTGACACAAGCGCTGGAGGCCTCGCTCGAAGACCTGGACGGCTTTTATACTTTTGCGGTTGGCTCCCGCGACGGCTTTGCGGTCTTGCGCGACCCCATCGCCTGCAAACCCGCCGTGCTCGCAGAGACCGAGCACTGGGTTGCAATGGCCTCGGAATTTCGGGCGCTGGAACAGCTGCCGGGTATAGAGCACGCCAATGTCTGGGAGCCCGAACCGGCGCGGGTCTACAGCTGGGACAAAAACGGAGCGGTGCAATGACAAGCTTCGATTTAACTGACGGCGTGCGCTCGCTGAACCAACACCTGCAACAACCCCACGATGCGGCCACGCAGATCACCGCCGTCAACGCCAAGGGTAAACACGCCGTCGCGGTGGGCGCCACCCAGCTGCACAACATCACCATTGACGGCAATGTTGGCTACTACTGCGGCGGCATGAACCAGCACGCGCACATACACGTCAAAGGTCACGCAGGGCCGGGCTTGGCAGAGAACATCATGTCCGGCAGCGTGCGGGTCACGGGCAACGCCGCCCAATACTGCGCCGCGTCTGGACACGGCGGCAGCGTGGTCATCGAAGGCAACGCCTCCGCCCGCTGCGGCGTCTCCATGAAGGGCGTGGACATAGTCGTACGCGGCGATGTCGGCCACATGAGCGCCTTCATGGGCCAGAGTGGCACGTTGGTGGTCTGCGGCAACGCCGGCGACGCACTGGGTGATTCCATCTACGAGGCCCGCCTCTACGTGCGCGGCACGGTCAAGAGCTTGGGCGCCGACTGCGTGGAGAAAGACATGCGAGCCGAACACAAAGAACAACTGCGCGCACTGCTGCAAGGGGCCGGTATCGACGACCTCGCCGTCGATGAATTCCGCCGCTACGGCTCGGCGCGGCAGCTCTACCATTTCGATGTGGACAACGCATCCGCCTACTGAACAAGGATTTAAGCACATGACAGACACCAGCTGGATGCGTGAATCCGCCACGTTTACACGCCCCGTCATCGCCGAGATAGAGCGCGCCGCGCGCACCGGCATCTACGATATCCGAGGTTTTGGCGCACGCCGCTGCGTGCCCTGCTTTGATGACCTGTTGTTGTTGGGTGCTAGCATGTCGCGCTACCCACTCGAGGGCTACCGTGAAAGCTGCAGAACAGACGTTGTGCTGGGCTCACGCTTCGCCAGCAAACCGCTGCACCTGGACATTCCGATCACCATCGCCGGCATGAGCTTTGGCGCACTCTCCGCCCAAGCCAAAGAGGCCCTGGGCCGCGGCGCCTCCATGGCAGGCACCAGCACCACCACCGGTGACGGCGGCATGACAGCTGAAGAACGCGGCCAGTCAAAGCACCTTGTCTATCAGTACTTGCCCTCGCGCTACGGCATGAACCCAGACGACCTGCGCAAGGCCGACGCCATCGAAATCGTGGTGGGCCAAGGCGCCAAACCCGGCGGCGGCGGCATGCTGCTGGGGCAGAAAATTTCCGAGCGCGTCGCCCACATGCGCAACCTGCCCGAGGGCATTGACCAGCGCTCCGCCTGCAGGCACCCGGACTGGACCGGCCCCGATGACCTGGAGATCAAGATCCAAGAGCTGCGTGAAATCACCAACTGGGAAAAACCCATCTACGTGAAGATAGGCGCCTCGCGACCCTTCTACGATGTCACGCTGGCGGTCAAAGCCGGCGCCGATGTGGTCGTGGTCGACGGCATGCAAGGCGGCACCGCAGCCACACAAGAGGTGTTCATCGAGCACGTGGGCATTCCCACACTGCCCGCCGTGCGCCAAGCGGTAGAGGCACTGCAGGAGCTGGACATGCACCGCACCGTGCAGCTGATCGTGTCCGGCGGCATCCGCAGCGGAGCGGACGTGGCCAAGGCCCTGGCGATGGGCGCCGACGCCGTCTCCATCGGCACCGCAGCGCTGATCGCCCTGGGCGACAACAACGCCGAACACGAAGAGGAATACAACAAGCTCGGCACCAGTGCGGGCTTCTACGACGACTACCAGGACGGCGCAGACCCGGCTGGCATCAACACCCAGGACCCGGAGCTCGCGGCCAGACTGGACCCGGTGGAAGCGGGCAAACGATTGAGCAACTACCTCAAGGTACTGACCCTTGAAACCCAGACACTGGCGCGTGCCTGCGGCAAGTCCAACGTCAACAACTTAGAACCCGAAGACCTGGTGGCGCTGACGATCGAGGCCGCGGCGATGGCCGGTGTGCCACTGGCAGGCACGCAATGGATACCGGGCCAAAACCCGCTCTAAGAAACATTCGTTAAGCAGGCACACAGACCAGCACAAGAGCGCTGAGCCGCCAAATGCAGTACCCGGTAGTACCCCGTGCAAGATCCACTTTCGAACCAAGGAAATAAAATGACCGTTGATTTGAGCGAAGTAGCACAAGAAAAAGGCATCAAATATTTTCTGATCAGCTTTGTGGATTTGTTCGGGAATTTGCGCGCCAAGCTTGTGCCCGCCGAAGCGATCGCGGGCATGCAAAAAAACGGTGCGGGCTTTGCGGGCTTCGCCGCCTGGCTGGACATGACACCCGCGCACCCGGATCTCTTTGGCCTACCCGATCCCGACAGCCTGATTCAGCTGCCCTGGAAACCGGAGATCGGCTGGCTCGCCGCAGACCTGTGGATGGACGGCAAACCCGTCGAGGCGTCACCGCGGGTTGCACTGAAAAAACAATTGGCACGCGCAGAGAAACTGGGCCTGCGCATGAAGGCGGGTGTCGAACCCGAGTTTATGCTCATCGACAGCGACGGCACCTCCCTCTCTGACCCCCTCGATACCCAACAGAAACCCTGTTATGACCAACAAGCCTTGATGCGCCGCTACCCGGTGATCAAAGACATCTGTGACTCAATGTTAACGCTGGGCTGGGGGCCCTATCAAAACGATCACGAGGACGCCAATGGCCAGTTCGAGATGAACTGGAATTACGACGATGCGCTGAAAACGGCGGATCAACACGTGTTCTTCAAGTACATGGTCAAAACCCTCGCCGAAGAGCACGGCATGCGTGCCACCTTTATGCCCAAACCATTTGCCGACTTAACCGGCAACGGTTGCCACGCGCACGTCTCGATGTGGGATCTGGAAGGCAAACAAAACCTGTTTGCGCAAGATGATGGCAGTGACAAACGCGGGCTGGAGCTGAGCCCAATGGCCTATCATTTCCTGGGCGGTGTACTGGATTCAGCCGAATCTCTGACGGCCGTTTTCAACCCAACGATCAACAGCTACAAGCGGCTCAACAGCGCGCAAACACGATCGGGGGCAAGCTGGGCCCCCAACACCGTGACCTACGCCGGCAACAACCGCACCCACATGATCCGCGTGCCAGCACCTGGCCGCTTTGAATTGCGTTTGATGGACGGCGCGGTCAACCCCTACCTGATGCACGCGGGCATACTCGCCGCAGGCCTGCACGGGCTGGAGCAGCAGCTCGACCCTGGCGAGCCCATGAGCAATGACATGTACGCCGACCCACAGGCGGCCGACGGCGCCAAAAAGCTTCCCTTGAATCTACTGGACGCACTGCGGCGTTTGCACGAGAGCACCACCCTCAGGGCAGGTCTGGGCGATGAACTGGTGGACGCGTTCTGTAAATTAAAACGACAAGACTGGGACAGCTACTGCAGCCACCTCAGTGAATGGGAGCGAAACAACACCCTCGACTGCTGAGCAATAACACCTGACAATGCAGCCAGGTTCAATAGCCCACCAATGCGATCAGAATGTGTAGCGCTCATTTCAAGCGGCGATTCCGGAGGGTTCTAGGCCCTCCGGTTTCCACAGCTAATCACCTGCTGCGCTCAGGAATAAGTGTGATTTCAAAAGTTGGCAGGAAGCGACCCGCAATGCTCTCTGATGCTTTGCGGCCGGTCAGTACAGCGCCAGCTGCCAGATAGAATTTTTCAGCGTTCGGATCGCCCTGGATAGCCAGAATCACGCTGCCCAGATCGACAGCGTGTTGTTTTGCGCTATCCATCAGTGCTTTTCCAACGCCCGCACCGATGTGCTCAGGGGCCACAAACAGCGCACCCAGCTCGATTTGATCCTTCAGTTGTTTCTCCAGCACATAAAAACCGAGCACCACATCACCGTCAGCAGCCACGCTACAGTGGAAATCATCGCGTGCGATATCCGCCGCCGACACGGACAGCTCGTCGACACAAGCCGCCATAAAATCTTCCGAATACCCCCAATAAGCTTTTGAGCGCATGGCAATCCGGCTCAGGGTATCGGCCTCGCTTGACTGCGCCGCTCGGATTTTCATTTACTCTCCCTCATGACGAATACACTCTCTGCTGCGCAGCCCTTGGCCAGAACTGCAGTTTTAAAGTAACAAGATGCCGCTGTAGTGCAGCTGCTACAAGCCTCGATCACTTCCCTGCAACAGCGCTGACGACCGTGTAAGGCCTGCCCCCTTGCACCATGGGCTGAGCCACGCTGGTCATCAGTGCGTTAATTTGTGCCAACACCCGCATCACATCCAAGTGCAGGGAACTGCTCGCTCTCGTCGCTTCTGTGCCACTGCGAAGACGCATCAAATGTTTGGCGAAATATTTGCTCTCCAGCAAATGAAACCGACCGTGTGCCAGCAGCAGTTGCTGGGCCGAGTTCAGATCTTCAGTCATGATCACGTGCAGGGCTAAGTGCATGTTTGACATCAGTTGCTCGTGCATAGCCTGCAGCTCCGACCAGCCCTCGTTCGACAGCACCAAATTACGTTTAATCTTTTTGATGGCCTGCACCCGCAGTGATTGCTCTACCATGTCAGCCGCCTGCTCAAGCGTGACACAAAAAGCCAGCACCGCTAGGCACCGCCTGTTGCCGTTCTCATCGAGTTTTTCTGGGTCAATGGAGACCAGGTATTCTTTTAGCGCGTGACTGCGCACATCCACTTCATCTTCCAAACTTTGTAGATCTGGAACCAGTCTCACCTGTTCTGCTTCAAACATTTCAGGTACGCATCCCAACATGGCTTCAACTCTTTCAGCCAGGTGCAAAACCTCGCGGGTCGCGTGATTGAGCGACGTGTCCGCGTCACTGCTGCTGGCGCGACTGAGCACAGCGCGCGGATCCACGGCGGACTGTTCTATCGTCTTTTGGCCGGCCGGGCTCAAACGCTCTGACAATCGCAGAATGGCGGGCAGAAAGGGCAGACAGCACAAAGAGATGGTCACGCCTACAAGGGTATAAAACCAAGCGAGTTGCGCAGCGGGATCACTGGCCCCCAAAGACAGGAGCCAAGGCTGAATGGAATCGACCCAAGGTAAAAACATCAGAGCACCCAGCAATCGAATAATCAGATTAGCGCGTGGAACAACCGCCACGTCTTCTTTTTCGTGGCGGCTCAAGGCCAAGACAATAAACCCGCCCCCCGCATTGGCACCCAGCACCAAGACAAAACCCAGCGCTACATCGATGACACCACTGCTGGCCAGCGCGATGGTGAGCAACAGCGCCGCCACTGTCGAGTGGAACAACCAGGTGATAACAACGGCAATCACAAAGGCGAGCATCGGTTCCTTGGCCAAGGCCTCGAACATCAGCGGAAGTGCCGCGCTCTGTCGCAGTTCGGTGGCGGTGGCGACGATCATGTCGAGCGACAGCAAGAGCAAACCCAACCCCACGATTACACGGCCAAGCTGACGACGCTGGCGTTCATCGCTGCTGAGGAACAGGACGACCCCGACCAATAACAACACGGGAGTCAGTGTGGACAGGTCATGGCTGAAAACCTGCACAACCAAGGTCGAGCCAATTTCGGCACCTAGAAACGCTGCCAGAGCAGAAAGTGTGCTCAGCGCCCCCATCGAAGCCAATGACAGAGACAGCAGCGAAGCGGCTGTCGCGCTCTGCAGCATCATCGCAAGGCATAAGCCAGCCGCAGCCGCGCCAATTCGGCTGTTGTTCGCCCCGTTCAGCAGCTCCCTGAGCTGGTTCCCCCAAGCACGCTGAATACCTGTTTTAACCATGCGCACGGCCCAGAGCAACAAGGCCACGGCACCCAGCACTTCAAGCAACAGGGCGAAACCGCTCACTGTTTAGTTTGTCGTTTGATAAAACGACGAATAAAGTGTCGAATTTCGCGAGCAGCAGAGGTATCGAGGCTTTCACACAACGCTATAAACTGATCACGCTCTTCCTTTTTGATCCTGATCAGTAACTGCCCGTCCTTCAAGTGTGACTTTTTTTTCGATCCAGACATAAACAATGACAACTGCTAGAAAAATGTATATACATACTATATCAATAAACCGCCAATGATGCGATTGACCGGTGCACTTAGCCCGATTGAGTCTAGGCCGTTGCCCAGGAATACATAATTTCAAGCTGCACAAATACTGATTGAAGCGGTTCTTGTCTGTGTCTATAACCCCGAATAACATGGCCAGTCAGAATTTTGCAGCGCTGCAGCGTTCATTGCACTGATGACGCGAATTAGGATAAAGGTATTTACGGTCAGTGGCCCAACACCCGCTACCACTTCACGCGCTGACTACTGGCCAATGCCCACGACAGCAACTCACCCCTCAAGCAACAGACGGCGAAATAACCAGGGCCGGTCTTGTGCTTCAGTATTAGTCAACTTGAAAACCCCCGTTTCATATGCCAGATCGAGTGATTCAAACGATTTCTAATATTAATTAGAAACACCCATATGCCGCGTGCATTTTGACCATTTAGATTTGCATCCCTATTGCCGATAGGAAAATCATCGAGCTCAAACAGGGTATATTCAATGGCCGTTTTAATTCACGCAAACGCACTGAAAACATCACTCAAAGTATTAGGCATCAGTTTGGCCGCCTTCTCTTTCTACGGCTGTTCGGGCAGTGACAAACAAGCCGCTGCGGTCACAGAGCCAGAAGCCACAGAAACCAGCATAAGCGTCAGTGTGCGCAATCTCGCAGGCGACCCCATTTCTGGTGCCGCCGTCAGTATGGCGGGAGACAACGCTGTCACTTCCGGTGACGGCAAAGTGAGCTTCATTGCTAACAGCAGCGACAACCGCATCGTCACGGTCATTGCCGACGGTTATATGCGCCAGCAAAAAGCCAGCGCCATAGCGGATCTGGGCAGCGACAGCGCCCAGACCATCACCCTCATGCCCATGGTAGCGGCGGGTCAAATCAACGCCGGTACCGGCGGTGTTGCAACGGGGCAGACCGGCGCTACAGTCACGGTCAATGCGGATTCGTTGATTGATGAAGAGGGCAACCCCGTCACAGGCGAGGTGGATGTTTTTATAACGGCTGTCGATGTCAGCGACGAAGAACAGCGTATGCTTTTCCCCGGCGGCTTCGAAGCCCGCACTGCAGACGACACAGAGCAAACCATTCACAGCTACGGAATGGCTGATTTCACCTTCAGGCAAGGTGACAACGAACTGCAGCTAAAGGAAGGCTCTACCGCTCAGATCACCCTGCCCATGGACCTGACCTTGAAACCCACCGATGACGGCCTGGGCATGCAACTCGTGGCCGGAGACATTGTGCCATTGTGGTATTACGACTACGAGCAGAGCCTGTGGATAGAAGACGGCAGCGGCACCGTCATCGATCTGGGTGGCGGAGATCTGGCCACCGTGGGTGATGTCACGCACTTCACACCTTGGAACTCAGACGGAAAATCCAATAACGCGCACGTCACCGTGAAATTGCAATGCCGCCAGGTGGGAATCAACAACCAAAACACAGGTCAAGTCAGCTGGCCGACCTCTGCCTATGTCACTTGGAGCAGCTCCTATTTCGGTTACGCGGCACGCGTCCCCTACCAAAACGGCTGGGACGGCCAGGTTGGCGACACCATGCCGGGTGAAACCTGCTGGACAGTGGACGAAGCCTACTGCCCCGGCGGAGACGGTAAGCCCTTTAGCAGCCCACGCAAGTGCACCAACTTAAGTGCCAATGGGCGCCACAGTGAAGTTATCTACTACGACGTTCACTGAGGACCGACGAGCAACAGCCCTTGGTATTGCCTGGGGCGGTGCTTAGATGGTCGATCTCAGGGTCAAGTTTTAGGCACACAAACCGACGCGGCGATCATCTGCATCGCCGCGCCTTCGCCCTCTTTTAGGTCAATGGCCTCAGATGTTCGCTCCGCGGATGGCTTCACACACAGCATCCGTGACTTCTTGCGTGGTGGCAGTGCCGCCCACGTCCGGGGTCATCACACCGTCGCTGCAGACCTTCTCCATCGCGCGCATCATACGCCCCACCGCCTGCCCTTCCCCCAAATGCTCGAGCATCTGAGCGACCGTCCAGAAGGTCGCGACAGGGTTGCAGATTCCCTTGCCGGTGATATCAAATGCCGAGCCGTGAATGGGCTCAAACATGGAGGGATAACGCCGCTCAGGATCGATGTTCGCCGTGGGCGCCACACCCAGGCTGCCCGCGAGTGCACCCGCCAGATCAGAGAGAATATCGGCATGTAGGTTGGTCGCGACGATGGTGTCTAGGCCCTTGGGGTCTTTGACCATGCGCACCGTCATGGCGTCCACCAGCATCTTGTCCCAGCTGACGTCCGGGAACTCTAGAGACACTTCTGCAGCTATCTCATCCCACATCACCATGCCGTGCCGCTGCGCGTTTGATTTGGTGACCACGGTCAGCAGCTTGCGCGGTCGAGATTGCGCCAGCTTGAAGGCGTAGCGCATGATGCGCGTCACCCCAACGCGGGTGAAAATCGCCACTTCTGTGCCCACCTCCTCTGGCAAGCCGCGGTGCGCCCTGCCCCCCATGCCGGCGTATTCGCCCTCGGAATTTTCACGCACGATCACCCAATCCAGATCGCCAGGGCCAATGCCCGCGAGCGGTGCCTTGATGCCCGGCAGTATGCGTGTGGGGCGCACATTGGCGTATTGATCGAAGCCCTGGCAGATGGGCAAGCGCAGCCCCCAGAGGCTCAAGTGGTCGGGTACATCCGGCGCCCCCACCGCGCCAAACAAAATGGCATCAAAATTTTTGAGCTGCTCTATGCCGTCCTCGGGCATGAAACTCCCTGTCCTTTTATAGCGCTCAGAGCTCCAGTCAAATTCCGTTACGTCTATTCTAAACCCACCGTCGCGTTTGGCCAGGACGTCGAGCGCCTGCAGGCCGGCGGCAACCACCTCGAGACCGATGCCATCGGCTGGGATTGAAGCAATCGAGTAAGATTCCATAGTTTTGATCTGTTCTAAAAATGATTGAAAATACGGTCTACAGTGATCCACGAGCATACGTGATCAGGTACCAAAGCGACAACACCACCGCTGCTGCGCCTACTATTTCTGGCCACCAGCCGAACTCATAGACTTTGAATTTGGGTTCTTCGTCGCGTAAATCCATTGCAATAACCTCGATCAGAGCCCGGGCAGAAAAAGAGCGATTTGCGGAAAAACCATGACCAGTGCAAGGCCGATAATCTGCAGCCGGATGAAGGGCAAGACCGCCAAGAATATCTCCTGCAGGGTGACATCTTTTGGCGCCACGGATTTCAGATAAAAACAGGCCGGGCCAAAGGGCGGTGACAGCATGTAGATCTGAATGTTCATCACGAACAATCTCGCCGCCCACGATACCGGACATGGCCGCCAGAATGAGCGATACAAGACAAGTCTGAACCGCTACCCCACCGCGCATCTGGCCGCCAAGGATAGCCATCGATTTGAACATCTCCCTGGCGATGCCCGATCGCTCCATGCTGTTCGCCATGAACACAAAGAAAGGCACGGCTATCAGGGCGTGTTTGTCCATGACCTTGGTGACAGCGGATGTCACCAGAACAAAACCATTGCTACCGAAGGCAAAATAGGCGGTAGTGACTGATATGAGCATGGTCGATGCACCCAGAAGGACACCGATGGCCATGAGCGTGAACAAGGCGACGATAATCGCCAGCGTAATTAATTCTATTCCCATTAGGTGAGATCTTTTCCAGCCGCTTGCTGCGGCTTATTGGTCGGCGTTAACAGATTTGCAGTGAGCTGCAGCAGGTACAGGCAAGCCGCCACCACAAACAGTGTTTTGATGTAGGTGGGAGACGGCGGGTCAAATGCACTGCCCGTGGTCTGCGGTGACTTCAGCACTTTGAGCATCGGATCCCAGAGCATGATGAGCATGCCGCTGACACCGGCCATGGAAATTTCTATCGCAATTTTTTTTATTTTTCGCCAGATCCGGTCCCCGACCAAAAGTTCCATCGTTGTCACAGTGATGTGCCTTTGCTGCTGGGTCACAGCCCCAACGCACATCATCCATGCTGTGGCAACCATCACCATGATGGTCTCTGATGTCCAAGACGTGGGTTGATTGAGCGCGTACCGCATAAAGACTTCGAAAACTGACAGGCCGATGGCGGCTAGATAAAACACGCCGCAGGCTTTACCGATAAAAACGCTCAACTGCCCAACGCGTTCTATGAAAATTTGTAACATGGTGCTCCGCTGGAGATTGACCGGTCGACGAGCAAGTCGCCGACCGGTTGTTCAACTGCTGATCCAGAAGACCGATAGTCTTCATGAAGGGGTAGTGCGCATCCAGAGCAACCTTCGCTTCAGGTGACATGGCAGCAGTGTCCTCCCATGCCTTGGTGGCGATCACATGGAACTTGTTGCGCTCTTCCTGCGCCCAGCCGATGACCGTGATGTCAGTGCCGGCGCTGTCTTTGGCGACTTGCATGCGGTCTTGCAAATCAAGCTGTCGGCGAACATCGTCATTGGCAGCGTAGAACCACGTCTCGTGGCACCACCTGATGCGCTTCATTCAAGCCATCCCACAGTTCCTTATTAATGGTGAATTGGCGAAAAGCCGTGGAGTGGATGCCCGGGTACAGCGGATAAGTCGCGACCTGATGAAATCCGCTGGTGGAGTTATCGATGTAGGCAGAGGCGTCGGCTGCATCGATCACGCCCTTCTCTAGCGACGTGAACACATCGCTCAGGGATATGGACACAGGCGCGGCACCCGCGGCCTTAAAAACCGGGGCCGCCAGACCGGAAGGCGAACGCATTTTGACACCGGCAAAGTCGGCGACGCTTTCAATTTCCACTTTAGCGACCAGTGCTTCTTTTAACGCTGCGCCACAGTCAACCACATGTAGGGCTCCAAGCAATGTCGAATCCCACAGCGCTTGCAGCGCATCGCGATCCCCGCCATAGCGGCAGAAGCTCTGGGTTTGATCCACAGTGTCGTATACGGCGATCAGATCGCCGAGAATAGCGAACGCAGGGTTGCGGCCGGAAAAGTAGGACACCGCGGTCAAATCGCCACCGAGTACGCCGGCCATCACAGCTTCAGGTGTGTCGGCCCGGCTGACAATGGAGTTGATGGGGAAAAAATCAGGCTCTATGGAGTTTAGTGTGGATTCCTATACAGCAGCGGCACTTCTGGCGGCATACGGCGAGCTCGGTAACCCCGAGAGCTTGCCCGCAATCAAGTACAGCATTGTGCAGAGGTTCTTCAAACTTCTGAACCCCCGTGCTCGTGCCATGGCCGCTTGAATCTTGGCATTGATCGATTCCGCCGTGCCGTTGCTGAGCCCGTGCTGGTAGCTGGCGACTATGCCTTGTAGATACTCGCGAACAGTTGCCCCCAATCGTTTGAACGGCTTCAACCGAGAGCGCCTGGCCCAGCTGATCCACCTGCCCAAATCCTCTGCCGGTTCTGCGCCCAATCTCGCCGCACTCAGGATGTCCCGCAACCGCTCTTTCATGCGCCAAGCACGTGCAGTCTTAAGCCCCGAACGTTGAAGCCAATGCATGTCAATGCTCTGTTTCTCAGTCTACTTTTTGGCGTCTTTGAGCGTGCCTCAGCGGCTACCTTTTAGCTCGGGCTCATGCTTCGCCTCTTCACGCCTGACTTGCTCCAAGGCTTCTTTGGCAAGCTTGACCAAGTGGAAGTCGTCGAAGCAAATGGCCGCTTGCGGCAACTGCGCTTTGCTGCCTGCTTGAAACGTTTTGGAGAAGTCCATTGAGCACGCGCTTATGCTCTCTGGCACGCCTGCGTGCTTTTTCAGATCGTCGACAAACGCCTTGAAAACGCCTTGTTTTCTCCCTTCAGTGGCGAACAGCACGCGTTTGCTGTCGACGTCGTGGAACACCGTGATGTAACCCTGGCGGCCGACGTGTTTTTCATCAACGCCTACACGGCTGATATCCTCGTGAATCTCTTGCGCACGGGCTTGGCTCACCAGAACATCGAGTGATTTCCACAGCTGGTAGTCACTGACACCGAGTATCAAAGCCACCTGCCGCACAGGCATGTGTTTGGCCAGCGAAATCACCAGCGCCTCGAAAAGCAAGGTGAATCCACTTCGCTCGATTGCCCAGGGCACTGGGAACCTGCAAGGTCTTGCTGCAGCTGCAACGCACCCGGGGCACCGGCGCGTTGATAAAGGCTTTGTACTGGAAGAAATGCAGGTGCTGCCACTGCCGGGCCTTTCGGTCATGAACAGGTTGATCGGCCAAGCCACAGGCGGGGCAATCTAGCCGAGAAGGCTGGCACGAGACATCGAAATCAATCCGCCCTTGCTCGGGGTTAAAGCGGATGTCATCCACACGCCATGGGGGCTGAAGGCCAAGAGCGGCGGTGAAGAGGTCGGTGTGCAGGTTGTGATTGTTCAAGGCGAAGTTCTTCAGGCAGTTGCAAAAATATAGCCTGTATTAGTAGCATACTTCCCCCACGCAACTCCATAGCCCCCATCTTCTACGCCCCGCGCGCGCAAGTCGATCCCCATATGTTTTTCCAGTGTGCTGCAGCCAAAAACAAAGCGCAACACTTGACCACAAGCTGCGCGCTAGATAGCTGCAATACGACAAATCAGTCCTTGAATTTTGAGCCTAGCAGTGCGCCCCCATTCAGCCTTTCCAAACGGTATCTGCGAGTGGGTTTCACTGGATATTACCAGGAGGATCAAGCTGTCAAACCGTTCTTAGCCAAAATGCACTGTCAATCGAACAGAAAACACAGAGAAAACAACTGGCTGTATGCGCCATTCACTGGCCTCGATCTAAAGTCCGCTCTGGCATATCCGCTAGAAAAACCAAGACCAAAGGTGCAGCTTGCACCGCAGCTCGCGATTTGAATAAAGGACTAGTGGCTCCGGCCACCGTGGCGTCGGCCACCGTGGCGTCGGCCACCGAAACACTTCCGCTAAGGAAATCAAGGAGGAAAAATGCAGCAACATTACCTAGTGACATTTTCCGGTCAAGTAGAGCCCGGCCTAGAAGCAGACACGGTGGCCGAAGCGCTCTGCCGGGCAATGGGCAGGGACAGCGACTACAAAAAGGAATTGCTCTCCGGAGTACCCGTCATCTTGAAACGCTCCGATGAGCTGGCCCAAGCAGAGCAGGTTCTGCAGAGTTTGAAGGCACGCGGCGCTATTGCTCGCATTGTCACCGTTGACAACCCGGTGCAGCTCAGCGAGCAAAACCAGCCAGCTGATGCCCAGCCAGTGCCACTAAAGGCGGCCGGGAAAATTTCTTTTGGAAATGAGGGCGCACAGACGCCAGCACCGTGCGCCTCACTGAAAAAGAAGTTTCAGTACCGCTTCGATACCTTCATGGCGAAGGGCAGCAAGTCTTCGTTCAAAGCCTTGTTGTTTGTCTTTGTAACGACCTTTCTGGTTATTGCAGGGCTGCGCGGACTGTTGTTTCTGTTTAATCCCTCATTCGCTCAGCAGTATGAATCGCTCGACATACTGGGCAACGCCTACCTGACTTTCCTGCAACTGACCGACCCGGGCAACATGGCGCAGGACATCCTCTCTTCACCCTGGTACAAATTGTTTGCCGTGGTCTCCGGCTTGCTGGGGCTGATCATGCTCTCGGCGCTGATCGCGGTGATTACAACGGGACTGGACCAGAAGCTCACCGATCTCAAGCGCGGCCGCTCTAAGGTCATCGAAAAGAACCACACCTTAATTGTCGGCTGGGACGAGCAGCGCATCCTCGAGATATTGCGCGAGCTGGTGCTGGCAAACGAGAGCGAAGCAGACGCCTGCGTGGTGATACTCGCCGACAAAGACAAGCAGGAGATGGACGAGATACTGCGCTTTAGATTCCCCAAGACTGGCACCACCCGCATCGTCACCCGCTCCGGCAAGGGCACCATCCTGGGTGTGCTGGACACGGTGTCCATCGAGTCGGTGAAATCGGTGATCGTGCTGGCGGGCTGCTCAGACACCAGCCCGCAGGACGCTAAAACAGCCAGCGACGCGCTGGTGATACAAACCGTGCTGGCCGTCACCTCCAAAAGCGTGGCCAAAGATGACTACGCCGTGGTTGCAGAGATATACAACGACGCCTACCGCGACATCCTCGACAGCACCTTCCCCGACTACGTCGTGACCCTGGACGCCGGCAATATACTGGCAAAGCTGCTGGTGCAGACCTCGCGTTCCGTCGGCCTGTCGGTGGTCTACAGCGAGATCCTCTCCTTTGATGGCTGTGAGATGTATTTCTATGAGGCCGATTGGGGCACGGCAAAGTTTGCACAGCTGGCTTATCACTTCCCCGACGGCGTGCCCATCGGCGTGCGCCAGGCGGACGGCGAGCTGATCATCAACCCAGCGGGCGACTACGCCATGCGCGCAGACGATGAAGTCCTCATCATCGCCGATGACGACTCCACCATCGAGTACCTGGCCAAACCACTGATGCAGCCGCGCAGCTTTCCCGCCATCGAATCCAACACGGAGCAGCAAATCGAGCGGGAGCTGATCTTCGGCCTGAACCAAAAAAGCGAGACCATCATTCGCGAGTTTGCGGAATACGTGAAGGAAGGCAGTGAGATCGACGTGATCGTGCACCGCGCCACCGAGCAGGACCGCTCGGAGATCGCGCAGCTGGATCGAGAGATAGAGCATGTACAAGTACGCTTGATCGACACCAACCCGCTCAATCGTAAGGAGCTGTTGGCACTGGATCCAGGCAAATACGACAACATCATTATTCTGGCCAGCGTCAGAGACGACAAGGACCTGCAGCAGGTCGACTCGGAGAATATTGTTATCTTGCTGTTGCTACGCAGCATCATGCAAGAGCTCGACACTGGCACAAAAGTCACCAAGCTGATCACCGAAGTGCTGGAGTCACAGAACCAGGCCCTGATTGCCAAGGCCGGCGTGAAAGACATGATCATATCCAACCAGCTCATCAGCATGGTCACGGCGCAGATATCCGAAAGCCCGGGAATGAAAGATGTCTACGACAATCTCTTCCAAGAGGACGGCTCTGAAATTTACCTCAAACCCTTGTCTTTGTACTTTGACAGCTTCCCCGTCGAAGTCTGCTTCGGCGATCTGATCGCCGTCGCCCAGAACCGAGACGAAGTGTGTTTCGGTATCAAAATCGCTGCACTGGAAGACGATCAAAGCCAAAACAACGGGGTGGATCTTATCCCTGAAAAGAGCACGAAATTCACACTAAACGCGGGCGACTGCCTGGTGGTTGTGGCGGAAAACGAGCTCTAATCCAATTTTCTGATTGAGATAAATGCGACAGAGACATCGGAAAAACGGTGTCCTTACAAGGAATCGTAGAAATGCAATACTGGATAAACAAAGACAGCGACAGCAACAATCTGCTCGTTTTGAATCAAACACACCTGCTCTACGCCTCGGTCAAAGAAGCCGACATCACGGAAATAGAAACTGCTCTGAAAAATGGCGCGCAACCCGCCCCCCCGCTGCTGGAGACAAACGAGGTGTCGCTGGCGGCAATCACAGATCTGAAGTCTACAAATGCCGATGCTTACCTGACACTGAAGTCCACCGAAGAGAAAGACGAGCTGGAACTGAGCTTCGAGAGCGAAGCCGATAAAGCCGACTTCTTGGCCGCTTTCAAATCCAGAAAACCCGCGCAATTGACAGAGCACATTAAGGAACTCAACGCAATGACCGCGTCCTTCTGGCCCCTCGTGAGCCTAGCATGTGCTTTGATTGCTGCGTGGTTGTTCATCAACAAGTTCCCTGTCGCCACCTACATCGTGGCGGGCTTGTGGGCTTGTTTGTCACTCTATACAGCTGTGCAGCGCATCAGGAAACCTCCCGTGATAACGCGCTGGTCAGATGGCGACACAGGAGTTTCCGGGGTCTTTGACTTTGTAAAACAAGGTTTTGCCCTTAGCCTCGTCATGGCAGCACTGATCACCGGGGCCAACGCCGTGCCTGATGCCCGCGGTGCAAGCACTGTCCTCGACAGCGCCGCAAAAGGCTTTTTGAATACAGGCAACATCGACAACATGATCGCAGCCGGTGGCGATCTCGATCAACGCGATCAGAACGGTCACTCAGCCTTGTTTTTGATGATTGATCAGGCGGACACCCGCGCCTATGAGGTCAGTTCCAATCTGCTCGCGTCGGCATTGATCAACAAGGCATCACAGTCGAACAGCAGCAACACAGAGAGTACGGTGTTGTCATCTACACTGATGGCCGCTGCATCCGGCATGGCGAAAATTGACAAATCCAACGCCAATGAAAAACTCAGCAATGAAGCCGAGAAGACGGCCATTGCGCTGATCGAACTCGGCGCCGATGTCAATCTTGTTGACGTGAACGGGGTCACGCCGCTGCAGTTCGCCCTGGAGACCTACGCGGACAATGCCCTCTCCTACAAGCTTTTCAATGCACTGCTGGCAGCAGGTGCCAGTACCGATATACAAGTGGGCTACGACAAACTCACACCACTGCAGTATGTGAAATCAGCGGATTTTGGCGATACCCTGCTTGCCAAGAAAAGCGTTCTGCTCGAGCTTTTGCAGGAACACCAAGCGTCGCTGTGAGCACCGTTTGGCCAGTAGTCATCGCAGTTTAGGGCTGCACATCAGCGCTGTTTGGAATGCAAAGGACAACACATGAACAAATTTTCAAGACGCTCCCTGCTACTGGGTGCAGGGGCTGTGGCTGGCGGTATTACCACCCGAGCGCTGCTGCCCGCGCTACCGGTACTTGACGGAACCACCTCACTGCAGCCGGCGACTGGGCCCTCAACTGGGCGTTTGAACGACGCCTCCGGCCTGAGTGAAACCCCGGTATCTCAACACATCATTGTGCAATCAGATCCATCAGAACAGCGCATCATTGGCTTGCAAAATCTGCTGATGAAAGCCCGCAGCAGCGGTCGCTCTTTCAATACATCCAGCGCTCGGCATTCCATGGGCGCACACGCCATCGCCCGCGATGGCATCAACCTCAGCCTACACAATGACTTTGTGGAGCCCGACACAGCTTCCCAGATCTACCGCGTCAATGCAGGGGCCAGTTGGCAGCAAGTGATCACTGCGCTCGATCCACTTGCGTTCGGGCCCAAGGTGATGCAATCCAATAACGATTTCGGCGTGGCTGCCACCTTTAGTGTCAACGCCCACGGTTGGCCCTTTGCCGAGGGACCGATGGGCTCTACTGTGCGTGCATTCAGGATGATCATGGCCTCAGGTGAACTGATCGAATGCTCCAGAAGCAAAAACTCCGAGCTGTTCAAGCTCGCCATGGGGGGCTACGGTCTTTTCGGTATTATCGTTGATCTCGACGTTGAAATGGCAGCCAACCAGAATTTGGCACCCAGCTACGACCTCATGGACGGCGCCGACTTTGCACAGCACATGGTCGCCGCCCTTGCCGACCCGTCAATTGACTTGGCTTACGGCCGGCTGAACATCGACAGGGAGAGCTTTTTCGATCACGGACTGCTGATCAGCTTCAGGCCGACCGACGATCAGAGCGAGCTGCCCGCTGCCACGGGCTCAGGCACTATCTCACATCTGTCACGCCACGTGCTGCGCAGGCAGCTGGGCAACGAAGCCTTCAAACACCTGCGCTGGAGTATCGAGAGCAAAGTACAACCCCACCTCGGTGACGGCGTAGCAACACGCAATACTCTACTCAACGAGCCCGTTGCCACCCTCGAGGATCGCGACCCCAGCATCACCGACATACTGCACGAGTACTTTGTTCCCCCTGAGCAGTTCCCCGCCTTTGTTGATCTCTGCAAGCAGGTGATCCCCGGCTCCTACCAAGAGCTGCTGAACATCACCCTGCGCTACGTGGCGAGCGACAAGGACAGCGTGCTGCGCTACGCCAGCGGACCGCGAATCGCTGCTGTGATGCTGTTCAGCCAAGAGATGAGCAGCCGTGCCGAAGCCGATATGCAGCGCATGACCCGAGCGCTGATAGACGGCGTGCACGCCATTGGCGGCAGTTACTACCTGCCCTACAGGCCGCACGCCACTCAAGATCAATTCCAGACCAGCTACCCCGCCGCCGCGGCCTTTGCCGAGGCAAAGCGCCAGCATGACCCCGGGCTGATTTTCAGCAACGGATTTTGGATCAACTACCTGGAGAACATCTAGTGCATCAGACCACAGCGCGGCTCTATTTTCTCATTTTGCTGAGCGCTTCAGCCTTGAACTACGTGCCCGGTGTGCGCGACGCCGAGGGTTTGGTCTTCGGCATCTTCGCTCTGGATATATACGACGACGCCCTGCATCTGGGTTCCGCGCTATGGGCCGCTGTGGCCGCGTGGCGTTCGGCACAGGCGGCCAAACTGTTTTTGCTGGTATTTGGTTTTCTGTACCTTTGCGACGGCCTGCTGGGGCTCGCTACGGGCTCGGGCTATCTCGACTTAGGCATCCTGAACAACGGCGTGCTCGATCTGGAATTGAGTTTTAAATTCATGGCCAATGCGCCGCACATCGCGTTGGGCGGCATCGCACTCGGCTTAGGCTTGCGTCGGTGAGCCCACGTGCGCCAGTGAGCCCGCTGCGCAGACTGCTTAAATACTGCAAGCGTCTGCTGATCGCACTGCTTGTATTACTGACCGTGTTGGCCCTGCCCATCGCCAACAATGAATTGATGTGCCGCAACAGCACTAAATCTGTGGCCTACACGCCCGTGCTGAGCGACCCGGAGAAACAGCGCGACGAAAACAGAACCTACCTGACCTACCCCGAGTGGCACATCGTACACGTCTACGACGACTACGCCTTCACCATCGGCCAAGGCAATCCCCACGACTACAATTTCTTGGCCCCGATCAAGGACTACTGGGTTTCACTGTGCAGCCTCTCCCAGCGCGCGGAGCCGGGCAAAGCCCCGCTGCTGGACACCAAGGCCATGGTGTATACCATCGGTGTCAGCTTCACCCTTGAGCTGCTGCTCAAAGCGTTCTATGAAGAGTCTATTGGACGCGTGTTCACCTTAATACGCGGCGATCAACTCAGCGCCCTGGACGAATCTTCAGCGGTGCAAGCGGCAGCCTACGCTAAGTTCTTGCAACAAGCGCCCTGGTACCAATGGGACTTCAGCGCGGATCTAGACACCATACGCACCAGCAGCGCCGGTGAGCTGCGCGACTCAGAACGCAGCTTCGCCCTGGGGGTCGAATTTTCAGCCAAAGCCAAATACGCCGCCTTAATTGGCCAAGCGGTTGCCTCCACAGGCTTCGACAAACTGGTATTGCACACTGTTGTCAAAGATATCTCATCGGCAGAACTGCAGCAGATCGAAGGCATTAAAATCATCGCCAAAGAGGGGCTGTTCGTTGAAATTGAAACGCCTCGATACCGTGCTTTCACCCTGATCGCCAAGGCCATTGCCCAGCGCGGCGGCAATTTTGTAGAAATAGCTGGCAACGACGACATCATGCTCACAGCGCTCTCCGGCAACAAAACGGAAGCGGATTCGATCATGAGTTATCAGCGCCAAGGTTACGCAGATTACCGCCACCTGATCACGCAAAAAGTCGCTGATCTAAGCGACAATCTACGCCGCGCTGAGGCGAATAACACACTGCTCATAGAGCACATTCATGACTATTAGAACTGTCGCGCTGACCTTATTAATCGTAACAATGTGCTGGATCGCGCTACTGGCTCTCATCACCCGATTCTCCAACACAGCACCCTCAGTGAGGGTGCTGTTCCCCAGCCTTTCATTGATCAGCCAGCTGCCGCCCGTCTCGATCCTCGACAAAAACAGCTGGAGCATGACACTGCAAAGCAATGACCCCGAGCTGGTCAGGGCGCTCTACGCCAGAGGCGCGTGGCTGGTGTTACCTAGCGGCCTGCAGGGCTGCCTGCCAAGATAACAGTGCGCTGACAGCTTCGTCCGCCGCCTTTGATGCAGCGCTGTGATGGCCGACATATCTCAAGCGCTTCTGCGCTTTGTTGCCAAGAGCCGACAAGACGGCCTCTGTTATACAGCGCTCACCGACTCCCCCCCCAAAACGCAAAACGCACGCCCCTAACTGTTTAATGTGAATCATTCGTGTTAGCCTTACGCTCTACTCTAAGCTTCATATACACCTACTCAACGGAGACCAAGATGAAATCTGGCACATTGATGAGAAGAGCACTCTCAGCATTAACCCTGTTCGCGGCAGTGGCGACCACCGCCCCTACGGCCTACGCAGAAACCGTGACCGTCACGGATATCGCGGGGCGCACCGTGGAAGTCACCAAAGACCCACAGAAGGTGGTCATAGGTGAAGGGCGGATGATCTACTCCATCGCCCTGCTGGACAAGGACGACCCCTTCCAGCGCATCGCCGGATGGAAAGACGACATGGTCAAGTACGACCCCGACGCCTACCGCAAGTACCTGGAAGTGTTCCCCCACGCCGCCGACATCCCAAGTTTTGGCAGCCCCTACTCCGACGAGTGGAATCTCGAGGCCGTCATTTCCTTGGGCACCGAAGTCGTGCTGATGAACCTCGGCAACCTGATGAAAGCTCAGGAGAGCGGCATCATCGAGAAGCTCGAAGAAGCGGGCGTCGCCACCGTGTTTGTGGATTTCCGCCAAGACCCCACCCAAAACACCCTGCCGAGCATCCAGCTGCTGGGCCGCATTTTCGACAGGCGTGACGAAGCGGATGCGTTTTCCGACTACTACCAATCGCAGATGAAATCCATTTACCTGCGTGTCGATCAGATCCCCGTCGAAGACCGCCCCATCGTGTTCATCGAACGCGCCGCTGGGTACAACCCCGACAAGTGCTGCAATACCTTCGGTGCCGCCAACATGGGCCGTCTGGTCGATCTCGCCGGTGGCCGTAACTGGGGCTCGTTTAAGACCCCGGGATTCAGCGCCAAAGTCAGCCTCGAAGCGATCTTCTCTGACGATCCAGATATCATCATCGGCACAGGTGCCAACTGGGCCGAAGCCAACCCCGCCACAGTTGCGGTGTTGTTCGGCTACGAAGCAGATGAAGCCATGGTGCAGGAACGCTTGGCAGCCCTTGCCGCACGTGAAGGCTGGCCAGAGCTGTCGGCTGTGAAGAACGGTCGTTTTCACTCTGTTTACCACCAGTTCTACAACAGCCCCTATCACTTCGTCGCCATGCAGGCCTTCGCCAAGTGGATACACCCGGAGCTGTTCGCAGACATAGATCCGGACGCGACCATGCGGGAGCTGCATGACAGTTTCCTGCCCATCGATTACTCGGGCGTATTCTGGGGCTCTCTGAAGGCAGACGCTGCTAAATAAGGCACCAAGAGGCCTCACCGCTAGGACAGGCCTCTACTACTTCAGGTACAAGGCATGAGCATTACTAAAATCAACAGCAACAGCAACAGCAACAGCAAAACTGCAAGCGCTATAACCGCAAGCACCGACATGCAGCAGGCCTACGCCGCACAAGTGGGGCGCCGCTACTGCATGATCGCTGGGTTATCCACCCTGCTCCTGCTCAGTTTTTTTGTGGACGTCGCGACAGGCCCGGGCAACTACCCGCTGTCGACCGTCTTAGATGTTTTCGCCGACCCCGACTCACACGGTGTCAGGCTTAAAGTTATTGTCTGGAACTACCGTCTGCCCATCGCCGTCACCGCGGTCTTGGTGGGTGCGCTGCTGGCGCTCGCCGGCGCGCAGATGCAGACCATCCTCAACAACCCCTTAGCAGAGCCCTTTACTCTCGGCGTGTCAGCTGCCGCTAGCTTTGGCGCATCTCTGGCCATCGTGCTCGGCTTCAGCGTTGTCCCGGGGGTCGGCGGTTTACTGGTTACCGTCAACGCCTTCGTCTTCTCGCTGATGACCTGCGGCTTTATACTCTTTGCCACTCGGCTCAAGGGCGTGGGTTCGGAGACCATGATCCTCTTCGGCATCGCCATATTCTTCACCTTCTCCGCGCTGCTGGCCCTGATGCAATACATGGCCTCTGAAGATCAGATCGCCCGTATCGTCTTTTGGATGATGGGCTCGCTGAGCCGCGCCAGCTGGGAGAAGATCACACTGGGCGCCGTACTGCTGGGCCTTGCTATCCCCTTCAGCCTGCTCAGAACCTGGCCCATGACCGCGCTCAGAATGGGCGAAGCCAGCGCTGGGAGCATGGGCGTGGACGTGGCTAGACTGCGGATCGAGATGCTGATCTGTATATCACTGCTGGCGGCAACCGCTGTGTCATTTGTGGGCGCGGTGGGTTTTGTGGGCCTGGTGGGGCCGCACATCGCGCGCCTGTTGGTGGGAGAAGATCAGCGATTTTTTGTGCCGCTCTCTGCGCTTGTGGGTGCGCTGGTGCTGTCCCTTACCTCACTGATTTCCAAGTCGATCACGCCGGGCATCATCTACCCCATCGGCATCATCACATCCTTGATCGGTGTGCCAGTGTTTGTATCGATCATCCTCAGTACCCGACGGGAGCGCCTATCATGAGCTTGAATATCGACAGTATCAGTGCAGGTTACGGCAGCAAAACCATATTGCAAGCCGTGTCTATCCCTAACCTCAAAGGCGGTGAGCTGGTCGGCTTGATCGGACCCAATGCCTCGGGAAAATCAACACTGTTCAAAACCCTTGCAGGCTTGATCACGCCGAAATCCGGCAGCGTTCAACTTGATGATCAGGACTTAAGCCAACTAAAGCGTCGGGATCGTGCACGGCGCGTCGCCTACATGCCCCAAGCCATTGGCTACAACGCCATCCTCACGGTATTTGAAAGCGTGCTGCTGGCACTCAAACAAACCAGCGGCTGGCGCGTGAAGACTGACAATTTACAGCAGGTGTCCCAAGCCTTGCAGACGCTCGGTTTGTCACATTTATCAAATCGAGGCATCGCGGACCTCAGCGGTGGCCAAGCGCAGATGGTGGCCGTCGCCCAAACACTGGTGCGCGCACCGGATGTGATCCTGCTCGACGAGCCCACCAGCGCACTGGATCTACACCACCAGCTCTCCATCATGGACTCTGTGCGACGGGAGACAAACCGCCGCAAGCCGGTGGTCATGGCGGCACTGCACGATCTGAACTTGGCGGCCAAATTCTGCGACAGACTTGTCTTACTGAACAACGGTCGGATACTGGCGGATGGATCCCCTGAAGAAATACTGAAAATGCCTGAATTGGGCGACACCTACCGTGTGGCCGCAGAGTTGGAACACACCACGCGTGGCGCACTCTATGTGGATGCCCATCTACAAGCTGTGTGAGCTACCTGCTGACTTCTCTCGTACAATGGCGATGTTGATGAGTAGCACTGCAGCCGCATCTTTCTAAACAACGCCCGCCCAGATTGGCCCCGCGTGCAGCGGGGCCAACAGCGCTACAACGGACCTTGCATGCGGAATATATGTTTCTGCGCGGCCGCTCGGCGCAATCGATCCGCCACTTCAGGCGCGCCTGGCTGCTGCAAGTCAACGGCGACAAAACCATCGGCTCTAAAGAGCTGAACGCCAACCGTGAAACCCGCGCTGGAAAAGGCCCGCGTGATATCGGTCAAGCTGTGATCCTGCATTTTCATCGGGCTATAGCCGTTTATCTTTGTCCGCATCGCATCCAGTTCAGGCCCGGGCTGATACTCTGAGTGCGTGGCGTAATACACACCGCCGGGCTTTAACATGGTTTTGACCACCTCGGCGTGATGCGCCATGTCCTCAATCAAGTACACCACAGCATTACTGCAAGCCAGATCAAAACGATTGCTGTGCCGCTCAGGCGATGTTGTCAGTTCATAGCTGATGGGCAAGTCACCCTTTCGCGATTCAGCAACCGCAAGCGATTGCTCTACGATATCGACGCCCAGCGCCGCAGAAAAAGGCAGTCGCTCATACAGTGCGCGTAAAAAACCACCTTGATTACAACCGAAGTCCAGCACTTCCCGTCCCTGCAGTGTTGACTCTTCGATGAGATCAATGAAGCGCTGCCAGTGACGGTGATGGCGCACTTCCATGTCTTGATCATCATAAGACCAAGTTTGAAATGTATGGTTAGACATAATGCACTTTTCACCTTGCTAACATGATTTTATCTAACTGACGCTTTGCGAAACCACATTCGAGTGTGGTTGAAATTTCTTCTGTCAGCATCTAATAATGCCACAATTCCCAAGGCAAAAAGCGGTCTATTGTTGATTTACTCCCAACTTAATCAGCAGCCGTCTTGCGCTCAATTTGCACGGTATCAGCAGGCAAATAGTGCACGTCGATAACAGCCGCGTACTGAGGTCACTGTGTGTTTTTGTATTCCGGCCGTACTTGGCATTTACTGCAAAACATTCTCTGCATATTCGCCCCTGTTAAGACGCATGTTCATCGCAACCATCACGCCCCATAGCAACGCGCGATCACCCCACACAAGCACAGCAGAAACCTGCTCTTGTTTCTATGGATTGCGTTCACCGAGCGGGGTGAACCTTATGTTTTGCGATTGCAAGGGGCGATAGAGAGCGAGAATTTGCCATGCTCGAGGTTCTCGGCCTTGAAGCAAAGTCGTTTGATTTGCGCGCCCCACACCTCATAATGACGCGGGTCGTTCATTGCCAAAATCTGCACCCCGTCGAAGAGCAGATTGTGGCTAGAGATCGCCAGGCTACCGACCTCCGTACACAGAATGATCTCCCCCGCAGGGCCCTCCACCACCTCACAATCACCGCTGACGTGCAGTGGTAATTGGAAATCAGACAAGCCATCAGGCAACAACACACAATCTTCGATGTTGATCCGAACTGCATCATGCTCGAAGCTGATCTGCCGCAATATTTCTGTGCCCAAGGCCGCTGCAAAATAGCTAGGCGAAGCGTCGAAACGCAGGAGGCTCACACCCTTGGCATGACTGAACTGAACGTGGCGCGCTGCGGCGCCTGTGCCGGGTCGTTGCAGTCGGCCGTTGATGCGCGGCACGTTGTGGCCCTCGGAACTGATGTGCCACATGTCGTAGCGCGCCTCGCCAAAGGTCGACTTTGAATAGGCGCCCTGGCCTAGATCAATGATCATCGGCGCCCCGTTAAGGCAGACACTGAAATGCCCGACATCGTTGTGCGAGTGGTGATTGATCTCCGGATCATTACTGCCCGCGATGGCACTCAGCATCAGCCCTTCACCGCCAATTTTAGACTGCCGCGCAACCAGTACTTGCATATCGTCCAGCCAAACACAGCGATCATGTTCAATATCGGCTCTACCTGCAGAGCTGGGCGCCCACGTCAGCAGCCGCGTCAGGTGCACAAGCACTTGCCGGTTGTATTCATTGTGGTGACGTTCGGAGACAGGCCGGTCAAGCTTGCGCCTGGCCACGCGGTCCATGTCCTGCAACAGCAACGCTGTGAGCGCTTGATTGTCGATCATGCGCGCATAGTGGGCCAACAAACCGTGGTCGAGATCGACATTTAACGAGCCGTCGGCGAAGTTGACGAACTTGTTCTGATCAATGTGCAGATCGACGATGTGACCGCCAAAGGCGCGGAACTTTTGATTGCTCTCAAAACCAAGCCGCAGGCCAAACAGAGATTCGACTAACTCGATAAAAGCTGCCAGACGCCCCGCGCTGACAACCCAATAAGAAGGCCCTTCAATACAGCTGCCGCTCTGCTCGATGTTGTCAAAAAACTTCTGCATGGGCCCGGCCAATCTGCGCGCGATGCTGATAAGCCGGTCTGGATCATCGATCAGGTAAGCGGCAGTCAACAACAGGTTGTGAGCGCACCAGGGGGTCCAGTTATTCTTGCCGTGATCCCAGCCGAATTGCGCACCACTCTCCAGCCGAGCCAAGGTCCTGCGCTCTATCTCCCGGTGCACCAGGTGATACAGCGACGGGACGCGTTTGTGTAGTTCCGGGCCCAGCAGATAACAAGCCTCTGCGAGTAAAGCGGCGGTCTCGCAGTTGAATAGATCCAGGTACTCGTCATCTGGCACCGGCAGCGGGTCATCCGCCTTCCAGGGATTGGGTTGCTTGTGCATGACCATCTCGTGCTGGCCTGCGTAGTTGTGCGCCGGAATACACCAGTATATCTCGCCGAGGATTGCCCAGATATAATCAATGATGCGGTCGAAGTAGCGGCCCTCGTTGCTCAGGCACTCGGCTATCACCAGATGAGACAGCTCGGCTCGACGGCGGAAATAGCTTTGCTCATATGTCAGTCGATCGCCGCTGCGCATAAACGCCATGTAGAGGGTGCCGCTCAGGGGGTCGATCTCGCCCACCATCACCTGCTCTGCGTAACGCATGATTGCCTCGATAGACAGCCCTAGCTGCTCTGCATCGCGCATCTGTTGCCAGGCGTCACGCTCATCTATCCGCGGACACGGCGCCCAGGACCCTGCGCTGGCAAGCCCTGCTGCTAGCCGCTCTGTGGTCATCAAATCTAGAAACACGGACAGTCTTTCCTTTGCTTTGGCATCAATTGCATTACTGGCACTCAGGCACCGCTATCAAAAGGGACGCGCTGCTCTGAGGCACTGTCGAAGAGGTGGACCTTGCTGTGGTCTGGCAGCAACCTCACCGCTTGACCCGCCACCAGCTCGCGCTGTTCTTTAAACGCCGCAACGAGGCGCAACCCCGTCTTCTCACAACTGACCACCATGTCGGATCCCGTGTTCTCCACAGCCGTTACCGTGAGCGCTAGACCCTCAGAGTCGGCAGCCGTGCATATCCTTAGATGCTCTGGCCGCAAACCAAGAACAACCGTCTGACAGTCCGCCACCGCGTGGCGATTGTCGACGGTGATACCGCTGCCATCGCTGAGTTCGACAGTTTTTTCACCCCCATCAATACAAACACGGCCCTGCAACAAGTTGATCGACGGCGTGCCGATAAAACCCGCAACAAATACATTGCGCGGCGCATTGTAGAGATCCATCGGCTTACCCACTTGCTCGACCCTGCCGTCCTTGAGCACCACGATCTTCTGCCCCAATGCCATGGCCTCGATCTGATCATGGGTGACGTAGATAGAGGTTGTTTTAAGGCGCTTATGCAAATCGGCTATCTCGCCACGCACCTGCGCGCGCAGTTTGGCATCGAGGTTAGAGAGCGGCTCATCGAACAGAAACACTGACGGGTTCCGCACAATGGCTCGGCCCATCGAGACCCGTTGGCGCTGACCGCCCGACAGCGCCTTGGGCAGGCGATCCAGCAGCTCGCTCAGCTCCAGCAGTTTCGCCGTCGCCTGCACCTTCTGCCTTATTTCATCCTTGGGCATGCCGGCGAGACGCAGCGCAAAACCCATGTTCTCCGCCACGGTCATCTGCGGGTAGAGTGCGTAGGTCTGGAACACCATGGCAATGTCGCGTTGCTTGGGCGGCAGCTGCGTCACCTCGCGCCCGCCGATGTGCACCGCCCCTGTAGACGCCTCTTCGAGCCCGGCGATCAGCCGCAGGATGGTCGACTTGCCCGAGCCACTGGGGCCAATCAAGACACAAAATTCGCCCGGCTCCACGGTGATCGATACGTCGTGAATGACGTCGATGCTGCCGAAGGATTTGCCGATATTTCTAACTTCTACTGCGCCCATCTGGACACTCCTTGAATGTATTTCAGCCTTTGACAGCGCCAGCGGTCAGCCCGCTGTTGAACTGGCGCTGCAGTGCCAGATAGACGAGCACGCTGGGCACCGTGGCAATGACCGTGACGGCAATGAAAATGTTGCTCTGCATGATTTCGTCGACCCGCATGGACCGCAGCACCACAGGAATCGTGTAGAGCTCTCGCTTGTCGACGGCGATCAGTGGCAAGAGGTATTGATCCCAGATCATCAGGAAGCCGAATATCGCAGCTGTGCCCAGCGCAGGTTTGACCAGCGGCAGGATCACATGCCTGAAGATTTGCAGTTCGCTGGCGCCGTCCACCCGCGCGGCGTCTTCCAGATCCTGCGGCACGGCTTTCATGAACTCGGTCAATAAAAACACCGAAAAAGCCCAGCCCACCACCGGCAGGATCAAGGCGAAGTAGGTGTTGTAAAGAGACACATCAAGCACGGGGATCTTGGCCTGCAAAGTGAGATAGAGCGGAATCGCGATGACCTCTTCGGGCAACATCATGGTCGAGAGAATGGCAAGGCTGACAACCGCCATGCCGCGGAAGCGCTTGCGCGCCAAGGCATACGCGGCCATGGCGCTGACCAGTGTTTGCAAAGCGGTGCCTATCAAGGCCACCAGCAGCGAATTGAAGAGATAGACATAGGCTTTGGCCTCGTGCCACGCGTAGGAGAAATGGCGCAGCGTGAACTCTTCGGGCCAGAGCAGTAGTTTTCCGGGTTGCACGGTGGCGCTGTTGAAAGCCGTTGCTAGGATCCCCCAGAATGGGCCGCAAAAGACTATCAACAAAAAGGCGTAGAGCACCACACGCGCGAATTTCTGAGAAAGTGTCTGTGTCATTTGTAGCGTCTCAAAACCGGCTTATACGATTTTTGATAGTGATGTGCAGCACTGTCAGCAGCACGGTGAAGGCGACTAGCAGAAAGGACACCGCGGCCGCATAGCCGTAGTCCAGGCGCTCGAATCCCGTCTTGAAAATCACCGTCATGATCACTTCGGTACGGCCCGCAGGCCCTCCACCGGTGGTGGTGTAGATCTCGGTAAAGACGCGGAAGCCGCGAATAAAGGACAACATGATCACCACGGAAAACGCGGGTATAAGACCCGGCAAGGTCACATGCCACAGCTTGCGCCAAACGTTCGCCCCGTCCACGTCGGCCGCGTCGTAGAGCTCGCGGTTAATGCCCGCCAGACCCGCGAGGAAAATCACCATGTTGTAGGGGATGGACTTCCATATCTGCAACAAAATCACCACGTACAGCGCCTGATCAGGATCGGCCATCCAGCTCTGGGCGGGTATATAAAAGAGAGCAATGAAGCTGTTGGCAACCCCGTTGGCGGCGGGGTAAAAAACGATGCGCCAAATCTCGGAGAGTATCGCCACCGACGTCACTGCGGGGATAAAGATAGCGGTGCGGATGATGCGCACGTGCCGCGCTTGATCTTGCAATGCCAGCGCTACGCAGAAGGCAAGCACGCCACCGACAACTGTCGAGACGATGACATAGAGCAGCGTATTGCCCACTGCGGCGTGCAAGGCGCTATCGCTGATGGCGCGCTCGTAGTGCGCCAATCCCACCCATTCGTCCGGGCCGAAAAACTTCATGTTGTGCAAGCTCATGACCATGCCCTTGGCGATGGGGACAAACTTGAACCAGGTGAAGACAATAAGTGCCGGTGCGAGAAACAGCCACGGAACCGCCCACTGCCACTGCCGCGGCTTGGATTGCATAGAAAAACCTCAATCTAAAACAGGGGCCGCCGCACCTTGCAGCGGCCCCCGGGTTCAGCGGATAACGTCTATTTGCTCAGCACGCCTTGACGATCGAGCTCGGCGTTGACAATCCCATCCATGGCGGCCAACTCCGCACCTATATCGGAATCGCAATCCGCGAGTATCCGGTTGAAACCGTCGGCGGTCATCTGCCGAATGGGCTTCCAGTTGGGCACCCGCGGGAAGTAATGACCCGCTTCGCCGAACTGCTCGGCGAAGGTTGCCCATCCTTCGTCTTGACGCACGGCCAGTGTGTCCACACTCTTGTTGACCGAGAGACGGACGATCGGGCTGGAGTCCATGCCCTCAGCCATGCCCAATCGCTGGCCCTTTTCCGAGACCAGGAACTCGATAAAGCTCTGCGCAATTTCCGGGATCTCGGAGGTCACGGTGATGAAGGCAGCCTCCCCTTCACCCAGGGAATCACGGCCCGCAGGGCCTGCTGGCGGCAGGATGACTTCGACCAAGTCTTTGCCGGGTTCACCGTAGAGCGGCGCGATGTGATAGGGGCCGGAGCGATAGATACCGGCCTGGCCGGAGGCGAAGACGGGTGTGGTGTCGCCTGTGGTAGCGGTGATTGCCGCAGGCTGCGCGTATCCGGCGCAGATAAAGGAGCGGCCGAACTCGACCCCTGTGGCGACTTCAGCGGTGTTGAGCGTTGCGTGGAAAGTGCCACCATCATCGGAGACAAAAGCGCCCCCGGCCTGCCAAATCAGATCGGACAAGAACCACGTAGCGTAACCCCGTGTTGCGGAGACAGGCATGACGTAGCCGTAGGTATCTGCTTCGCCATTGCCATCTGGATCATCCTCGGTAAAGGCACGGGCGAGCTCAAAGAGCTCCTCCCAAGTCTGTGGCTTTTCCAGGCCAAGTGCTTCGCGCCAGTCTTTGCGCACAAAAACAGCAAAGGCCTGTGCCGATGTCGGCACGCCGTAGTGCTTGCCGTCAGGCCCAAGCGTGCTGTCCCAAGCGACGTCGAAAATCTCATCGCCGCCGACAAAGGACGCGCGGTCGATTTCGCGCACCACGCCCATCTCCAGAAGCTGGCCAATCGCGGTTGCGTCGTTCACGATAATGTCGGGCAGGTTGCCCCCGGCGGCGGCGCGGGCCAAACGCGTTTCGAAATCGGTGTTGGCGAGAAACAAATCGACCTCATGCCCCGTCTGGCTGTTGAATTCAGCGACGAGTTTGTCGAGCACTGGGCGTTCGTTTTCGCCGTAACGCATCCAGACCGAAACCGTCTCACTGGCGATAACGGGTGTGGCGAGAAGAGCTCCAGCAGTGGCGATTGCGAGTCCTAGCTTGCAATACTTCATTGTGCATCCTCCAAGTCATTTATCTATACAAGGACACCCTAGAAGCGCCCTATGAATCAAAGTTACTCCAAGCCACCACGGGGTTCAAGAAAACGTTTAACCTCTTTTGTTAACTGGACTAAAACAATATATTTGGCCAATATACAATAACGTTTACTTCCGACGCACCCACAGTGCTCGGCAGCACTGCATAAGGTAAAAGGGCTTATTCATGGCAGCTTTAAAGAAAGTCACGATGCGTGATGTCGCCGCTGCGGCCGGTGTGTCGATCGCCACTGTCTCGAAAATCATGAACCAGCAACAATCCTTTTCCAAGGCCGTGGAGGACAAGGTGCGAGACACCATCGCCCGCCTCGGCTACACCCAGAACGCCGCGGCGCGCAGCATGGTGACAGGCAAGACGACCACCATTGGCCTGGCCATCATGGACATTGGCAACCCGCACCACGCCGGCTTCGTCAAAGGCGCCAACCGCATGGCCCTGGCAAATGGCTATAACCTTTTGATGGTTGACCTGGAAGAACGCATCGACTTCGCCCGCCAGCTGCTCGCCCCCCTGGCGCGCCGCGCAGACGGACTAATCGTCAGTGCGCGCTTGCCGCCGGACGTGATCAAGTGGCTATCGGAGCTGGGCAAGCCTGTTGTTTTTATCGGCGAGACTGAATTGGCCGGCTGCGTCTGCATCGGATGCGACAACCGCGAAGTGGGCACCCTGCTGGCAAACTACCTCGTGCGGCAAGGCTTTGGTGAAGTGGCCTATGTCGGCTTTGATCGCGCCGACTGGAACGCGCTGCGACGCGACAGCCTGGCCGGTGCTTTTGCAGAACACGGCGTCAAGGTGACGGAATTTAAAGTACCCGAGCCCAGCAGCGATGCAGGGGAGCAAATCGCTGCAAAGGTGCTGCTCGGATCGACCCGATTTGATCTGGTTGTTGGCTGCAACGACTTCGTCACCATCGGCATCATGTCCCAGGCACGGCGCTTCGGCCTAAAAATACCGCAAGACGTGTGTTTTGCGGGCTTCGACAACATCGCAACCAGCCGCTACGTGCACCCCGCATTGACAACCGTGGACACGCTGGCAGAAGCAACGGGCGAAGTTGCACTGGAGAATATCCTCGCGCTGATCCAAAGAACCGAGCCGCCTGAGCGCAGACCCCTTGAACCCCGGCTTTGTGTGCGCGAATCAACCGCTCGGCAATAAGTACCAGCTCAGGACATTTGCAGCCCAGCTACTCAAAATAAACAGCGCCACCCAAACTAATTGTTTTTTATAATCGCTGCATAGCCACTGCCGCCAATCCGACGAAAAGCAACGTGCGCAAATGGAGACTGAGTTGACCGGCCCTACGCAATGTCTGCGAATTATCTGGGCCCTTGGCTCTCAAGCACTGAGCTCGAATACTCACCCCGTCGCATTTCGCAAAGCAAGCCCGTCATGGCCGACCTCAATTGCGGCATTACCTGGCTGCATCAGCAGGACCTCAAATTCATCCGACGTAACGGGCGGGCTCAGGTAAAAACCCTGATACTCATCACATCCGTTGCTGCGCAAAAATTCGAGATGATTCTCGGTTTCCACGCCTTCGGCGACCACGTTCAATTGCAAGCTCGATGCAATGCCGATGATCAGTTTAGCGAGTTCCCCGTTGCGCCCAGATTGCTCGATATCGCTGATGAAACTGCGGTCGACTTTTAGGGCGTCCAGTGGCAATTGATTGAGAAAGCTCAATGACGAGAAGCCCGTGCCGAAGTCGTCGAGTGAGATACTAACGCCTTTATCTCTAAGCTTCTGCAGAATGCCAATGGTGCGCTGGATGTTGCTGATGGTACAGCTTTCGGTGATTTCCAGATCGACTTTGCAGGGGTCAATTTCCGTGTCGTCGAGGATGTTCAGCACGTCATCGTAGAACGCCGTGTCGTTGAACTGCCGCACCGAGACATTGACACTAATCGTGAGATCCGGATAACCAGAGCGGTGCCAATGAACCGCTTGCTGACAGGCTTCGCGCAGTACCCACTTGCCAATGCTGATGATCAGCCCTGTTTTCTCCGCGAGTGGTATGAAATCCGCGGGCGGTATCAAGCCGCGCTCAGGGTGCTGCCAGCGCAGCAAGGCCTCCATGCCGCGGATGCGACCGCTGCTGACGCAGACTTTGGGCTGGTAGTAGACTGTCAGTTGCTTATTTTCGATGGCGTCACGCAACTCCCGCTCAATCGACAACGACTCATTGACACGCATCTGCATGTCTTCGGTGTACATAAAATACTGGCTGCCACCGAGTTCTTTGGCGTGATACATCGCCACATCAGCCTCTCGAATCAGCTGATCCCTGTCGCAACACTTCTCAGGGCTAACGGAAATACCGACACTGCCGGAGGGAAAGAGATCGTGGCCTTCAACCTGCACCGGCAGCGAGATTGCGTTGATCAGCTTCTTCGCCACCAGTTTTACGTCTTCATCATTCTTGACGTTCTCAACGATCAGAGCGAATTCATCCCCGCCCAATCTCGCCAAGGTATCGCAAGCGCGAACATTCTGACGAATATTATCAGACACCTTGCGCAGAAAACCGTCGCCGATTTTGTGACCCAGCGTGTCGTTAACCGCTTTGAAACGATCGAGGTCGATGAACATGATCGCCACTCTCATACCGGAGCGGTCGCTGAGGGACAGCGCGTGCACAAGGCGATCGTGAAAAAGCAGCCGATTGGGCAATTCGGTCAGGGCGTCGTGATAAGCCTGGTGCTCAATCTTCTGATGCGCCAGATAGCGCTCCGTGATGTCCTGCATGATACCGCGCATGCGGATGACATCACCTTTCTTGTTGAAAATCAGCTCGGCATTCTGCGCGACATACTGCAACCGTCCGTCACTGCGCTTTACCCTGTGCTCAAGGCTGTACGGTGTCCCGTACTCAAGTGAATTGTGAGTTGCTTGCAATACACGTTCTTTATCGTCCTCGTACAAGGTCGAAAGATACGCTGCATTGTTGGTGCGGTATGCCCCTTTTTCGATACTGATCAATGTATATATTTCATCGGACCAATACAGTTTTCGGTTCTCTACATCCCAATCCCAGTGGCCAATCTTTGCAACCCGGTGGGCGTGCTCCTGGCGCTCCTGATGCAGTCTTAGGGTTTGATATTCACGCAGGGACCTAATCGCGAGACGCAGACGCTGTCGAAACAAAATCGTGTCATCATCATCAAAAATCAAAAAGTCAGTTGCACCGGCGTCAATCACAGCCGAGATGACATTCGCCTTGGACACGTCCATGGAGACCAATATCGGCAAATGCTCGTCCTGCGCCGATACACATAATTCGCGACAAAGATCCGTGGTGTGAGCGAGTTCATTCTCCATCTCTAGAATGACCATGTCGGCACCATGCTTGCAATATACCAGCAGTGCCTCGTCCAAAGGGGTAACAGTGAGCAGGCAGTTCTCGCTCTCTAGGACTGCTCGCAGGAATTCGATTCGGAAACTACAACTGCAGGCAACTAACACCTCTGGGGTGTAGTCCACCATGCTTCCACGCTGCTTATTAGTGTGCCTCAATGTGACTCTCTCCTATGGGGTTTTACTCTTTCATAGAGCCCTGTTGTTATATTCGAGCATCAAACAGGTGAGAATCAGACGGGCATGAACGAGAGCCGGCAGGATTCAGGATTGATGGTTGCGCCCAAAATTTTGAGCGCGTGATTGTCTAAGTGAACACATCAAGCCTGCTTGATTTACAACTAGGTTAACGTCACGTATGCACTATAATTTAGCCCGTTTTGGTCAGACAGGAAACTTAAGACATATCAGCATGAATAGCTTGCAATACTCGCGACAATACCCCTGCGCATTACGTACTAATACAAGCATGAAACGGAGGGAAAGTAAGCTCGACTACTTCCGTCATCCAGAAATATTCACGTAATTTGCACTTGTCATAATCAGCGTTGTTTTTCTGGATACCTCCCTACACTTATTCGCCTCCCCGCATTTTAATTGCAACTCAAACACCATAAAACAGCTTGTATAGCCCTTTGATACAAATCATATTCGTCTTATGCAATCACGGCTCCCTTACTTATCATTTACCTGAAATCCCAGGGAATAGAAAAATCAGCATCAATCGAATTCGATTTCCCTGCTAATTGGGGCCACTGGCCCTGGCCGGGGTCAACATGCAGAAACCGACGCAGTGACAGGCATTGTTGTTATATTGCACCTGTGCTCCTCGCTCCCTTCGCCGATCCTTCCCGAACCGCACATGCACACCGCAAAGTGCGCTGGACAATGAGACTGCTGAACAACCGCCCAGTTTCGGTCCAGTCTATTCCTACTCTTATGACCTGCACGCAGTACAGAGCGATCGCCCATGCAGCGCATCATGGCCACTCATTCTGAAGGTGTGCTGCATCCAGAGCAGAGGACAAGTGACGGAGAGGAACCGCCGGAAGGCGCCCCTGCGGAACAGCGCGGGATCCGCAAAGGGCAAACAGACTAACCGCGGCTCTGGCCGTCCCGATCATCGAAGGCACACATTAGCGAGCGGCCCCACGGTTTGCCTGTTCAGCTGCACAGCAAATCAAATTCACACAGTGACGCCGTAGAGTTCGGGCCTCGATCGAGCTGCTGGACTGCAGGAGCAGCCGACAGCGCATTACTGGAGCAACGTAAGTGAAGACGTAGCCGCAAAATGCTACGCCATGACCTTCGAAGGCGCTCCCGCCAAGCGACCCTGCTCTGCCGTAGTCCTGCTCAGCGACACAGCAACTTGAGCGCACACAACGACGCCGCAGACATCCAGCTTGTCAATAGTCAGTATTCACCGCCGGCAGCTTTTACAAACCCCGTATTTTTAGGCAACCGCGACGCACCGCTTGTGAAAGCCGCTCAGCTTACTGTGTGTTTCGCCAAAATGCTCCAGCTCGTGCCCAGTCATGCCGCACTGCACAAGAGCTTGCTTCCTATCTTTCCCCTTAATTTGTATAATGTTATCTTCAAGGGTTAACGTTTAGAGATGTGAATGAGTCTGTATTTAGAGTACCTGAAAGAAATCGAGTCTCGAAAAGAGCAAGATCTGCACCCCAAGCCTATCGACGGCAGCGAGTTGCTGGCAGAGATAATTGCTCAGATTAAAGATACTGGACATGAACACAGGGAAGATTCCCTCAACTTCTTTATATACAACGCATTGCCAGGCACAACCAGTGCGGCGGGTGTGAAAGCTAAATTTCTAAATGAAATCATCCTCGGTGAATCCCCCGTCGCGGAGATCACACCCACCTTTGCTTTCGAACTGCTCTCACACATGAAGGGCGGCCCCTCAGTCGAGGTTCTCTTGGGCTTGGCGCTGTCCGACGACGCATCGGTCGCTAAACCAGCAGCAGAGGTCTTAAAGACTCAGGTGTTTCTGTATGAAGCAGACACAGAGCAACTTGAAACAGCGTTTAAGGCCGGCAATGCGCTCGCGAAGGACATTCTCGAAAGTTACGCCAAGGCTGAATTCTTCACCAAACTGCCTGAGATTGACGAAGAAATCGAAGTTGTCACTTACATCGCTGCAGAGGGTGATATCTCCACCGATTTGCTCTCGCCGGGCAATCAAGCACACTCACGCGCAGACCGCGAACTGCACGGCAAGTGCTTGATATCACCTGAAGCACAAGCTGAGATTCAGGCGCTGCAGAAACTGCACCCCAGCAAAAAAGTCATGCTGATCTCTGAAAAAGGCACCATGGGCGTGGGCTCTTCCCGCATGTCAGGCGTCAACAACGTCGCCTTGTGGGCCGGCAAACAAGCCAGCCCCTATGTGCCTTTCGTCAACTTTGCACCGGTTGTGGCTGGCACCAACGGCATATCTCCTATATTCCTGACCACGGTCGGCGTGACCGGCGGCATCGGCTTGGACCTGAAAAACTGGATTAAAAAGCTCGACGCCGACGGCAAACCCGTCCTTGATGCAAATGGCGACCCGGTTCTTGAGCAGACCTACTCTGTAGCGACAGGCACCGTGCTCACCATCAATACCAAAGAAAAGAAGCTCTACAACGGCGACAAAGAACTCGTCGATGTGTCTTCTGCCTTTACCCCGCAAAAAGTCGAATTCATGAAGGCCGGTGGCTCTTACGCCATCGTCTTCGGCAAAAAGCTGCAGAACTTCGCAGCGGCGACGCTCGGCGTGGAATTGAAGTCAGCCTTTGCACCGGCCAGAGAAATCTCCCACGAAGGCCAGGGCCTGACAGCCGTTGAAAAAATCTTCAACAAAAACGCTGTAGGCGTTGCGGAAGGCGTGGTATTGCACGCCGGCTCAGACACCCGCGTCGAAGTGAACATTGTTGGCTCGCAAGACACAACGGGGCTGATGACCTCTCAAGAGCTGGAGTCCATGGCCGCGACGATCATATCGCCCATCGTGGACGGCGCCTACCAGTCGGGCTGTCACACCGCTTCTGTGTGGGACAAAAAGGCTCAGGAAAACATCCCGAAGCTCATGAATTTCATGAACAAGTTCGGACTGATCACCGCCCGTGATCCCAAAGGCGTCTACCACGCCATGACCGATGTTATTCACAAAGTGCTGAATGACATCACTGTCGACGAGTGGGCCATCATCATCGGCGGCGACTCACACACGCGCATGTCCAAAGGCGTGGCCTTCGGCGCTGACTCTGGCACAGTTGCACTGGCACTCGCCACGGGCGAAGCCACCATGCCCATCCCTGAATCCGTCAAAGTCACATTCACAGGTGATTTGAAGGACCACATGGATTTTCGTGATGTGGTACACGCCACGCAATCTCAGATGCTGCAGACCTTCGGGGACAATGTTTTCCAGGGCCGTATCATCGAAGTGCACATCGGCACCTTGCTGGCAGACCAGGCCTTCACGTTCACCGACTGGACCGCCGAGATGAAGGCAAAAGCCTCCATCTGTATTTCGCAAGACGATACATTAATTGAGTCCTTGGAGATCGCCAAGAGCCGGATTCAGATCATGATCGACAAGGGCATGGACAACCACACCCAAGTCCTCAAAGGCCTGATCGCGATTGCCGACAAGAGAATCGAAAACATTAGATCCGGGGACGTGCCTGCACTGCGCCCAGACGATAATGCAAAGTATTTTGCAGAGCTGGTTGTTGATCTGGACCAAATTGTCGAGCCCATGATCGCCGACCCTGACGTCAACAATGATGATGTCTCGAAACGCTATACACACGATGTGATTCGCGAGCTGTCCTACTACGAAGGCACCAAAACCGTAGACCTCGGTTTTGTTGGATCCTGCATGGTGCACAAAGGTGATCTGAAAATCATCTCCAAGGTATTGCGGAACTTAGAAGCGAAAAACGGCGCCATTGAGTTCAAGGCCCCGCTGATAGTGGCTGCCCCGACTTACAACATCGTCGACGAGCTTAAAGCAGAAGGCGACTGGGAACTGCTGCAAAAATACTCAGGCTTTGAATTTGATGACAGCGCCCCTAAACAGGAAGCTCGCACCGAATATCAAAACATGATGTATCTCGAGCGACCCGGCTGCAACTTGTGCATGGGAAACCAAGAAAAAGCGGCAAAAGGCGACACCGTACTGGCCACTTCAACACGCCTCTTCCAAGGCCGTGTTGTAGAGGATTCGGAGCGTAAAAAAGGTGAGTCCCTGTTGGCATCGACGCCCGTCGTCGTGCTCTCTGCAATCCTCGGGCGAACCCCTAATCTTGAGGAATACAAAAACGCAGTTGAAGGTATCAACCTGACTAAATTTGCGCCGCCTCTCGACGAACTGAGCACCAAGCCTACGACCGTGACATTCATGCCACAAAAGAAGGGCTGAATGAGCTGCAGTAGCCAGTAAGAGATGCCCTGTCTTAAACTGGCTGCTGCAGACAATAAAAGGCTGATGTGATTTCACATCAGCCTTATTTTGATTTTTCCTGTACACGACTCGCCGTATTATCGGTGAAAGCGGTCAAGCCCTGCACCACTCTCTGCCAAACACTGCCGCGCTCTTATTTGGTTCAAACTCTAGACAAAACGTATTCGCTTAACAGCAAGCGCGACGGGGGTCGATGAGCACCGGATTTTCAGGGCTTGCGATCGACGACGTCAGAAGCGGAATCTTGGCCTGGCTCTGTCGCAAATTGCTCTCGGTCGGCCTTGCTCACGTACTTGGGTTTACTGCCGGGGTTCAATTTCGCATTGGCCTTTTTGACACGAGCTTTCAAGCCTTGGTTAATTTTTTTACGACGGTTCATGGCTACCAGCTCTGGGAATCTACGACCGTATAATATCAGCTAGGCAGCTGCCGTATCAGGAGATGTTTACATGCCCACACTGCAGGGCCGCTCGCCCTGCTCTATGTACACGTATCAGCACCGCAGTGATTTATTGACATCTACGCGGGGCCTGGGTGCGCGGTTCAAGCCCATTGACGGAAATCACCTCAAATGAGGACACCCATCATTTCAGGTCACCTCAAATGAGGACACCCATCATTTCAGGTCGGTGCCTTCATTTATTGCGGCTGATTTTCTGTTTCGGTACCCAGGCGTGGCCAAAATCTCTAAGTAGAATGACTCGAGCTGATCTTCTTCGGCCTTCGAAATCGACTGATTGATGGCAGATACATGAATGACTTCACTTGTCGCTTCATCCGCCCCGAACCGGCAGTCAAAATCCCAAAAGTCCACCCCAGAAGGAAGAGCCTTCCTGCGTTCTCTACCAAGATATTTTTTGGCCTCATGCTTGATGGCATCCACGACTCTTGGCACGGGGAGCTTTTCATGGGTCAATTTGAACGTCTTTTTCATCATACTTCCATAAGGGTAACGGGGGATCTGTACAGCGGATGTCGAGCAATCACATGATATCACTCGGGAGGGACTGCCAAGATCATTTCACGCTCACTCGATCCCGGTTCAGGCTAAATGTTCACGATCCATCTGTTCCAGCTCGAGGGTAGCGCCGCCCGGTACGATGGTGGCCCATGCATTCGGTGCGAGAAGAGCTCAATAACACCGTTCTCAAATGAGCACCCGTTCTCAAATGAGGACACCCATCATTTTCAGTAGATATCGGTGTCTTCAGTTTTCTTTGCTTCGCTCTCCCTGGCTTCGTTAATCTTTTTTTCTTGATCGAAATGCCACTTGATAGCGAAATATCCGCACACAACTACCACGAGCACCTTGAAGGCCAAGAAAACATAAGGGAAAAAATTTGACCAGTGCTCCATCGCATACTTCCTCGCTATTACATATCACTGTTTACAATGAGCCTTAAATGAGGGAAGCCGTCATTTTTGGTGAGTGTCTTGGTATTCGCACTTTTAATTTAGCTTTGCTAGTTCAATAATCTTGTGCAACGCCATTTTCAAATTTTCCAAAGCCCGTCCTGAAGGCACTGCTTTCATGGCGCAGTCATTAATGGCGATTGCTTGATCTGTATACAAACGATTCTCCGGGTACCGAGCGCTGAGGCTGGCTACAATTGTTGTTTTATACACATCAACTTGTTTTTGCATAGCTGTCGCTTTTACGCTGTCTCCCTTATTGAACTTGATCAAGCCCGGTGTGACGATTTCACTCTGAATGTAGTCGTCGTATTGCTCCAGTCCCAGCCGAACAGCACGCACATCAGCCGGCGTATATTTCGCAGCTGCCGAATCAAGCTTGGTGCTGACAAAATCCAACAGGCCTTGGCACGATTGCATCTCATTGATCATTTTCCCGGCAAAAGTCGTCGGAGAGAAAGCGGTCATAACCGATACTAACAAAGCAGTTCTAGCAATATTCATCATTGATCCGTTCTAGTTCTGTCACAGAAGCAGGCGCAGTGCACGCCAAGTGATGCGCAAAGGTTGGACCCCTTCAGCATTGTGCTAGAAACTACAATAACCGTACCAAAAATACGCCTCGACGCCTGTGCCTAGGCGCTTGTGCTGCACGCGGCCTCTCTATGCACTTTGCGGCCACGCATTGAAGGAGCGTATGGTTATTTTTGTTGATGACAGACAAGGAACGGCACGATCAAAGAACAACAAAGGCCCGATCACAGTCGCCAGCCCCTGTGTATTTTGATACCGGCGCTCCCCCCAGCTGTGTCATTAAGTCCACACACCTCTCTGAATCAGACGGCTCCCTGAGGTTTTTCGCTTGCCGCCAGTTGATCCTTGCTCGAAACATCCTTAGCTTCAATACAGAGACTCACGGAGGATCTGCCATGCCCACACCGCGTAAACAACTGATCTCGCTCGCTGATACCCC
>JAWSVD010000136.1:0-20088 GCA_033852095.1 Granulosicoccaceae bacterium | reverse complement strand
GTTGTTTCATCCGTCTGTGTCCCCCGTGTTGGGGTTCTGCAGCTTAGGGGTATAGGAAACAATGGTCGATCAAACGGGAAGTGCGCCGTCCAGTCGTAGAAAAGGGCTGCTGCTCGCGGTATCGGTGACAACAGTCGCTGGCGCCTGCTGGTGGTTGGCAAGCAAGCCCGGTGGCGAGACCCCGGTGCCCCCGGTTGCGATCAACAAGCCGGCCCTGCCCGAGCCCATTGCCAGCCCGCCCGAGCTGCCCGTGCCCGAGACAGCGGCGCTGACCAACGCCGAAGGCGGTGTGTGGGGGCCGGTGATTGCCTGGCCACACATTGCCGCGTCGCTGGCGAACCTGCCGGACGGGCGCGTTATCTCCTGGTCGGGCTCCGAGCGCACCAACTGGCCCACCACGGAACAGACCTACAGCGCTGTGTGGGACCCCCAGGACAACAGTTTCGACGAAATATTCATGCGCGGCCACAACATGTTCAGCGCACCGACCACCATGAGCGCAGACGGCAAAGTGTTCGTGAACGGCGGGCGCAACGCGGCCGCCAGTCGCTGGACCAGTGTGTTTGACTGGCGCGAGAACGATTGGACTCAGATAGAGGACATGGCATCTGGTGGGCGCTGGTACCCCGGCACCGTACAGCTCACCGACGGCGATATGTACACCACCCTCGGCAGTTCCAGCCGCCCCTGGCAGGGCGAGCGCTGGGACAGCGAGTCCGGCTGGGAGGTGCAGTTTGGCGTCGACTGGAACGCGCTGACCAACACTGGCACCGCAGGCGAGCGCGCCTGGTGGCCCTACTTGATTCAGGCGCCCAGCGGCAAGCTATTGCACGCAGGCCCGACCCCCGGCTTCAACTGGATCGATCCCACAGGTGATGGATCATCCACGCCCGCGGGCGACGGCGACAGCCGCCTCTATCACAAGCACAGTGGCTTCGTGGTCTACGACGAGGGCAAGGCGCTGTTTGCCGGCGGCTGGCAGGGGCTGAATGACATCAGTTCCACCAACCAGTCGTTTACCGTCGATTTCAATGGGCCCACGCCGGTCGTGACACCGATTCAATCGATGACTCACGCGCGCAAGTTCCAGAATGCCGTGGTGTTACCCAATGGCGAAGTGGCCGTGTTTGGTGGCAATACCTCGGGCAAGAAATTTTCCGACGAAGGGGCTGTTTACGACGTCGAGATATGGAACCCCAGCACCGGCAATTGGCGCATTGCCGCCGCGGCGGCGATCCCGCGCAACTACCACTCCACAGCGCTGTTGCTGACCGACGGCACCGTGGTTTCTGCCGGCAGTGGTTATGACGCTGGCGCTGCGAATCACCAAGACGGACAGGTCTGGGCGCCGCCGTATTTGTTCAGCCCCGATGGCAGCGAGGCTGTGCGACCGGCCATCGTTTCTGCAGCTGAACTGATGACACCGGGCGAGAGCTTTGACATCGAAACCGACGGCGCGGTGGCTCGTTTCTCCATGATCAAAATGTCGGCGACGACACACGGTTACAACACCGATCAGCGTTTTGTTTGGGTGGATGCAGATAACACGGGCGGCAATCAGTACCGCCTCAACCCGCACGCCAACCCCAATGTACTCACACCGGGTTATTGGATGTTGTTCGCTGTGGATGATCAGGGCACGCCTTCAGCCGCCCACGTGGTGCGGGTGCAAAACTCCGATCTCAAGCTGGAGAACGTGGCGCATGGCGGGGTGATGACCCAGTCCAGCTTATACGCAGACAACGTGGCATCACGGGCCAATGACGGCGATTTTGAGACCATCAACCACACCGAAATCACCGCTCAACCGTGGCTACAGCTGGACCTCGGCGAATCGACTTATATTGACAACATCCGGGTGCTCAATCGCAGCGACTGCTGTGCTGAAAGGCTCACGGACTTCCATCTTTTTGTCTCTGATCAACCCTTTGCCAGCACCGATCTGGCGCAAACCCTGGCGCAAGCTGGGGTGCTGGACAAACATTTCGCCGGTCTGCCGAGCGCAGTCACAGAGTTTTCCATCGGCCGAACAGGTCGCTACGTGCGCGTGCAGCTGACGGGCAGCAACTACCTCCACCTGCGGGAGCTGCAGGTGTTTGCCGAATCCCTCAGCGGTGTGGAGTTGATCGATAATTTGCAAGTCCAGCAGGCGGACGAAATGCAGTGGTCGGCCTTTGGCTACAACAGTTTCATGATCAATGCGCCAGTGGTAATCGCCGGCCCCATGAGCAACAACGACGCCGCTGCGGCTGCGGTGCGGATTCGCAACGTCAGCAGTGACGGCTTTGAAGCACAGATCGACGAGTGGGATTATCTCGATGGCGCACACGCGCAAGAGCGCTTTGACGTGCTGTCCTTGCCGCCCGGCCAGATCGACATGGGCAACGTGAGTGGTCATGCCGGACGCAGTTTGGTTGACCTAGACTGGGTGCGTGTGGACTTTAGCGCCGCCTTGCCGAGCGTGCCGGTGGTACTGGCCACGGTGAACAGCGCCACGGGTGCAGCGGCTGTGGTGCCGCGCCTGCGCAATATCGACAGCACCGGTTTTGAAATCCGTCTGCAAGAACAGCAGAACGGCAACGACAGCCACGTCCGCGAGAGCGTCGCCTGGCTGGCGGTGACGCCGGGCATTGGATCCTGGCTGGGCAAACAAGTGATGGTGGGCTCTGGCTCTGTCAGTGATGCATGGACGGACCTCAGTTATGGCCTGACCATCGAAAACCCGTCGTTCTTTGCCGCAATACAGACCTACATCGGTGCTGACACCGTGAACCTGCGCCACCGCAACTTGGGTGAATCCAGTGCGGGCGTGCGTTTAGTGGAAGAGGCGAGCGCCGACGCCGAGAGCAGCCATGTGGACGAGACCGTCGGCTGGATGGTCTTGGGTGAAGTAACCGACACTACCATCGTGGATGTGTCGCACAACCCGAGTGCCTCGGGCACCGCCGCTGCGTTCAGTGTGAACAGCACGGGCGCGGGCGCGCAGTACGAGTGGAATTTTGGCGACGGCTCCAGCCTGATCACCAGCGAGACGGCCGTCACGCACAATTACATCTCGGCGGGCCGCTATCTGGTGCGCGTGAGTGTTGTCGGTGGCAGTGGCGAAGGGCAATCACAAACCTTTGATCAACTGGTGCACGAACCCCTGAGTGCCGATCCTGCGCGGCAGTCCAGCACCATCGCCTCGGCTGCAGGGCTGGTGTGGAACGTCAACCCGGACAACAACACCTTGACCGCGATTGATACAGTGGGCGTGCGCCATCGCGTGACCGTGGGTGAGAGCCCTTGGGCACTGGCGGCATCGCCTGACGGCACGCGCCTGTGGGTAACAAACAAGGACGACGCCAGTATCAGTGTGATCAACACCGCAACTGCTGCCGTGCTGGCGACTTACAATTTCGCCGCAGGCAGCCAGCCGCACGGGGTGGTGTTCAGTCCTGACGGACAGTTTGTCTATGTCGCACTTGAGGCGCGCGGCGAAGTGCTTAAGCTGCGCAGCGACAACGGCGCGGTGCTCGCCACGCGCGCTGTGGGCGAGCGCCCACGGCATGTGTCGATCAGCGGTGACGGTGCGCGCTTATTGCTGTCGCGCTTTATCACGCCGGCCTTGCCCGGCGAGAGCGGTGCATCGCCGCAGGTCGGTCAGGCCGGCAACTGGAACGGCGCGGAAGTGCTGGTGCTGGGTGCCGCTGATCTGTCCATCGACAAAACAATCCAGCTGCAACACGGTAACCGTGGGCGCTCTGAAAATACTGGCCCCGGTCTGCCCAATTATTTGGGTGCGGCGGTGATATCCCCCAGCGGCTCCACCGCTTGGGTGCCGTCCAAGCAGGACAACGTGCTCGGTGGCACTCTGCGCGGCGACGCCCTGGTTTTTGACCAGACGGTGCGTGCCATCACTTCCAAGATCGACATGGACACACTGGAAGAAGATTTCGAGCGTCGTGTCGATCACGACAACGCCAGTGTTGCAAATTACGCGGTCTTCGATCCCAAGGGGTTGTTCCTGTTCACCTCCCTCGAGGGTAACCGCCAAGTGGCGGTCAGCGACGCAGCGACGGGTGTGGAGTTGATGCGCATCGAAGTGGGGCTCGCGCCGCACGGTCTGTTGGTGTCCGATGACAGTCGCTCGCTGTATGTGCATAACTTTACGGATCGCAGTGTCAGCATCGTCGACATCAGTCGCATCACCGAACAAGGTGAGCTGCAAGCTGGGGCGCGAAGCACACACACGGTGGTGAACAACGAGCTCAGCCTCAGTGCGCAAGTGCTGCGCGGCAAGCAGTTGTTTTACGACGCCGCCGATGACCGTCTCGCCGCCATGGACTACATGTCCTGCGCCAGTTGCCACAACGACGGTGACAGCGACGGTCGGGTCTGGGATTTCACCCAATTGGGCGAGGGGGTGCGCAATACCACCAGCTTGCGCGGCAAGGGGAATCCGGAGCACGGCCGCTTTCACTGGACCGCAAATTTTGACGAGGTGCAGGATTTCGAAGGCCAGATCCGGACCTTTGGTGCGGGCTTGGGCTTGATGGCTAACGCGGATTTTGTCGCCACTCAGGACGCGTTGGGCGCGCCCAAAGCGGGCCGCAGTGACGACCTGGATGCCTTGGCCGCTTACGTGATGTCGCTGGACGATGTGCCGACGAACCCCAACGGCAGCATCGAGGGTGATGCCGCCGCTGTGCGCGGTCGGGCGCTTTTTGCCGGCAACTGCGTGAGCTGTCACAGCGGTGATTTCCTGACCGATTCGGCCAGTGAGGCCCTGCACGACGTGGGCACCGCTACAGCTGCCAGTGGGCAGCGCATGGGCGCCGCCTTGACCGGTCTGGACACACCGGGCCTGTTGGGTGTCTGGGAGACAGCGCCGTACTTGCACAACGGATCGGCCGCCACGGTGGGGGCTGCTATCAGTGCGCACGGTTTGACCCTGAGCACGGCGCAGGTGAGTGACTTGCAGAGCTACGTGATGCGCTTGCCGGCCGGGGGGGACGACGCTTTGATTGATCCCAACACCGTGCTGACGGTGGATCAAGCGGTTGCCTCGCACGTGGTGCAGGGCGAGTGGGCCTGGTATGTCTTTGACGCCGCGGAAGAGCATGTCTCTGTCAGCTTCTTTCTCAGTGCGCTGACGGCCGATGCGGACATCTACGTGCGTGCGGGTGAGCGCCCCACAGGGCACGAGGACAACGGCGGTGTGTTTGACGGCAGTTCCACTGCGGGTGGCAACAGCAGCGAGCAGGTCACGGTGGCCAATTCAGGCGCTGTGCGCTGGCACATCGGTGTGCACGGGTACAACGCATCAGATTTTAGTCTGATGGTTTCCACGCAGACCACGGGTGGTGGTACCGGTGGCGATGAAGTAGACTTGGGCGAGCTGGTGTCTGCAGTGCCCGCGAGCAACAGCGTGAATTTGCAGCAGTGGCACTTCTACACAATCACAACAGAAGAAACAAACGACAGCTTGAGCGTGCAACTCAGCGGCCTTGCCGCAGACGCGGATCTCTACCTGCGCCGCGGCGAAAAACCCAGCGGACATGTGCAGGAGGGCGGGCTCTACGACTGCTCCTCCACGGCGGGTGGTAGCTCGGCCGAGAGCTGTGTGGTCAGTGTCTCAGGTGTTGAGACCTGGCACGTCGGCATCTACGGCTATCAAGCCAGCCCCTATACATTGAACGCTACACTGAGCGGTGACACTGGCGGAGGTGGCGGTGGCGGTGGCGGTGGCGATGGAGGCGATGGCGGAGACGATGAGATCGTTGAGCTGGCTAATGGCGTTGCAGCGAGCGCGAGTGTGCAGCAGGGTTTGTGGCGCTACTACCGTCTCGACGTGCCGAGCACAGCCACGGCCGTGAACGTGACCCTCAACGGCTTGCAAGATGACAGCGATCTCTACGTGCGGGCGGGTGAAATACCCAGCGGGCATTTCGAGAACGGCGGTGTGTATGACTGCCAATCCATCCGTGGTGGCAACAGCGATGAGGTGTGTAACCTGAGTAACGAGGGCGCCACAAGCTGGTATGTCGGTGTCTACGGTTACCGCGCAGGTCCGTTCAGCCTTACCGCGACGTACGTCGAAGAGCCGCCAGTCACAGGCACTGACCTGAGCGAGAGTGGCCTGGCGACAAGTATCGTGGCGACGGGCGGCTGGCATTTCTACACCTACACCACAGCGGTGACGGGTCAGTTGTCTTTTGATCTGTCGGGCATGAGCGCAGACGCGGATCTCTATGTGCGGGCAGGGCAGCGACCCAGCGGTGACGTGGACAACGGCGGGGTCTATGACTGTGGCTCCTTCCGTGGCGGCACCAACGACGAGAGTTGCCTGTTGAACAACACGGTGGAGACGACTTGGCACATCGGTGTGCACGGTTACCAGGGCAGTGCCTATCAGCTCAGTGTGTCGGGCAATCAGGGCCGTTCGTGGACCCCGGCAAAGGGCAATAAGTTTAAAGAGGAACTGCCGCAGAAAACCCAGGAGCAGACAGCTGTTGGCACGGCGAGCAGTGGCAGCGCTGGGGTCAAAGGCGGTGGCGGAGGTGCCGCTGGTTTGTTGAGTTTGCTGGGCCTGGCCGCGATGGCAGCGATACGCCGGCGCAACACGCGGCGATTGCCGGGGTCACGCAAGCTGCACTGATGCCTTTGTTGTAAGGCAGTCCGTACTAAGCCCTCCGCACAGGAGGGCTTTTTTTGGGCCTGAGTTTGAGTGCTATCTAGCGTGTCCAGTACGCGCCGGGCTCAGCAGCGGTTGCTCAGACCACGCAGCCGCGGGCGGACACCTGCACAGCGCTCACTGGCCGTTCCGCGCCGAACACCCACACCTGATCGAAGAGATTGCTGACCGGGCAGGCGTGGTTGGGCACGATGCGCAGTCGTTCGCCGATGGCGGGTTTGTGTGTGCAGGCGCTGAGATCCACCACCGCGTGCTCTTCGCTGAGCGACTGGATGACCGCGTCGGGGTATTCTTCTATCAAGCCGTAGCCCTGCAGTCCGAGCAGATCGGAAGTCAGGGCCTTGGATCCCGCGTCTATGACCGCCCGGGTCTCGGTGGGGCGACTGACCACGGTGGCGTGCAGGTGCAGCGCGATCTCATCGCTGCTGCACCGATTATTCGCCAGCAGGGAACGGTCGCAATAGACGTAGGTGCCAATGCGGTATTCGGTGGCCGCGGTGACCCGGTGCGCTTGCGCTCTGTCTGGGGTGCCGCCGTTGCTGATGCACTCGCAGCTCAGGCCGTGGCTGGCGAGCAGCTCCTTGGCGCCGGATAACCACTGCTGGGTGGCTTCGGTGGAGCCGTTCGCAGGGTAAGTCATCAGGCCCATGAAATGCAGACTGGGCGCCTGATCAATGTGCTGGGCAAGCGCCAGTGCCTGCGCCGCGTTTTGCACGCCACAACGTCCACCGCCGGTGTCACACTCCACCAAGACGGGCAGTGGCTTTAGGCTGTCTTTGAAGGCTTCGGCCAGGCCGTCAATCACCGTGATGCTGTCAGCGACCACGCTGATCTTGTGCTTGTCCGCCAGTGCGCGCAGGCGCTGTAATTTGTGTTCGCCGAGGATGTTGTAGGTGATCAAAATGTCCTCACAACCCGCGTCGGCGAAGATTTCGGCTTCGCTGATCTTCTGGCAGGTGATGCCCTGTGCGCCTGCCGCCAGCTGCAGTTTTGCGATGGCGGGTATCTTGTGCGTCTTGATGTGCGGCCGCAATGCCAGGCCGTGTTGCTCGCAATAGGCTTGCATCTTTTGGATGTTTTCTTCGACGCGATCCATGTCGATCATGACGCAGGGGGTGGGCGGCAGCCCTTTGGTATCGTGCATGGTGTGCTCGTTCAGTGAATTAGGGGAGCTGGCGATACAGCAGCGGGCTTCAAATTATAGAATAACTTTATAGCACTCAGTGAGGGCCCAGGCCAAGCGCCGACCTCAACTTCCGCTTGCCGCCGCTGTTTTACCGTGGGGGAATTCAACGCGTGGCCAAAGCTCTCGGCTCAGGTGTCGGTAGTGATTGTTTTTGGGGTCGTTGGGGTAGGGGCCGTCAACTTCCACGTAGAGAATTTGTCTAGCGATGGGGGCGAAGCCGCCGTAGAAATGGTTGGTCGATTTCACGATCAGCACATTGGTCTGCAGCGGGTCTATGCCCATATTGGAAAAGATATCCGGCTCGAAGGCCTGGCAGCGGTTGGTGTTCAGTATCACCTCAATGCCTTTGAAGGCGATCACGGCTGAATCCCCCAGTGGGACAAGGCTATCACCGAAGCTCTGCCAGGCGTCCCGTTGAATGCACTTCACTGTGACGGTGGCGTCGATGGGCTCGCCACCCGTGGCCGATGTCTTGCCGCCAAAGCGAAGCTGCAGCACCGCGCCTGATCCCGCCGAGTGACAGATCCGCACCGCCATGGGATCCCAGATAGTTGCAAGGGCGACACCCCTGAGCTGCTGCGCCAGCACTTCGCGCAACAAAATAGTGGAATCCCCCGGCACGCCCCCACCGGGGTTGTCCCAGACATCAGCGAGCACAATTGGCCCGGACTGTGCGGTCTTGGCCTGTTGTTTTAATTGTTGCACAGCGGCGGCCGGGCTGAGAAAGTTGGGGCGGGTGCTGCCGCGCATCTCAAACAACTGCATGCCCAGTTCCTCGGCCAGCGATTGCGCCGCCCGTGGGTCGTTGTCGGTGATGACCAGCATCTTGGTGCCCAGCTCAGGCACGTCCCCTGCCATAAAGCCGTGTATCACTGATGCGGAGAGTATAGCTCCGCTGGACTCCAGCTCGCAGAGCTTGTCCACGTATTCGCGCATGGGCGAGCGGTCGGTGGGGAATATCTCGATCATGCGGCAATCAAACATGGCCATCGTGGGTTTGATTTTCCCTGTCAGGGTCGCGTGCACGGTCCGCACGCAATTTTCTGCTGTCTGTACAAAATCGGTGTGCGGGAATTCTTTGAAAGCCACCAGCACGTCGCTGTTGTCCAGGCGCTTTTGTGTGAGGTGCGAGTGCGGGTCCAGCGTGGCGCCTATCACGCAGTCAGGGCCGACCAGCGCGCGTATCATCTGCAGCAGCTCGCCCTCGCAGTCCAGGCAGTTTTGAGCAACCATGGCCCCGTGCAATCCGAGCACCACGGCATCGAGCGGCAGGGCCCGCTCTACTTGCTGCAGGATTTCATCGCGCAGGTGATGCCAGGTCGCCGCGTTGAGCATGCCGCCGGGCTCGGCCCAGGTTGCGGTGCCTTCGATCAGCGTCCAATCGTGCTCAGCTGCCCAGCGGCGGCAGACGGGAAACACTGCACTGCACAGTGTGGGGGTGCTGGGGTGTTCGCCGGGTGCTGCATAAAAGCTCTCCTTGAAGTGGCTGAGGTTGGTCCGCAGCGGCGAGAAAGTATTGGTCTCGGTAGCCAGGGATGCGACGAAAATGTTCATTCTTCTATAACCTGTGTGGTCAACTGGCCCGCCCTGAAGGGCGGGCCGAGTCGCGGCTCTACTTATTGCTGGAGGTATTTGTCTGCGTTGGCTTTAGAAATGGCCTCTTCAAATTGTTGCAGCAACTCGATGCCTTTGGCGCCGAGGGTTTCTTCTACGTGCTTCGCGACCGCAGGCTGAGAGACGGTTTTGAAGGCTTCGCGGTTCTCCGCTGTCAGAGCCGTGACCTCTATCTTTTTCATCAGTCCAGACAATCCGCGATCAGAGGCTTCGATGGCTCTGGAGATGCCGCGACTGGCGGTGACACAGGATTTTGCGGCGTAACCCAGAACCTTTTGCTGTTCCTCTGAGAGCCCCTGCCAGAAGTCTTTGTTCAAGATAAAGGTGTAGGGGCTGAAAAGGTGGTTGGTCAGCGTCATGTATTTCTGCACTTCCGCGAACTTGGCGAAAGAGATGATCGGTACCGGGTTCATCTGGCCGTCGATCACGCCTGTCTGCAACGAAGAATAGACTTCACCCCAGGCCAAGGGGTAGGCTTCGCCGCCCAGTGACTGGATGATTTTCTGGTGTGAGGGCAAGGTCATGGTGCGGATGCGAATGCCTTCGAAATCCTCCAATTTCTCAATGCGATGCTTGGAATTGGTGACCGCAAAAAATCCGCCGGTGTCGGGAAATCCCAGCACCACGACATCGCCCATTTCGGCTTCGATATCACGGGCCAGTGACTTGCCGAAGTCGCCGTCGAAGACGTCGTATGTAGCGCCGTTGTTGTCAAAGGCAAAGGCCAAGTTCAGCACGTCAATGCGCGGGTAAAATCCCGAGATCGCACCGGTGGAAGACAAGGTGGCTTGCAGGATGCCGTCGCGCACCTGCTGGATGTGTTCCTTGGCGCTGCCGAGTTGATTGCTGCCAAATATTTTGACCTCGATCTCACCATTGGTGTCGGCGTTGACAATATTCTGGAAGACACCCGCACAGGCGTGCGCGGGGTTGTCAAATACGTCGGCCTTGTTGTCGTGGCCGAATCTCAGGGCTTTTCCCGCGGCTTGTGTGGGAGCACTTAGGCCCCAGAGTAGACCGGCGGTGAGTGTTGCCAGAGCTATTTTTCTAAATTGCATTTTCATATTCTCCAATGTGCTCAGAATCCCAACAGACGGGGAAGAAAGAGCGCTGCTTTAGGTGTGAAGGCGATAAACAACAGGACTGCTAACTCGCCCAGTAAAAACGGCCAAAGCTCTTTGGCGATGGCTTCTAGTCTTTCGCCGGTGACGGATGAGAGCACAAACAGGCATGCCCCCACCGGAGGTGTCATCAGTGAAATGTTGAGTGCCAGCACAAAAACGATGCCGGCGTGTAGGGGGTCCATGCCTATCTCTGCGGTCAGTGGCACCAGCAGTGGCGCAAGCAAGATCAACATGGCGTTGATGTCCAGCACCATGCCGATGGTCAGTAGCAGGCCGATGATCATCAGCAAGATCAAGGTAGGGTCGTCAGTCAGTGAGACAAACAGCGCGGCGATCTGCTGGGGGATCTGCATAAAGCTCAGGTACCAACCCATGATCGACGCGGTGCCGATGATCAAGAAGATAACGGCGCTGAGTTTGGCGGTGTCGACCAGCATCCTGTAGAGGATGGGCCAGCTCATGCAAGGGTTGACCACGGTGCCGATGAACAGCGCATAGGCCACTGCGACCGATGCGGCCTCGGTAGGGGTGACCACACCGAACAAAATACCGCCGAGGATAATGATCGGCATGATCAGCGCCAGCAGTGATCCCCTGAAAGCCACCAGTATCTCCAGCAAAGTGGCGCGTCGGCCGCTGATGGGCAGGTTCTTGCGCTTGCCAGAGCTGGCGATGATGGTCATGCAGACCGCGCACACCAGCAGGCCGGGCAAGATGCCAGTGGCGAACAAGCCGCCGATGGACACACCCATGAGCGAGCCGTAGACCACCATCAAGCCCGAGGGCGGGATGGTGGGGCCAATGATCGAGCCCGCCGCGGTGACGGCGCAGGCGTAGGGGCCGGTGTAGCCTTGTTTTTTCATCGCTGGCACCAGGGTGCGACCAAAGGCCGCGGCGTCCGCTGTCGCGGCGCCGGTGATCCCGGAAAAGAACACCGAGGCGAGCATATTGGAATGCGCCAGGCCGCCGCGAAAATGCCCAACCAGCACTTCGGAGAGCACCACCAAACGCTGGGTGATACCCGTGTGGTTCATGATCTCGCCGGCGAGTATAAAGAAGGGCATGGCGAGAAAGGGGAAAATATTGAGGCCGTTGAATATTTTACTGGGTGCGACCTGCATAAAGAATTCGCCGCCAATCTGGTACATACCAAAGAGACCACCCACGCCCAGCACTATGCCCACTGGGGTGCCGATCAGCAGCAAGATGAGAATAAGGATCGCAAGCCACATATCAGTTTCCTCCTTCGTCGGCGACCGGCGCTGTGCCGGCAATCATCAAGACAAAAGTTTGTAGAGCTGCCAATGAGAAAGCGACAGGTATGGCCGCGTAGGGAAAGGCCATTGGTGTGGAGAAAACCGTGGAGAGTTGGGCCAGGCCCTTGGCTGTAAAGTTCACACCGGCGTAAGCGATGTAGAGAAAGAACAGCAACATGGCCAGATCAGCCACAAACAGGCAGAGGCGTTGGCCTGCGAGCGGAAGCTTGCGGGTCAGCAGGTCGAGGCCGATGTGGGCACGCGAGCAGGCAGCGCAGGGCACCGCGAGCATGATCGCCCAGATCATGATGTAGCGGGCCAGCTCTTCAACCCAGTTGAGTTGCCAGTGAATGAGGTAGCGATCCAGTACGCCGGCCCAGACATCTAAGACCAAGAGCCCCATCAGCACGCCGACCAGCAGCTCGTTTGCGCCGTTTAAACGGAGACTCATTGTTTGCATCCACTTTCGCATGGCTTACCTATCTGCGTTATAAAATGAAGATAATCTTCAGTGTAGTCAGTCTATATTGCAATTTCTGCTGTGGTCAAGCAGAATAACGCATCTTAAATGAAGAAAATCTACGAAAGGTGAAGAAATGACGATTCAACGATACGGCACACATGGCACGGGTTCTGGGGGGCAGCGGCTGCCCTTTGCACGCGCTACCAGTGCGGGAGGGTTTTTATACGTTTCAGGGCAGACGGCCATGGTGGATGGCGAGATCATCAACGGAAATATTGTTGCGCAGGCTCATCAAGTCATCGACAACCTCGCTGCGATCATGAAAGAGGCGGGCTATGGTTTTGAAGACGTGGTCAAGGTCAATATCTGGCTGGACGACGCGCGGGATTTTTGGAGTTTTAATAAAGTCTTTGCCGAGCGCTTTGGCGAGCACCCGCCGGCGCGCTCCACAGTGGTATCGCCGCTGGTGGTAGACTGCAAAATAGAAATTGATCTGACCGCTTTCAAAGCACCCTGAGTGCCCATACCGGAAATCCCATGCCCAATCAGAGTGAAGATTTGTTCTCCAGACTCGATAACAGTCGCGATTCGCTGAGTAAGGCAGAGGGGAGAATAGCTCGTTTGGTGTTGGATGACCCAGAGTTTGCGACCCAAGCCAGCACCACTGAGCTGGCCATTCGAGCCCAGACCAGCACGCCCACAGTCACGCGCTTCTGCCGCAGCATGGGCTACGAGGGCCTGCGTGAATTCAAACTCGCCCTGGCCAAGGCCCATGTGCTGAGCTTGCGTTATCTGGAATCTGCCTCCGAGCCCACCAGCGTGGTCGAGCTGGCAGACATGATCGTGGATGGCGCAACGCGCGCGCTTGAATCCGCGCGGCAACAGATGGACGTGGTGGCAATAAAAACCTTGGCAGAGCGCTTATTGCGCAGCCGGCGGGTGTTGATTTTTGGTGGCGGTGGTGGCTCCGGCATTGTCGCTGATGACGCCGTCAATCGGCTGTTCCGCTTGGGCGTGCACGCCAGTGCCTGCCACGACGGTCAGTTGCAGCGCATGATGGCCGCCACACTCAGCGAAGACGACGTGCTGCTGATTATCTCCACCTCGGGGCGGTATCAAGAGCTGATCGATTGTGCGGACATTGCCCGTGAATACAAGGGTTATACCGCCGCGATAACGCGTCCCGCGTCTCCGCTGGCCAAGCAAGTGGACCTGCTCTTGCCAGTCAGTATTTTGGAAAACCCCAATATCTTTTTGCCGACGGAATCCCGCTACGCGCTGCTGGCCATTGTCGATGTGCTGGCGGCGGAGACCGCATTCCAAGCCGGGGAATCAGCGGTGGAGCTGATGCGCCGCATGAAACATCACTTAGCGGGTCATCGGGACGATGATTCCAATGACCCTTTGGGTGATTGAGCAGCCGCGCTGGCTCCGGCGCTGAAAATTCAGCATTGACTGAGCACTAGCGTTTTTTCATGGTGCCGACATAGGGTGTGCGGCGGATCGCCTGATGAGCCATGCTGCTCAGTGTTGTCAGATCAAACACCGGCAGGCCAAAGGCCGCTTGAATACTGGCCGCAAAAGGCGGCATGTCGGTGCACTCCAAGACAATGGCCCCAAGCTGCGGGTTGTTGTCAATGAGTCTCTTGGCGGCCTGCAAAACCTCTTGCTCGATCAGGTCTATGTCCATGTCGTCACGCCGGGCCTCGAGAATAACTTCGCGAAACTCTCTAGACGATTCCATGCCTTCAATCGCCAGCGGTATTACTCCCGCTCCCACTGCCTGCAGATGAGCGTGAGTCAATGCGCTGGCCTTTGCCGTGAGCACGCCAACGCAACGGTTGTCCCCCAGCATCTGCTGAATCATGGGCACTTGAATCAGGCTGGAGGAAAAAACAGGGACAGAGACCGCGTTGGCGAGCTTGCGTTGATACAGCGCAAGAAACCCGCAGCTGCCGGTGATAGCCCCCACACCCTGGCATTCCAAGCGTTTTGCCGCCGCCACGAAGGGCTCGATGAAATCATCGCTGGGGCGGTTGATCAGCCAATCGATTGTCGCACCGGGAACGGTCTCGTAGATAACGGGGAAGTCCAAACTTGCGGCGTGTTTGATGTGACCTGGCGGTTTGGGGAATCGTGACTCGAGTCCCAGCACACCGATAGTAGCGCCGTAGTAGTTGGGGCCGCCCTTGAGTATCACTGTTGTTAGCTCAATTAAAGCGTGTATGGCTGTAGGGTTTTAGATTGATATCCAGTGTTTCTCCGGCGATCTGTCGGGCAACAAGCTCACCGCTCTTGGGTGCCATGCCCATGCCGTAGTGGCTGTGGCCAAAAGCCAGGTGCAATCCTGGCATCTCTGGCACCGCACCGAGGCAGGGAAGGCTGTCGGGCAGGCTGGGACGAACACCCATCCAATCTTCCGCAAGGCATGTGTTGAGATCCGGAAACATGGATTTCCCCAACTGAGACATGATTTTCGCGCGCTTGTAGTTCGGCGCGTCATTCAGTCCGGCAAATTCGGCAGTGCCGGCCAGGCGAATACCGGTGTGCATGCTGCTGGCGACAAACAAGTGATCAGTGTCCATGACGGAGTTGTTCAACTCAATCCCAGGCTCGTCAAAATGCTGGTGATAGCCGCGTTCTGAAACCATCGGTATATGTATATTCAGGGGTTTCAGCAACTCCGCGGACCAAGCACCTGCGCTCAGGACCAGCGTGCTGCAGCGCTCACTGGCGCCGTCCATCTCAACGCGCCATTCACCGTCAGTGAGTGGGGTTATTGCGCGCACCTGACAGCCAATGATGCTGCCGCCTTGGTGTTGTATGCGCTCGGCGAGTGCGTAACCGATTTCCCCCGGCGCCACGGTGCGCGCCTGCTCTTTGATGATCAGTGCCGCCTCATAGACGTGGCTGAGCGCCGGTTCGATGTCTTGCAGTGTGGCGGCGTCGACGAGTTCCAGTTGCGCGCCCCATTTTCGGCGCAGCTCGGTGCTGAGTGTGTTGAGCGAAGCGCTGTTTTTGTCGCGAAACACGTGCACATAAGAGCTGTCGCGCAGCAGCTGCTGCGGGTCACCCTGCAGCAGCTCACGGTAGTCAGCGATGTTGTTTTCCACCAATTGGTGCATCGCGTCGGAAATGTTTTGTACCTTGCCAGTCTGACTGGCGGCGAGAAACTTCAGCGCCCAGGGCATCAGCTTGTGCAAATAGCTGAGCTTGACGCTGACCGGGCCGAGTGGGTCCAACACCCACTGCGGGAGCATACGCCAGACCCCGGGCATTGCCTGTGGCACGTTGGACCAGGGCGATATCACACCCGCATTGCCGTAGCTGGCGCCCTGACCAGGGAGCGCACGGTCGAGCAATCTCACCTGAAAACCCCGCTGTTGCAAGGCGAGAGCGGTGCACAAGCCAATAATTCCCGCGCCAATTATTGTGACTGAGCGCTCAGACTCTGTTGTGTTCATGGGCCGACCCCCCCTTATCTTGCTGCATGTGTGACGGGGGCAGATACGCTCTTTTGTGCGTTGAGCTGACTCAAAATAACGGGCAGTGCCAACAGCACTCCAGCGAGATCGCTCTCCCAACTAGGGGCTACCAGCATCAGGCCTGCAAAAGCCATCAGTGCCCGCCACAGCCCTTTCAGTGGCGCTTTGTAATAGGCAGACACCGCAGTGGCGATGGCAAAGATCCCCAAGCCGCAGGTGATGGAGACTTGAAAGAACGAAGGCCAAGTGAAATATTCCGGGATGACAATCAGCATGGTGGGGGCGTAGACAAAAACCATCGGCACCATGAGCTTGCCGACGCCAAGGGTGAAAGCTGATACACCGGTCCTAAAGGGGTTGGCGCCCGCTATGCCGGCGGCGGCGTAGGCCGAGGCGCACACCGGCGGCGTGATCTCGGAGATAACGCCGTAGTAGAGCACAAACATGTGTGTGGCCAGCGGCGGCACCCCCAACTGCGAGAGCGCGGGCTGAGCCACGGACACCAGCATGATGTACAGCGCGGTGGTGGGCAAGCCTGCCCCCATAAAAATACAAGCCACGGCAATGAGCACCAGCGACAGAAATTGCTGAAGGTCTGGCTGGCTGAATATTTCCAATGGCAGCACACTGAGAACCGCGTAGAGCGTTTCTGACATGTCGCGGGCACCGTTGGTGACCAAAAAACCCAACCTAAACGCTATGCCCGTGGTGTTGATGACACCCACAACAATGCCCACGGCCGCCGCCGCCGCGCCCACCGCAAGAGCGTACTGCACCCCGACGTGAAAACTGTCGAACAGGGCAGGTATTGGGTGGCGTTTGCGTTTATGCAATAAGCCAATGATGACCGCAGCACAAAGTAGGCCGGCCAAGGTCGGCGAAAAGCCGTCGTTCGCGGCTTTTCTGAAAATAAAGAACAACAAGCCGCCGGGGATGATCAACGTGAGCGGGCGGTTGAAAGAGCAAAAACCGACAACGATGCACAGCAACAAACCGATGAAGGCCGCCATGTTGGGCGAATAGCCACTGAAGAGCACGAACAGCAGCGCAAACAGGGGGATAACCGTGTGCCAGCCCTCGCGCCACACTTGCAGGAACTTTGGCAGCTGATCTTCTGGATAGCCCTCGAGCCCAAGCCGTTTGGCGGTGAAATGCACAATGGACATCACGCCCACGTAGTGCATGGTCGCGGGCACAAGCGCGGCTATCACGATGGTGGTGTAGGGCACCTCGAGGAACTCGGCCATCAGAAATGATGCGGCACCCATGATCGGCGGCGTGATTTGCCCGCCTGCGCTGGACGCGGCCTCTACACCACCGGCAAAGTGACCGGGGTAACCCATCTTTTTCATGTTGGGGATGGTGAGGGAGCCGGTGGAAACCGTGTTGGCGATCGACGAACCCGAAATAGTGCCAAAAAAGGCCGAGGAGACAACACTCACCTTGGCGGGGCCGCCGGTGTACTTTCCGGCAATGATCATCGCGTTGTCGACAAAAAACTGCCCCAAGCCCATGCGCTGGGCAACCACACCAAACAATACAAAATGAAAGACCACCGTGGAGACAATCCACAGCGTGACGCCGTAAATTCCCTCGGAGGGGAAGTACATATTGTTGATGAACTGGCGCCAGTTGACACCGGGGTGCTTGAGGATGTCAAAGGGCATCTGCGGCCCTAAAAGCGCGTAAAAAATAAACACTGAAATAATGAGCGGCAGCACAAAACCGAGTGATCGTCTGGCCATTTCCAACGCCAATATCACAAGCCCAGTGCCAAAAAATATATCGGCGTCCGAGGGGTCGCCCTGACGCAGGGTTTGCTCCTGCACACTAAAATCCATAAAACTAAAGCCGGTCCAAGAGACGATCAAAAAAATGGTCGATGACACACCGACGGTGATGAATACCCAGTCATACCAGGGCACGTTGCCAAAGCTTGCTGCACGTTTGCGGTAGCGCAGTGTGTCGTCATTTTTTATCAGCGGAAAGCCGGCAAATATCAACAGGAACAGCCCCGCCAAATGCACGCCCATGTGCTCGTGCTCCACCGGTGTGCCAAAACCTGCGGTGTAGATGTGGTAGATGGCAAAGGCGCAGGCCGTCCAGTACAGCACCGGGCCGAGCAGTGGCCCATTGTCGCGTGTGGCGAGCGAGCTGTCGTACTTGCGCTCCAGCTCCTCCACCGCGTGGGTGTCTAAAGCTTGTGGGCTCGTCTCGGCCATGGGGGTTTCCTGTGTGGCAGCGCTCGCCGCGGTGAACAGAGCGGATGGGGAGAGGAGGAGTCGCCAAGCCGTTTGACTGGCGACCGGGATCAAGCGTGCGCTGGCACTATTTGATCAGGCCCACTTCGCGGTAGAAGCGGTCGGCGCCCGGGTGCAGCGGAATGTTCAATCCCTCCAGCCCATCGAGTGCAGTCTCCAGGGTGATGGCCTTGCCCTTGGCGTGGCCGTTGTCCAGCAAGGCGCGGGTGCTGTCGTTCCACAGTGCTTTGGTGATGGCGTAGATCAGCTCTTCGGACTGATTGGCGTTGGTGACCAAAATGCCGTTGACCGCCAGGGTCTGGGTGTCGTGTTGCACGCCTTCGTAGGTGCCGGCCGGGATCATGGACGGCACGTAGTAGGGCACGGCCTTGTTGGAGGTGACTATCTCTTCATCGGTGAAGGAGTAGAGATCCATGCCCTTGGTATTGTCCAGTTGAATCATTGCGGCCACGGGGGTTCCCGCTGCGTAGAAGTAGGCATCGAGTTGACCGTCGGCTATGCGCTCAGCGCTCTGGCTGTTGTTCAGCTCGGCCTCGTCCATGTTGTCGCGGGTTAGTCCCTGCTCTTTTAGCATGATTTCCACGGCGATCTGCGTGCCAGAGCCCGCTTGGGCTATGCCCACCCGCTTGCCTTCCAGTGCTTTAAGAGAATCGAGCTTGCCGCCCTTGGGCAGTACCAGGTGCAGGTCTTCGGGGTAGAGGTTTGCAATAATGCGCAGATCGGGCTTGGCGTTGTCTACAAATTTTTCCACGCCGTGGTAGGCAAAATACAGCGTTGCCGCCCCTGTCATGCCCGCTTCCATCTGGCCCGCTTGAACCGCGGTGACGTTGTGCGCCGACGCGTTGGTGGACTGCGCGATAGCGACCAGCCCGGGGACGCCGCAGGAGCCGCCCTTGTCGCAGGGGCGGGAGCCCGGTGGGTTTGATATGGCGTTGGCGATCAAGCCGCCGATGGGGAAATAGGTACCGCCGGCGCTGCCCGTACCAATACGGAAAAAGGTCATCTCAGCGGCCATGCTGGGCCCGCTCGCGGTGGCGATGGCGAGAGCTACTGTGCTTAGAAACGTTTTCATGCGCATGTGCGATTATCCTCGTGATTTTGGCCAATGCTGCACCACTCTAAGGGGTGGCGTCAGGGGTTATTGATTCTCTGATCAACTCATTGCATCGTCCAACATTCACCCTATAAAGACAATCTTATAAAATTTATGAATCCATAAGGTTTCTCTATATAGTGGTGTCATGAATTTCAAACAGCTGCGTGCCTTTCAAGAAGTGATGTTGTCGGGGTCGGTCTCAGAGGCCGCCCGCAAACTGCACCGCACCCAACCGGCGGTGACCTCCTTGCTCAAGGGGCTGGAGCAGGACTTGGAGATGCCGTTGTTCGAGCGGCGGGGAGGGCGCTTGCAGCCTTTGCCCGAAGCGCACTATTTGCTGGGCCAGGCCGACGATATCCTCAATCGTTTGAGTCAGACGCGCCGCGCCATGCGCAGTGTGCGCGAGCAACACCGCGGCAGCGTCAACATAGTTTGCATGCCTGGCCCCTCCGTGTTTGTACTGCCCGACATCATCGCCCGATTTGTAGAGCAGCGCCCCGATGTGGGGTTTTCACTGGTGACGCGCAGTTCGTCCCAGGTGCAGCAGTTGGTCTCGGTGCAGCAGTACGATTTGGGATTGATGGACCTGGGCCTTCAGCTCAAGAGCGAGACGGATCAGAGTTTGTTCGATCAACAGGTCTTTGAGCATTCGTGTTATTGCGCGATGCGCGCGGACGATGTCTTGGCGGCGCACGGCAGTATCAACCCAGCGCTGTTAGACGGAAAGCCGATGGCGATGCTCTACACCAGTCATCCCACGCATTCCAATGTGGCGGCGGTGTTTAAACAGCACGGCTGCGATCTCAATGTGCGCTTTGAAACGCAGTACTTTATCCCGCAGTGCACCTTTGTGGAGAGGGGCTTGTGTTATGCCCTGATGGACGCCATGTCGGTGCACAGTTATGAACTCTACAGCAAGGGATCGGG
>JAWSVD010000135.1:0-2633 GCA_033852095.1 Granulosicoccaceae bacterium | reverse complement strand
CCCCGTCCGTGAGATATCCCGCCTTTGCCGAGGCTACATTCGCTGGAATGTCTCCTTGGTGGTCATTACGATGGCATTCTGGCTGGTTTTTTAAATGATGAATTTCATTCGACAAATAGCGATTCCTGAACGTGCCTGAAATCTATGCTGCAGTGGTTTTATTTCATGCCCTCGCATCACTGGTGTCATTGATAAAAATAAAGACTGGCACGCCGAGAGAGAATTACGTTACGCGAGCCTTCATTAATTCTGATGCCATTGAAGGAACACACCCGAACCGAGATCAAATGACGGCGCGCGGAAGAACCTTAGACATCGTATTCTGGTCCGGGGTCGCTCACGCGCTATTCTTCATCCTGTGTCTTTGATACACAGCTAGGACTCATAAATTGGGCGCCAAGATCAACCATCCGCACCCTACGGTTTGGCAGACACCGCAAAGATTTGGCCTACCGAAAAACCCGCAAGCACGGCGCGCTCCGCTAGCTCAACAACACCCTGCGAGCCAAGACCCCCGCCAAACGTAGGGTGCCGATGAGCGGAGCGAATCGCACCGCGCCTATCAATCAGCCGACAAATCCAACTGCACTTTCATGGCGCTGCCCTTATCGGAGGCGAGCGTGAACGCGGCGAGCGATTCGTCGATAGGGAATGTCCTGGTGATCAGCGGTGAGACATCCACCTCGCCGCTCTCGATCATCTGCGCGGCGAGCTGGAACTCTTTGTCAAAGCGGAAGCTGCCGATCAGGTTGATCTCTTTGGTGACGATCAGGCCCAGCGGCATGAACACATCGGGGCCGAGGCCCACGGTGACCAGCGTACCGCCCGCGCGCACCATGCGGCAGGCGCCGTTGATGCCGTGGACGTTGCCCGAGCACTCGAAAATGACGTCGATACTGCCCTTGGGGGCGGCCAGCTCATCGATGGCTTCTTTCTCGACGCTCAGGTCGATGGTGCGCGTGGCGCCAAGCTTGGCGGCGATGGCGAGCGGCGCGGCCAGCAGGTCGGTGACGATGATCTCGGCGGCACCCGCGTGGGCAGCGGCCAACACCGTCAGGCAGCCGATTGGGCCGGAGCCCGACACCAACACCTTTTTGCCTTTTAAGTCGCCGGCCTGCGAGACCGCGTGCAGGCACACCGCTAGCGGCTCGGCCACGGCAGCCTGGCCGAGATCAGTCTCGGGACGCAGTTTGACCACCTGCTCGACACCCACGGTGATGCGCTGGCGAAATAGCCCTTGCTGGTGCGGGAAGCGCATGGCTGACCCCCTGAAGCGCATGTCCAGGCACTGATTGCGCTTGCCGCGCTGGCAGTAGTCGCAGTCATCACACGGCATGGAGGGGTTGATCACCACCTTGGCGCCCACCGCAAGCTCCTTCACGCCCGCGCCGGTATCGGCCACCACCCCGGAGACTTCGTGGCCCAAAATCATGGGCTCTTTGAGCCGCACCGCGCCAAAACCGCCCTGATGAAAATAATGCAGATCCGACCCGCAGATGCCACCGCGGGCGACATCAATGCGCACTTCACCCTCGCCCGGCGCCGCGGCTTCTTCGCTTTCTTCGACCCGCAGGTCATGACTGTCGTGGATAACGATGGCTTTCATGGTTTTAACTCCTGAATTCTGTTGATTAGCGCAGGCGGTTGATCAGCTCATTGCCCGCGGCTAAGCGGTTGACATTGTCGGCCATCGCCGCGCGACGACGGGCGATCGTGCCCGTGGTCCAGCCCGACATATGCGGCGTCATGGTCACATTGTCTAACTGATGAAAGGGCCGACTCGCCGGCAAGGGACTCGGCTCTGACTGGCTTGGGTAGATATACCATGTGTCCAGTATGGCACCGCCAATTGCTTTGTCGCGCAGGGCTTCATAGAGTGCGTCCTCGTCGATGACCGCACCGCGCCCCACGTTGACCACCAGCGCGTGCGGTTGCATGGCCGCCAGCACGTTCGCATCGACCAAGCCCTGGGTATTTTCGGTCAGCGGCAAGGTGTTGATCACTACATCCACCTTGGCCACCATCTCGGCCAGTGCATCGAGGCCATAGCTTGCGCTCAGTTGCTTGTCTTGCACCGCTGAGCGGTTGGCAACATGCACCGACATGCCAAAGGCTGCGGCCCGTGCGGCAAGCGCTTTGCCGATGTGGCCATAACCGATGATGCCCATGCTCTGTGCGCCCAGCTCGGTGCGCGGTGCGTTGGCCGGGCCGCCGGCCCAGTAGTGCCAGTCGCCCTCGCGCAGCTGCGCATCCGCCTCGAGCAGCGGCACATGATGCGTCAGCAGCGCCGCCATCACGTATTCCGCTATCGCGCCCTCGTGGCCAAAACAATTGCTCAGCGCGCATTCTGCGGGCAAGAGGGACAGATCGATGCCGTCATAACCCGCGCCCGGCACCTGGTACAAGCGCGCCGACAAGTTCGGGTGTGCCGCTGCCAAGCTGATGCCGATGACCACATCCGCACGGCGGTAGTGATCGGCCTCGCCCGCGCCGTTGAGCGCATCGGACAAGACAACTATGTCATGCTCTGCCGTCAGCAGCTCTGCAAAACCCGGCTCGACGGTCGCGCCGTTGTCACCGTGAAAAACAACGTTCATATCAGTCACCTATAACACCGAGATCATGCCGCCATC
>JAWSVD010000607.1:0-915 GCA_033852095.1 Granulosicoccaceae bacterium | reverse complement strand
GGCCATATTTCGTCCATGAGGGATTGTTTGCTGACGAGCTCACCTGCATTTCTAGCCAGAATCACCAGCAGTTTTGTCGCTTGCGGGCGCAACTGAGCAGGCGTATTGCTGTTGGCAAGAAATACATCTAGCCGATCTATGTCCACATCCAGTGCACCGATGCGAACGCGGTCGTGTGTTTGCATGTTTCTAGGCATAACTGAAGAGGTTACTACTGCTGTTACATATCGGGTAGTAACCGCCGATCAATTCACCGAGTGTGTGATTTTAATTACCACCTGCAGTGCCATTCCCTTTAGTGGGAGAAACTTCAGCATAACCGTTGCAGTGGCCTGCAAGCGACCCAGAGCGGCATTGTAAGGCTTAAGCCTTACCCACTTTTGCCATGGGGCGCGCTGGAGTTTCCCTGTGGGTGAAACTTCAGCTTTACGGTCGCAGAGCCTACAAATAACCCAGAGCGGCATTGTAAGGCTCAAGCCTTACCCACTTTTGCCGCGGGGCACGCTGTAATTTCCCTGTGGGTGAAACTTCAGCTTTACGGTCGCAGAGCCTACAAATAACCCAGAGCGGCATTGTAAGGCTCAAGCCTTATCCACTTCTGCCGCGGGGCGCGCTGGAGTTTCCCTGTGGGTGAAGCTCCAGCTTTACAGTTCCAATGCCTACAAATAGCCCCGAGCGGCATTGTAAGGCTCAAGCCTTACCCACTTCTGCCGCGGGGCGCGCTGGAGTTTCCCTGTGGGTGAAGCTCCAGCTTTACAGTTGCAATGCCTACAAATAACCCCGAGCGGCATTGTAAGGCTCAAGCCTTACCCACTTCTGCCGCGGGGCGCGCGGGAGTTACCCTGTGGGTGAAGCTCCAGCTTTACAGTTGCAATGCCTACAAATAACCCCGAGCGGCATTGTAAGGCTCAAGCC
>JAWSVD010000014.1:0-61294 GCA_033852095.1 Granulosicoccaceae bacterium | reverse complement strand
GTGTAGGTGAGCTCACTGCGCGAGCCCAATCTGAGCACGCCCAATTCCCGCCTGGCGATCAAGGGGATAATGGCTACGGACGCCTGTGCGTCTGCACGATCACCGAACAAGACTTGTTTTTGCGCTTCACTGGCCAGACCGCAACGGATCTTGCGGTTCTGCAGCACGTCGCTGAGACATTGCAGGTCCGCGTGATCTTGATCCAGGTAGCGCCAGGGTTGCTCTGCACTGCGCTTGCCTTCTTCTGCGTCGATCAGCAACACCGATACGTCATCGGCAGAGAAATGCTCAAGCAGCAAATCGCGACTCGCGGCCAACAGGTCGTCCAGCGAGTCGGCGTTCATCAGCTCCAAGGAAAACTGGTGCACGCTGCTGCTGATGCGGTCGTTGTCGCGCGCGGCACCGATCAGCTCGTGCATCTGTGTCTTGAGCTTGCTGTTGCTCTCGCGCAGGGTGCTGAGCTGACGCTCCACCAAGGACACAGCGGCGCCGCTCTGGTGCGGCACCCTAAGCACTTCGAGCAGCTGTGGGTGCTGGTGGAAAAAATCCGGGTTGTCGCGCAGGTAGCGGGCAACGCTGCGGTCATCGTGCAATGCGGGGCGCTCGGCCACGGCTGTGAGTTCGCTCATAATTCCAATATTCCGTCGTAAACATGGGTGGCGGGGCCGGTCATTAATAGATCCGAACCCTCGCCTGCCCAATCAATCGTCAATTGCCCGCCCAGCAAATCGACCGTGACAGTCGATGCTAACAATCCCCACAAGCGCCCCACGGCGACAGCGGCGCAAGCCCCCGTGCCGCAGGCCCGGGTCTCGCCAACCCCGCGCTCAAACACGCGCAGCGCGATGTGGTGATTGTCGATAATTTGCATGAAGCCGGTGTTCACACCCTGCGGGAATGCCGCGTGGCCCGTGATCAGGGGGCCAAGTGTCTGGACCGGTGCGGTCTCTGTGTCGTCAACGCGCAACACGGCGTGGGGATTGCCCATGGACACGGCCCCAATGCGCACGGTTTGATCGCTGACCTCAAGAGCATAGTCACTCTGTGCCACTTTGCTGACGTACGGTAATGAAGCGGGCACAAAATTTGGCGCGCCCATGTTCACCGTGACGGTGTTGTCCGGGTGCAGGCGCAACACAATATCGCCGTTGTGTGTGCGCACCGGGATCTCGGACTTGTCGCTGAGCCCGCGCAGGTGCACAAACAAGGCAAAACACCGTGCGCCGTTGCCGCAGTGCTCCACTTCGCCGCCGTCCGCATTGAAGATGCGGTAGTTAAAATCAACCGACGCATCACTGGGCGGTTCGACCACCAAGAGCTGATCAAAACCCACACCGGTTTTGCGATCCGACAAGCGCTGGATACTCGCGGTATCCAAGGGACACGGTTGTTCGGTGGCATCGACCACCAAAAAGTCATTGCCCAGCCCGTGCATCTTGGCGAATTCAAGCTTCATATCAGCGACCGAACAGGCTTTCTGTGGCGAAGATCTCTTGCACACTCTCGCGCCGGCGCACCAACTGGTGGCGATCGCCGTCCACCATTACTTCAGCAGTGCGGGGGCGGGAGTTGTAATTAGAGCTCATCGCGGCGCAATAGGCACCGGCAGAATGAACAGCCAAGACATCACCGGCCTGCACAGCCAGAGGGCGCTGCTTGCCGAGGAAATCAGCCGATTCACAGACAGGCCCGACCACGTCCATCAACAACTCTTGCTCGCCTGAGCGCGGCTTCACCGCTGTGATCTCTTGCCAGGCACTGTAGAGCGCGGGTCGCAGCAGATCATTCATGGCGCCGTCGACGATGGCGAAATGGCGATCACCGTTGGATTTCAGATACTGCACTTCGGTCAGCATGACACCCGCGTTACCGACGATGGCGCGGCCGGGCTCGACGATGATTTTCAGGTCACGGTGGTCGAGCAAGGGCGCGAGCGCCTGACGCCATGCGTTGAGATCCATCGGTGTCTCGTCTTTGTAGCGAATGCCTTGCCCCCCGCCCAGATCCAAATCGCGGATCACGATGCCCTCTTCAGCCAGCGCGTCCACGAGCGTCAACAGGCGCTGAGTGGCGTCCAGATAAGGCTCTATCTCGGTCAGCTGCGAGCCGATGTGGCAATCCATGCCCACCACAGCGAGATGCGGCAGTTCGGCAGCTCGGCGATACGCCGCCAGCGCCACTTCATGGCCAATACCGAACTTGTTTTCTTTGAGGCCCGTCGAAATGTAGGGGTGGGTTTTTGCGTCCACGTCAGGGTTGATGCGCAGGGAGATATCCGCCACCACGCCTTGAGCAGCGGCCACGTCGTTAAGACGTTCCAGCTCTGCGGCAGATTCGACATTAAAACAACTGATGCCCACTTCCAGCGCGCGGGCCATTTCATCGGCCTTTTTGCCCACACCCGAAAAAACGATTTTCGCAGGATCGCCGCCAGCGGCCAAGACACGCTCGAGCTCGCCCACGGAGACGATATCAAAACCGGAGCCCAGTTCGGCGAGCACACCCAACACGGCCAAATTGGAGTTGGCCTTTACGGCATAACAGACCTGGTGGTTCCAGCCGACGAGCGACTGATCAAACTGCTGCCAGGCACTCTCGATAGCTGCTCGAGAATACACATACAGCGGCGTACCGTACTCCTGCGCCAGTTGGCCAAGGGCACTGTTTTCGGCGTGCATCTCGCCGTCACGCATCGTGAATGTCGTCATTGTGATTGTTCTTTCTTCTCTTCCACCCGAGCGGTGGTTTGTTCTGGGGAGGGCTCGGCCTCATTGTCTGTCGATTCTGGCAGAGTCAGCGGGCCCTTGTTGCCACAGCCCGTCATAAACACCGCCAATAGAACCAAGATCTGTGCACTGCCGCACATATTAAGTTGTTTCAAATTCGTATCATCCTCATCAGTAGCTCAAATGGCAGCGTAGCCAGCTGAAACTACTGATCATTATCTGACTTGCCCACGCAATCACGACTGGGTACATTCACACCAAGGGTCAAGCGCCCGCTGAGAGGTTCGAGACAATGCACGTTTCAAACAATAGCCAGTATTGCGGCAGTTATTTGGGTCCAGCACTCCTTAGCGGTGTTGCTGTCTGGGCGGTGATTGTATTTGCTTACTTCTATTCGTAGTTCAGTCTGAATAGATCCGTCCGTGATCAACTAGGATCTCGATAGAGCAAGACACGCAATCAGTTCTCTTGCAAAATCTCGGGCTAGACGCCTGATTTTGTAGGCACGTCCCTGTGCCTGCGCATCTGTTTTACTTATCGTCGTCCAGTAACCAGGCTTTCCGCTCGCGCCCGCGCTTCACCGCTTGCAGCACCTGATTCGGTGCTGTGCCGCCAAAGTGATCTCTGCTCGCCACTGAGCCTTCCAAGCTCAATACTTCGAACACGTCTTGTTCGATGTCCGCTGAAAAAGTCTGCAATTCAGCCAAATCCATTTCCGCCAGATCTCGACCGGTATCCAGCCCTAAGCGAACCGCCAACCCAACCACTTCGTGTGCGTCCCTGAAAGCCAAGCCCTTGCGCACCAAATAATCGGCTAAATCAGTGGCGGTGGAGAAGCCGCGTGCCGCCGCTTCGCGCATGGGCTCACGCTTAAAACCTATGGCCGGGATCATGTCAGCAAATGCACGCAGCGAGCCCATCAAGGTATCGACTGTGTCGAACAGCGGCTCTTTGTCTTCCTGGTTGTCTTTGTTGTAGGCCAGAGGCTGCGACTTCATCAACGTCAACAAGCACAACAGGTGCCCGTACACACGGCCGCTCTTGCCGCGGATCAACTCGGGCACATCGGGGTTTTTCTTCTGCGGCATGATGGAGCTGCCGGTGCAGAAGCGGTCGGGCAGATCGATGAAATTGAACTGTGCCGAGGACCACAGCACCAGCTCTTCGCTGATGCGCGAGAGGTGCATCATCAAAATGGCCGCGTCTGCGCAGAATTCGATCGCAAAATCACGGTCGCTGACAGCGTCCAGAGAATTCTCTGCCGGGCCGTCAAAACCCAGGTACTGCGCCGTGAAGTGGCGGTCGATCGGGTAGCTGGTACCGGCCAGTGCAGCAGCGCCGAGCGGCGAAGTGTTCATGCGGCGGCGGCAATCGCGGATGCGGTCGGCGTCGCGCAGCAGCATTTCAAACCACGCCATCACGTGGTGACCCACGGTGACGGGTTGCGCCGTTTGCAGGTGGGTGAAACCGGGCATCACCGCGTCGCTGTTGGCCTCAGCCTGCTGCAACAAGCCATCCAGCAAACGGTTGATCTCGGACGAAATCTCATCCAGCGCGCCGCGCAGGTACAAGCGGATATCGGTCGCCACTTGGTCGTTGCGCGAGCGGCCCGTGTGCAGTCGCTTGCCTGCCATACCGACTTTTTCAGTCAACCGCGCTTCGATGTTCATGTGCACGTCTTCCAGCGACACCGACCACGGGAAAGTGCCCGCCTCTACTTCTTCGCTGATCTCCGCCAAACCGCGCAGGATATCGGTCTTGTCCTGCTCACTGAGCACGCCCTGCTTGGTAAGCATCTCGGCGTGCGCACGAGAGCCCTCGATGTCCTGCTGCGCCATGCGCTGGTCAAACATCACCGATGCGGTGAACTCTTCCACGAAGGCGTCGGTGTCTTCGGCAAATCGTCCGCCTATTAACTGGCGACTGGGGGGCTGTTGCTTGCTCATGCGTGTTGAGGTCCGGTGGAGGCTAAAACCCGCTAGTTTACACCTTTGTGCATTGTAAACAGCCCGTACAAGGCTATTGGGTGCGCTGTTTTCCGCTTTTCTGCCTGCGTTTTCACGGCCCAAAGCAACGGGAGCTGTGCGCCAATTGCCCCACCGATGGACAAATTGACGCTGAAGCGTGCTCACAAACGGGAATTCGGCGTTGCCGCCGTGCTGTGATTCAACAGCGCACTGGCCTGTGTACAGGAAACCGGTGATAACAGCGACAGGCGGGCAATTTTCTGGGAAAATTGCTGTATCCGTTTTAATGAGCGCTAGACCCTTATGGCAAACACCCTTCGTATCGCCACTCGTCAGAGCCCGCTTGCCCTGTGGCAAGCTGAAGACGCGGCCACGCGACTGCGAGAAGCGCACCCCTCACTTCAGGTGGAGCTGCTCACGCTGGTCACCAAGGGGGACAAGCTGCTGGACAGCCCGCTGGCGAAGATTGGCGGCAAGGGTTTGTTCGTCAAAGAGCTGGAGAACGCTATTTACGAGGGCCGCGCCGATATCGCCGTGCACTCCATGAAGGATGTGCCTGCCGTGCTGCCGGAGGGACTACACCTGGCGTGTATTCTGGAGCGCGAAAACCCGCACGATGCCCTTGTCAGCAACGCATACGACTCGCTGGACACCTTGCCTCAAGGGGCTGTCCTGGGCACCAGTAGCCTGCGGCGAGAGGCACAGCTGCGCAAATTGCGGCCCGATCTGCAGTTCAAAACCTTGCGTGGCAACGTCAACACCCGTCTGGGCAAGCTGGACGCCGGCGAGTACGACGCAATTGTATTGGCCTGCGCTGGCCTGCAACGCTTAAAGATGGAGGCGCGCATCACACAGGAGCTGCCACCCGAGCTGTGCCTGCCCGCGGTAGGCCAGGGGGCTGTTGGCATCGAATGCCGTGCAGACGATGAGCGCGTCAATGAATTGTTGGCCCCACTGCACCATCAACATACCGCCACCCGTGTCAGGGCAGAACGCGCCATGAACTACCACCTGGACGGTGGCTGTCAGGTACCGATTGCCGGTTATTCACTGTTGGCCGACGGGCAACTTTGGATGCGCGGGCTGGTCGGTGGTCCACAGGACCCACGGCTGTACGAGGCCGAGGCCACGGGCCCCGAAGAGGAAGCTGAGGCGCTCGGTCTCGCGGTTGCAGAGGCGCTGCTCGCACAAGGCGCAGGCGAGCTGCTGCGCGAACTTGGCCTGCAACCCGGACAGCGCATTGACGGTGCAGAGCGCTAAGCACGTGTCCCAGCGGCCAACTGTTCTGGTGACGCGCCCAGCACACCAGGCGGAGGCCTTTTGCACCCTGTTGGAACAGGCGGGTTTTAGCCCACTGCGCTTCCCAACCGTACACATTGCAGCGCTCACAACTGCCGAACAACTGGCCGATACGCTGCTTCAACTCGAAAGCGCCGACATTGTAATCTTCACCAGCGTGAACGCGGTGAACTACGCCCAGGCCGCTGCGCCACTGAAGGCCCTGTTGGCGCCCGCAACGCACGTCTTGGCCATTGGCCCCGCCACTGCGCGCGCACTTGAAAACGTCGGTGTGGACGCCGAAGTGCCGTCACTGGAGCACAGCAGCCTTGGTTTGCTCGCTCTGCCGCTCTTGCAGCAGGTACAGGACAATAAAATAGCGCTGGTGCGCGGACGCGGTGGACTGGCTACGCTGCCCGACGGCTTAACGGCCGCGGGGGCAGTTTTAGAGATACTAGAAGTCTATCAGCGGCAAATACCTGCAGATAGCGCACCGTTGCAACGGCTTTTTCAGCGTGATCTACCGCACATCATCAGCGCCACCAGTAACGAGACACTGTCGAACCTTGTTACACTTATGTCAGTGAAAGAGCGTGCACGCTTGTGGCCTATCCCTGTGATCGTCAACAGCGAACGCGGTGAAGAATTTGCAAGATCCCTCGGCTTCCGCGGCGACATCTTATGCGCTTGCCCAGTTGGAGATCACGGACAGATCAATACCCTTAAAGCTTGGATAACCCAGAGACTCACACAGCGATGAAAACTCAATATACGGCCGACAAAACTGCCAAGGCCGAACAAGGGGATACCCCAGCTGCCACCAAGAGCGGCGGCGGCAATGGTTTAAGCCTAGTGGCGCTTGCAGTGGCAGTGGCCGCGGGCGGTGGCGCTTGGTACAACAACACACAGCTCAACAGCCAAGTGGCTCAATTGACACAGAGTTTGAGTGAACAGCAATCAAGCCTTAGCGAGCAACAATCCAGCCTGAGCGAACAGCAATCGAGCTTGAGCGGACAGTCCGAACTCTTCTCCTCAAACAAAACGGAGACCGACGGCGCGATCGGCGAATTAGGTGAGCGCTCGACGGCCCTAGAAGGGCTTGCAGAGAATTTGCAAGGCGCAACCAAAGCGCTCTCCGGTGACATTGCTGAAGCCCGCGCCACGCTCACCGACGCTATGCAGAGCAAAGCAGCGGAGCTCACCACTGCGATGGAGACACGCAGCAGTGACATGAACACCGCGCTCGACACCCGCTCCGCGGAGTTGCAGGCTCAGCTCGGCGAAGCGCGTGAAGCACTGTCGCAGGCTTTGGAATCGAGCAACCAAGAAATCACCGGCATGGTTGAGACTCGCACTACTGAGCTGAGCAACAGCCTGCAAGACACGCAGATGAAGCTGAACCGCAATCAGCGCTCATGGCTGTTATCAGAAGTGGAATACCTGCTGCGTACCGCTGTACACCGCGTCATGTTGGCCGGCGACACCGACTCTGCAGTGGAAGCACTGAAAGCCGCCAAAACCCAACTCAGCGTACTGGGCGAAGTCGAATACCTGCCGGTCAAGCAGGAAATTGGCAAAGAAATCACCGAATTGCGCAGTGCTGATCAGCCCGATATCGAGCAACTGATTTTGGACTTACGCAAATTGTCGGACGATACCAACCGACTGCGCATGGCCAAGGCGCCTGAACCTGATGCAGAGCCAGCACCCGCAGATGCCCCCGAAAGCCAGGCAGAAGCCGTGGAAAACAGCATCGGATCAGTGGTCAGTGGCCTGTTCAGCAATATCCAAAAACACGTGTCTGTCAAAACACCGCAAGGCACGCGATTTGGTACTGGGGACATGAACACAGTTTTTGCCCCCACCACTGAAGAGAGCACCAACGCAGAGTTGATCAAACTCAACTTGCAAGCTGCTCAACTGGCCGCGCTGCGACGCGATCAAAACGATTATTCAGCGCAGCTTGAAAAAGCACGCGCTAACGTGAAAGCCCTGTACGACACCGAATCTGAAGTGACCCGCACGTTTATCAACACGCTCGATTTACTGACAGAAAAAACCGTGGTGCCCTACACCGAAAAACTCGGCGGAGCGCTGCGCCTGCTGCGTGAAACCAACAAAAAACTAGGAGCAAATTGATGAAGACTTTTTTGGTAGCGTTGTTTCTGTTCGCGCTAGCCGTCATGACAGCAGTTTTTCTGCACCAAGACGCCGGTTCTGTTCAGGTGACATTTCAAGGCAACGTGGTCACTGCCAAGCTTGTCTACGTGGTGTATGGGGTGTTGATCGCGTTTTTCGCTCTCTACCTGCTGCTGCGTTTGGTCGGCATGATCTTCAGAGCGCCTTCGAGTTTCGGTAAGGCAAAGACCCGTCGCGCCACAGACTCCGCCATTCAACGTTTGGTCACAGGTTCACTGGACCTGGCAGAAGGCCAGTACGCACGCGCTGAGAAAACCCTGACCAAAGACGTACCTGAAGGCCAAGCGGGTGTGTTGCATTACCTCGCCGCAGCCGAAGCCGCTGAAGGACTTGGCAAACCTGAATACAAAGAGAGCTATCTGCAAAAAGCGGTGCAACACCACCACGGTGCCAAGTTCAGTATCGATCTGGGCCTCACGGAACAGAAACTGAACGCCGGTGACAGCGATGCAGCACTGGCGACAGCGCGTGAGTTGGTGAAAACGCAACCTCGGAACCCTCGTGCAACCGGTCTGTTGGCACAAGCTCTCTCCGCGACAGGCAATTGGGAAGAGCTGAATGAACTACTGCCCGCCGTGCGCAAACGCTCTTGGCTGGATGAAGCAGCCACCGCGTCACTCGAGGCCTCTGCCGGACTGGGGCTGCTCAGTACCGCTGAAGAGAGCCAGTTAGAGACTCGCTGGAAGAGCCTGTCCGCCGACGCTCGCAGCAAACCAGCACTGGTGGCCAAATACGCCGATCGTCTCGCTGACTTTGGCCACGGCGACGCCGCCGAACGTGTACTGCGCACCGCACTGGATCAGAACTGGGAGCCATCACTGCTCTCGCACTACGGAGCGCTGAACGGTGCTAACACCGACCAACAGCTCAATCAGCTGCAACAGTGGGTTGAAGACCACGGCGAGAGCGCTGAGCTGCTCGCTGCCGCCGGTCAAGCCAGCGTGCAACAGGAGTTGTGGGGCAAGGCGCACAGCTACTTAGAGCAGGCGGCCAAATTAGGGGATAGCGCGGAAATCCAGCATGCCCTGGCCAAGATAGCTGACAGCAAAGACGACAACGGTGCTTCACAGAGCCACCTGCAGCGCGGTTTGGAGCTGGCGCTGAAAGGCTAAGCAATACCCAGAGGCGCCGCACACGGCGGCACCTCATCTCTCTCTGGGCGCCCGCCCAAATCAGTCCCCAGCGACTGTCTGCTCAATAATCCACCGCACAAACGCCATTCAATCAGCACAGTTAGAGATTGTAATGGTGCGATTCGCTTCGCTCGGCAGCACCCTACGTGGCGACAGTGATTGTATTTTTTTAAACGGGCGCGGTTGAGCCCGCGAAACGCACCGCACGCACATCGACCGAGCCTGTTCTATTTTAGCTAAGCACTTATCCCCAAGTGGCTACAGCCCCAACTCATCCCACATATTATCTACCCGGCCTTTGACTTCATCGGTCATGGCGATGGGCTCGCCCCATTCCCGCGTGGTTTCACCCGGCCACTTATTGGTGGCGTCTATGCCCATCTTCGATCCTAGCCCTGATACTGGGGAGGCGAAGTCAAGGTAGTCGATGGGGGTGTTCTCTATCAAGGTAGTGTCGCGGCTGGGGTCCACGCGCGTGGTCAGCGCCCAGATCACGTCCTCCCAATCCCGCACGTTGATGTCTTCATCCACCACGATCACAAACTTGGTGTACATGAACTGGCGCAGATAAGACCACACCCCCATCATCACCCGTTTGGCGTGGCCTGCGTAGGCTTTGCGCATGCTGACCACCGCCATGCGGTAGGAGCAGCCCTCGGGGGGAAGATAGAAGTCGATAATCTCGGGGAACTGCTTTTGCAAGATAGGGACAAACACTTCGTTCAGCGCCACACCCAAGATAGCGGGCTCATCGGGTGGGCGCCCGGTGTAGGTGCTGTGGTAGATAGGCTGCTTGCGCTGGGTGATGCGCTGTATCTTGAATACGGGGAAGCGCTCTACCTCGTTGTAATAACCGGTGTGATCTCCGAAGGGCCCTTCGTCCGCTTCTTCGCCGGGGATCAGCACACCCTCAAGTACGATCTCGGCCGAGGCCGGGACTTGCAGGTCGGAATCGATGCACTTGACGACGCGTGTTCTTTCGCCCCGCAACAAGCCGGCAAAGGCGTATTCGGACAAGCTGTCAGGTACTGGGGTGACCGCTGCGAGGATAGTGGCTGGATCTGCACCCAACACCACAGCGATAGGAAAGGGCTCACCAGGGCGAGCACGCTGCCAATCGGCGTAGTCCAGCGCCCCGCCTCGGTGTGCCAACCAGCGCATGATCGTCTTGTCTGGCGCTATCACCTGATTGCGATAGATACCGAGGTTCTGCCGAGACTTCTCCGGGCCGCGGGTGACCACCAGACCCCAAGTGATCAAGGGCCCGGCATCACCGGGCCAGCACGTCTGCACCGGGTAGCGACCAAGATCGATATCATCCCCAGTCCACTGCTCGGCCTGGCAGTCCGCGACTTTTACAACCTTGGGTGCCATGTCCAGCACCCTGCGAAAGATCGGCAGATTATCCCAGGCATCCTTGAGACCCTTGGGTGGCTCGGGCTCTTTGAGGAAAGCCAACAGTTTGCCAACCTCGCGCAAGGCTTCGACCGAGTCCTCACCCATGCCCATCGCCACACGCTTGGGCGTGCCGAACAGATTTGCCAGCACCGGGACATCGTAGCCCACCGGGTTTTCGAACAGGATGGCTGGACCGCCCTTGCGCAAAACTCGGTCACAGATCTCTGTCATCTCGAGCACTGGGTCCACGGGGGCACTGACGCGTCGCAGCTCACCCATGTCCTCCAGCCGCTGTATGAAGTCCCTGAGGTCGCGGTATTTCATGCCCTAGGCGGCCAGGCCGTTGTGGCGCAGTAAGGCATCGATGTTTGGCTCTCGCCCTCTGAAATCCACAAAACTCTGCATTGCAGGCCTGGAACCACCTCGCTCAAGCACCGCTTGTTTGAAATGCGTACCCGCTTGCACGGAGAATATGCCCTCTTCTTCGAAGCGCGCAAAGGCATCAGCGGAGAGCACTTCGGCCCATTTGTAACTGAAGTATCCCGCGCCATATCCACCGGCGAAAATGTGGCTGAAACCGTTCTGAAAGCGATTCTCTGCAGGCGGTGTCAGCACCGAGACTTCGGCTCGCACTGCGTCGAGTTCCCCCTGCACATCCACAGCTTCAGCAGAGTTATGAATGTTGATATCGAACAAACTGAATTCAATCTGTCGCACCATCTGCATGCCCGCACCGAAATTTCTCGCCGCCTGCGCGCGTTCCAGCAAATCATCGGGGATCAATTCCCCCGTCCGGTAATGCGCCGCGATCAAGTCCAAAGACTCACGCTGCCAGCACCAATTTTCCAGAAATTGAGACGGCAGTTCGACCGCATCCCATTCCACGCCGTTGATGCCAGACACGGCTGCCGCGTCCACCTGAGTCAGCATGTGGTGCAGCCCATGTCCAAACTCATGGAACAAGGTGATCACTTCATCGTGGTTAAACAGCGCCGGCTCGTCGCCGATAGGCGGCGTGAGATTACACACCAAGAAGGCCACGGGTAACTGCACCTCGCCGGCGATGGCACTGCGATCAACACAGCCCGCCATCCACGCACCGGAGCGTTTGTCAGAGCGGGCGTACAGGTCCAGATAAAACAAGCCTTGTTCGGCACCCTCTGCATTGAGTATGCGGAAAAGTTTGACGTCCTCGTGATAGACCTCGGCGCCCTCCACCTCTTCGATCTTGATATCAAAAAGCTTGGCACTTACGGCAAACAATCCCGCTACAGAACGATCTGCCGGGAAATAGGGTTTGAGTTCTTCGCTGCTGAAGTCGTGTTTTTTGGCGCGAAGTTTCTCGGCGTAGTAACCCGCGTCCCAAGCTTGGAAATCGCCGGACAAACCCTCTGCTGCAGCAAAGCTCCGCAACTCGTTGAGCTCGCGTTCTGCCATGGGTTTGCTCTTCGTGGCGAGCTCACGCAAAAATGCGTTCACCTGCTCTGGGCTGTCAGCCATCTTAGTGGCCAGCGACAACTCGGCGTAGCTCTCAAAACCGAGCAATTTGGATTTCTCAGCACGCAGCGACAGAATCTCGTCGATAACAGCTTGGTTGTTCCACTCACCAACACCCGGCCCTTGATCCGATGCGCGGGTGTTGTAGGCCATGTAAGTCTTCTGCCGCAGATCTCGATTATCGGCGTAGGTCATCACCGCGATGTAGCTGGGCTGCTCCAGGCTCACCAACCAGCCATCGAGTTCCTTTACTTTTGCCGCTTGTGCCAGCATTGCAATACTGTGTACAGGCAAACCCGCCAGCTCCGACGCTTCCGTCACATGGATCTGCCAGGCATTGGTGGCGTCCAGGACGTTGTCCTGAAACTTGCTGCCCAGTTCACTGGAGCGCAAGCTGATCTCTTTGTAACGCGACTTAGCACTGTCTTCGAGACCCACACCTGACAATTTAAAATCCCGCACCGCTTGATCCACAACAGTCTGCTGTTCCGCATTGAGTGTTTTATACAAGTCCGGCTGCTGCAGCTTCAAGTACTGCTGGTACAGTATTTTATTTTGCCCCAGGTCGGTGTAGAAACCCTGCAGCAATTGCAGACCCTGGTTGTAGCTGTCGCGCAGAGCGTCCGTGTTCATCACCGCGTTGAGGTGACTGACGGGAGACCAAAAACGCCCCAGGACGTCCATGTGCTCAGAAAGCGGCTCTACAAAGTTTGCCCATGTGGGAGCGTCAATTTTCACCAAGGCGTCTATCTGAGCTTGTAGCTCTGACAACATGCCTTCCAGTGTTTTAATCAGCGTCTGAGGATCAACGGCACTGAATTCGGGCAGTCGACGTAGGGTCTTTGTCATGGGGCTCTCCCAGTAGATACGCGGCAGAATCCAGTGAGGAACTGGCGTGTTGGCTGTGATTGAAAATACGGAGTGCCGGTGGAGGACCCACCGGCACTACTGACCTTCGACGGCTAGACGTCGAGGTTGGTGACTTGCAATGCGTTCTTTTCGATAAACTCGCGTCGGGGTTCAACGTGATCCCCCATCAAGGTGGTGAACACCTCATCCGCCGCTTCTGCGTCTTCGATTCTGACGTTGAGCAGGCGACGTTTGCTCTGATCCATGGTTGTATCCCAGAGCTGCTCCGCGTTCATCTCACCCAGACCTTTGTAGCGCTGTATGGACAAACCTCGCTGAGTCTCAGACATCAACCACTGCACTGCTTGTTCAAAGCTTGTCACCGGACGGGACTTCTCGCCGCGTATAACGTGAGCATCCTCAGCTACCAGCCCATGTAACTTATCAGCCAGCTCACCGAGCACCCGATACTCTGCAGACTCAAAAAAGTCTTGTCCTAGAATGTCGGTTCGGGTATTGCCGTGCAGGATCCGGTCTACGCGTACCTGATGCCCCGACTCAGTGCTCTCTATCGAGAACTCATAAACGGTGGCATCTTCCAGGCGCTCCTTCACCCAGTTCTCTACCTGATCGGCCCATGCTTGCATGGCATCGCTGCTGAGCCGTGTCTCCGCAGAGACCCGAGGCATGTTGATCATCGCGCGTAACACCGATGCATCGTAACGCTGAGCAAGGCGCTCAATGATCCGCTTAACGCGCATGTAGTCGTTGCACAAGGTCTCGAGGGTTTCACCGCTAATAGCGGCTGTAGAGCCACCGGGCTGCAGCTCTGCATTTTGCAGGGCGAGTTTCAACAGGTGACGATTGAGTTCATCGTCGTCTTTGACGTAGGTCTCACTCTTGCCGCGCTTAACCTTGTACAGCGGAGGCTGGGCGATGTAGATATGGCCACGCTGGATCAGCTCAGGCATCTGACGGTAGAAGAATGTCAGCAGCAAGGTGCGGATGTGTGAGCCATCCACATCCGCGTCAGTCATGATGACGATGCGGTGATAGCGAAGCTTGTCCGGGTTGAACTCATCGTTGCCAATGCCGCAGCCCAATGCGGTGATCAGTGTGCCCACTTCCTGTGACGCGAGCATCTTGTCGAAGCGTGCTTTCTCGACGTTCAAGATCTTACCGCGCAGCGGCAAGATAGCTTGGGTGCGACGGTCCCGGCCCTGCTTCGCTGTGCCGCCAGCGGAGTCACCCTCCACCAGGAATATCTCAGACTTGGCTGGGTCCCGCTCTTGGCAATCTGCCAACTTACCCGGAAGACCGGCGATATCCAAGGCACCTTTGCGACGGGTCATTTCACGCGCACGTCGCGCTGCATCCCGAGCTCTGGCCGCTTCGATAATTTTGTGACAAATAATCTTCGCGTCGCTGGGGTTCTCAGCCAAAAAAGTGGTCAAAGAATCGGAGGTGATGCTCTCGACAATTCCCTTCACCTCAGACGAGACAAGCTTGTCTTTGGTCTGTGAAGAGAACTTGGGGTCAGGGACCTTAACCGAGACAACGGCCGTCAGACCTTCACGTGCATCATCCCCGGTCGTGCTGACCTTTTCTTTCTTGCCGTAGCCTTCCTTCTCGATGTACCCGTTCAGTGTTCGCGTCAACGCGGCTCTGAAACCAGCCAAGTGGGCCCCACCGTCTTTTTGCGGAATATTATTGGTAAAACAATAAATATTTTCCTGATACGAATCGTTCCACTGCAACGCCACTTCCGCAGTGACACCGTCTTTGTCGTGATTGAAATACACGATGTTCGGGTTGAGCGCCGACTTGTTGCGGTTCAGGTGTTCCACAAAAGCCGTGATACCGCCTTCGTACTCAAACACTGCCTTTTTGTCGCTGCGTTTGTCCTCGAGCGATATACGTACGCCGCTGTTGAGGAACGAGAGTTCTCGGAGTCGTTTGGCCAACAAGTCATACTGAAACTCAGTGATGGCGAAAATATTGGGATCAGGGTGGAACCGAATTTCTGTTCCTGTGCGTTCAGTGTCTCCCACGACTTTCATCGGGTAGTCCGGTTCAGAGTGCGAATACTCTTGGCGGTGGACTTTGCCTTCGCGCCAGACCGTCAGCTGCAACTTCTCTGACAGCGCGTTTACGACAGACACCCCTACACCGTGCAAGCCACCAGAAACCTTGTAGGAATTGCTGTCGAATTTCCCGCCAGCGTGCAGGACTGTCATGATGACTTCCGCGGCGCTGCGCCCCTCGTCCGGGTGGATATCTGTGGGTATACCGCGTCCATCATCTGAAACGGAGACGGAGTTGTCAGTGTGGATGACCACGGTGACTTCAGAACAATGACCAGCTAGCGCTTCATCGATTGAATTATCCACAACCTCAAACACCATGTGGTGCAGGCCGGAACCGTCGTCCGTATCACCGATGTACATACCGGGTCGTTTGCGTACAGCATCCAGACCTTTCAGTACTTTGATGTTGGAGGAATCGTATTTTTCTTCTTCAGACATACTACGTCCAGCGAGGCAGGGCAATCGATTATTATAGCACTAAATGCTGTTTTCCCCGCACTTTGCTGTTACACAAACAGTTTTATCAACAGCTTGATAAAAGGCCTTGTGAATAGTTTCAATACACGGGTGTTCTGTCCACAGGAAGACAGGGAAGTATGTTCCACGTGAAACACTGACAGAGCATTAGGCTTAGTCAAAAACCACACGTAATCAAACCAATCCCGGTGGATGCGCACCGCAGCTGCATTCCCTTGCACGGCCAGCTTCTCTACTCAAAAACAGCGAAAACTTCAGAAACCGACTATTACGAATATATCTGCAGCGGGTGAAGGGTAAAACCCAGATTACTCCAGGAACCATTTGTGTGCCAATCAAATAAAGTAGCAAATGGTTGTGAGAACATCTGGATTTTGGGAAAGACCTTTTGCGGAAAACGGCAGCATGGAACAGCTGCCAGACGGCCGCCGGCAAAAAACTCAAAGCGCAAAAACTAAACGTTTGTCAGATTGCCGTGTTTCACGTGGAACAATTTCTGCGAGTCCCCCGCGTCTGCTGTCATCTCTCGCGTGCCCGTGACAAACAATTGATGCCCTTGTGCCAATAACAACTTGGTTAATTTGGAACTTCGATCATCATCCAGCTCTGACTGCAGGTCGTCACACAGCATCACCATGTGACTTTGGCGCATTCGGTGGAAATCTGTCACCTGAGCAAGCGTCAGTGCATAGAGCACCAGTTTCTGCTGCCCCCGTGACAGCACTTCCCTGGCAGGTTTGTTGTTTGCGTAAAGCTGCAAGTCAGCCCTGTGGGGACCCACAGATGTTGTTTTGAACCGCCGACACTGTTCGCGCCTAGCAAACAACGATGTTTCAAAACTTTCTCCCGCAGGCCAACCTTGATTGTGGTTGATGCGAAGTTCAATTTGCGTGTCCAGGGAATCCAGAATTTCGGGCAAGAGTGCAGCCAGTCGCAAGCAATAGTTTTTCCGCGCATCAGCAATACTCTCGGCCAATGGGCAAAACACCTCATCAGTCGACCGTAATTGCGCCTCTGGAAAATTGCTCTTGAGCAGACTGTTTCGTTGTGCCAACAGGCGATTGTATTCTCGCCAAGGAAAGTGAATTCCCTGTTCCACGTGAAACACTCCCCAATCCATGTACCGACGGCGAAGTAGCGGGCTTCCGTTTACCAAAGCATGTGAATCAGGTGTGACGGATCGCAGTGGGAGAATACTGGCGAGGTCCGCTATACGGTTTACCGACTGTTTGTTGTGCCGTATTTGTGTAGAGCCATCGCGACGTTTCTCGATGCCCAACTGGTGGGAATCACTTTCCTGGTCAAGCTGTAGCTGCGCTGTCACTCGGAGAAAAGGTTGTTCGTACTGAATCAGATTTTTCTGCTGGGTGCTGCGGAAACTCTGGCCTGTCGCCAACAGGTGGATGGCTTCCAGCACGGATGTTTTCCCCGAGCCATTTTCTCCACAGAAATACACAAAAGAGGCATCGCTTTGCAGCGATGCCTCTTCCAATATCCGTACGTTTTGTATGTTGAGCGATGTTAGCCTCAACGAATCTACAACCGCATCGGCATAACGACGTACTTGTGCTGATCAGTTCCGGACGCAGTGATCAAGCAGCTGCTGTTGCCGTCCGAAATTTTCAGAGACACGTCGTCTCCTTCGATGGCTCCCAGCACATCGATGACATAACTGACATTGAAACCGATCTCAATGACCGGTCCCGAATAATCAATCGCCAACTCTTCCTCGGCTTCTTCTTGTTCAGGGTTGTTGGTTTGAACCTTTACCTGCCCTTCCTTGAATTCCAGACGAACGCCTTTGTATTTTTCATTCGCCAAAATAGCGACGCGGGACAGCGCTTGTTTGAAACTGTTCTTATCGACGGAAGCTATGTATCCCTCTGCGCTAGGGATAACACGGTTGTAGTCTGGGAATTTCCCATCGATCAACTTGGACGTGAAACGCAGACTGCCCATCACGAATTGGATGTGGTTGTCCGTCATTGCTACTTCCACATCGGGACCACCCGAATCAAGCAGACGAATCAATTCGTTTACGCCTTTGCGGGGAATGATGGCCTGGTGGTTATCCACACCTGATTCAGTGCTTGCTTCCGAAAATGATAAGCGGTGTCCATCAGTAGTCACAGCCCGGACAGTGTCTGAGCTGATTTCCAGCAACAATCCGTTCAGGTAATAACGAACATCTTGTTGTGCCATTGAGAAAGCTGTTTTCGCCAGAGCGCTGGAAAGTGCTTCACTGCCCAAAGAGAAGGTTGCAGCTGCTTGAAGGGCTTCCGTCTTAGGAAACTGGATCGCAGGCAAAGTCGCGAGATTGAATCGACTTCTACCTGACCGAATAAGCGCTTTGCCATCCGCTATCTCAACGTTGATCTCTGAACCGTCAGACAATGTCTTACAGATATCAAACAACTTACGCGCCGGTACAGTTGCCTCTCCTTCTACTTCGATATTGGCAGCAGTACTGTCACTCAACTCGATCTCCGTATCGGTTGCTGTGAGATACAGAATTCCGTTATCTGCTGTTATCAACACATTGGCCAAGATGGCAAGAGTGTTGCGACGTTCTACGGCGCCGATAACGCGCTGTAGCGGTTGAAGTAGCTCTTCACGCGACAGACTGAACTTCATACTATATATATCCTTTATATTTATAGAGATTATTACTGTTATTACTGGTCCTGTGCATAAGTGCACAAGTCCAGTTATCTCTGTGTTATCAACATCTTAAGAAGGTGTTTGGAGTGGGTAACTCATCCAACAACCCATGTGGATAACTGTTAGTCGATTGTGCATAACTTTGTACACCCGTTTGCCCGCAGGCTTCTACATACTTTATCCACAGACTTCTACATCGTCGAATCTAGCCTTCCAGGGCTCTCACCAGCATCAAATAGTCTTCGTTCAGACGGTTCTCGGTCTCACGTAACTTCTCGATAGTGCGGCATGCGTGCATCACAGTTGTGTGGTCACGTCCGCCAAAGGCGTCCCCTATTTCGGGCAAACTGTGGGTTGTCATCTCTTTGGTCAACGCCATGGCCATCTGACGAGGCCTGGCAATAGACCGTGTTCTCTTTTTAGACTGCATGTCTTTGAAAGTCAGTTTGTAGTATTCACAAACAGTCTTTTGGATGTTTTCGATCGTTATCTGCTTATCTTGAACAGAAATTAAGTCCCGTAGGGCTTCCCGGGTGAATTCGACAGTGATCGCCTTGGCGGAAAACTGAGATTCGGCGATGACACGACGTAACACGCCTTCGAGCTCCCGCACGTTCGACCGCACCCGCTTACCTATAAAGAAGGCGACATCGGCGGGCAGTTCAACTCCGGCTTGCTCTGCTTTGTTGTGCAGGATGGCAACCCGGGTCTCCAGTTCTGGCGGGTCAATACAAACAGTCAAACCCCAGCCGAATCGGGACTTCAGTCTGTCTTCTAGGCCGTCCACCTCTTTGGGGTAGCGATCGCAGGTAAAAATCATCTGCTGCTTGCCCTCCATCAAAGCGTTGAAGTTGTGAAAGAACTCTTCTTGCGAACGCTCTTTGCCGGCAAAAAACTGAATGTCGTCGACCAACAGCGCATCGAGCGATCGGTAGAATTGTTTGAACTCGTTGATGGTATTGCGCTGAAAGGAGCGCACCATTTCCCGCACATAGGTTTCGGAATTGACGTAGGCGATGCGGGCTCTTGGATTGCCCGCCAAGATTGTATTGCCTACCGCATGCATCAGGTGTGTCTTGCCCAAGCCCACGCCGCCATAGATAAAAAGCGGGTTGTAACCGGTGCCCGGGTTTTCGGAGATCTGCATCGCGGCAGCCCGGCCAAACTGGTTCGACTTGCCTTCTACAAAGGTATCGAAGGTAAACAACGGGTTGAGATTGGAATCGACTTTGATGTCGTGTATCTCTATCACCGGGTCATCTTTGGGTTTTTGCGGTAGCGCGGCACGCGAAGTTGCAACGCCTGCAGTCTCGGGTGTTCGATGCCGGAGACCTGAGTGCGCGACGCGTGCTGTGGCGGTCGCTGCTGCTGTTTTTAACGGTGCGGCGGTTGTGACAGTGTCACTGCCTATGACCAAAAAGACTTGCCGTGTGTGGTTGCTGTCGAGAGACAAGAGAATCTCTTCGATGCGAGGCAGATAGTTCTGCCGTACAAAATCGAGTACAAAACGATTGGGTGCCAGCAGACGTAAGGCCAAGTCTGTCTCTTGGAGCTGCAATGGCCGTATCCAAGTGTTGAGTAGTTTGACGGGTAACTCCTGTTCCAAAAGGCCCAGGCAGTCACTCCAGAGTGTTGAGTTCAAATCGCCTCCATCTTAGTTAATACGTGTTCAGTTTCGTCGCTGCACCAGCAGGTCAATATTTGGCCTCAGGTGGAGGCAAGGCGGCGAAAGCATGATTTGTTACGCGCCCCCCTATGCCCCACGCCATATAAAGACGAAACTCTCCTTGCGCAAAGGCAGCGGGGTCGACCGAATCTACCAAGTGGGAGAACAGGGGCTTTGGAACTGACGGGCTGGGTTTCTGTAAACCGAGCACACGTGGCGCAAGCTAAATTGGTGAAAAACTTAGCTGTGCCGTGCAAAATGCCAAAACTCTGCTACGGCCACAGATAAGATCTCATACTAACGCGATGCGCCAAAGTTATCCACAGGCGGCGAAGGCTAAAAATTCAGATAGCGGCTTGACGTCAATTCGACTTTGTATTACCCTGCTCGGCTTGGCCAAATTGTCTGAGTTACACCAATGAAAAGAACATTTCAGCCCAACGTCTTACGCCGCAAGCGTACTCATGGTTTTCGCGCGCGCATGGCTACCCGTGGTGGTCGCGCCGTCATCCGTGCACGCCGTGCGAAAGGCCGCAAGCGTCTCGCTCCGTCCTGATTGATCTCCCGTGGATGCAAGCAGTGACAACAACTTTGTCTCTTTAGCGTTCACGCGGCATCAGAGGCTGCTGTCTCCTTCCCAGTACAAACATGTGCTGGGCAAGGGGAAGCGTGTCTCTGGTAAATATTTTCGACTCTGTGGCGCACCCAGTAAAGATGCGGTCGGTACGGCGAGGCTAGGTTTAACCATAGCCAAGCGGTCCGTCAAACGATCAGTGGACAGGAATCGCGTCAAACGATTGGCGAGAGAAAGTTTCCGGCACCAACGATCATCTATGTCTGCCATTGATGTGGTAGTGTTCGCCAACCCCTCAGTTGTAGGGGCCGATTTGGCGGACATGCGCCGTCATCTTGACCGTCAGTGGCACCAGCTATGTCGAAAATGCGCACCCTGCTCCGAAAATTCGTGACGGTTCCCGTTAAGGTTTATCAGTGGTGTGTCAGCCCTTTTCTCCCTAGTAGTTGCCGCTTTTGGCCTACTTGTTCCGACTATGCGATTGAAGCTGTGAATCAACACGGCTCGTGGCGCGGCCTGATCATGGCCCTCAAACGTATCGGACGTTGTCACCCCTGGTCTGCTGGAGGTATTGATCTCGTACCCAAAGCCTGTGACCCGGACACCCATCACTAACGAGTTAGCACGAATTCCCTATGGAAAACCAACGCCTGTTTCTCTACCTCGGCCTAGGCTTCTTGATCATGCTGATATGGCAGACATGGCAAATAGACTATGTTTACGCTCCACAGCAAGTCGCCGAGACTTCCGTCAACAGCCAGCTCAACGCTTCCGGTTCCGCTCAGTCGGCAAAGGCCAGCGATGGCGCAGTCCCTACTGTCGCACCCGACGGTGTTCAGATAGCGCAGAACAACCCAGACGCTGCTGCTCAGACTGTCAGTATTAGAACCGATGTGTTCGGCGTTGAACTCAATACTCAGGGTGCAGATCTCAGCAGTATCGATTTGATCAAGTTCCCTGTGTCTCTGGAAGAAATAGACAATCTCACTCGGCTTGTGGGCCCCACGGCTGATCGCTACATGGGGATCCAAACTGGCTTGCAAAGCAGCGAGGGCATCGCGCCGAATCATTTGGCGAGTTATGCCTTGAGCGCTGACAGATACGAGATGCTGGAGGGGCAGGATACGCTCCAGGTAGATGCACAATGGTCCGAAGGCGGCGTTGCAGTTGTTAAGTCTTGGCTTTTTAAGCGAGATGCCTACGACTACAAGGTGAGCTTTAGTGTCACGAACAACAGCGAAGCAGCTTGGACAGGTTGGCAGTACCGCCAGCTGCAGCGATCGCAGGTCGCCGATTCTGAAACCTCAACAGGCATGGCTACTTACACCGGCGGCGTGATAAGCACCCCAGAGGATGTGTATGAAAAATTCGCTTTGGACGACATTGCCGACACAGTACTGAAGCGCACAGCGACGGGTGGCTGGGCTGCCATGATTGAGCACTACTTTGCCAATGCCGTCATACCTGGTCAAAGTGAAGAGAACACCTACTACACCCGTTACTGGGCAGAGCGGGATCGCTACATTCTCGGCTTGAGTTCAAAGCCCGTGACCCTGCAACCCGGTGAGAGTCACACCTTTGAAACTGTGTTTTACGTTGGACCCAAGCTGCAAGACAAGATGGAAGCTTTGGCGCCCAACCTGCGTCTGACTGTCGACTACGGCTTTTTGACGGTTATCGCTCAGCCCTTGTTTTGGTTGATCAATAAAATTCACGGCATAGTCGGCAATTGGGGCTGGTCGATCATTTTGTTGACCGTGGTCGTCAAGGGGATCTTCTACAAGCTCTCTGAGATGAGTTACAAATCCATGGCGCGGATGAAAAAACTGCAGCCTAAAATGGCGGAACTCAAAGAGCGTCACGGCGACAACCGCGAGGCCATGGGCCGCGCCACAATGGAGCTCTACAAGAAAGAAAAGGTCAATCCTCTCGGTGGTTGTTTGCCGATGGTGATTCAGATCCCCGTGTTCATCGCCCTTTACTGGACGCTGATGGAAAGTGTAGAACTGCGACAGGCACCGTGGATTGGTTGGATCCATGATTTGTCTGTGATGGATCCGTACTACATTTTGCCCGTGATCATGGGTGTGAGCATGTTCTTGCAACAGCGCTTGAACCCTGCCCCGGTGGACCCCATCCAGCAGAAGATATTCATGTTCATGCCGCTGGTCTTTACCGTATTTTTCGCCTTCTTCCCTGCAGGCTTGGTGTTGTACTGGATCAGCAATAACGTGTTGTCTATCGCGCAGCAGTGGTACATCACCCGCATCGTGATCGGTGTCGACAGTGCACCCGCAAAAAAAACCTGACTTAGCTGTAGACCACGGCGATACAATTGTCGCCGTGGCCACAGCGCCAGGGCGTGGCGGCATCGGTGTCGTGCGGTTGAGCGGCACTGATGCACTCTCCATCGCAGAATCAATTTGCCAGCGGCCTCTCAAACCCCGAGTGGCCACCCTCGCCTACTTCCACAACGCCGATGACGCCGATGACGCCGCTGTGGATCAGGGCATCGCGCTGTACTTCCCCGCGCCAGGCTCTTTCACCGGTGAATCGGTTGTTGAGCTCCAGGGACACGGCGGCCCCGTCATACTTCGGCACCTTGTCGATATCTGTGTAGTCGCCGGTGCGCGGCTGGCACGACCTGGCGAATTCAGTGAACGTGCCTTCCTCAACGACAAAATGGACCTTGCGCAAGCGGAGGCTGTTGCCGATCTGATCGCAGCGTCTACCGACGGCGCAGCACGTTCAGCCCTGCGATCCTTGCAAGGAGAATTTTCTGCGCGTGTTGCCGTGCTGCAAGGCGCCCTCACCCGTTTCAGGGTGCAAGTAGAAGCCGCACTGGATTTCCCTGACGAAGACATCGATCTGATCGCTGAGGGAGCGCTGGACAGTGATTTCAGCACACTGAACAATGAACTATCAGCCCTTCTCCTCGAGACCAAGCGCGGTGCGTTGCTGCGCGACGGCGCCGTGGTGGTGTTGGCCGGCCAGCCGAACGCCGGCAAGAGTAGCCTGATGAATTGCCTGGCGGGTGATGATTTGGCGATTGTCACGGATATAGCTGGTACTACGCGGGATGCACTGAGCTACCCTGTGCAGATTGGTGGATTCGCCATCGAATTGGTCGACACTGCTGGCTTGCGCGAAAGCACTGATCCCGTTGAAATTGAGGGCGTTAAGCGTGCTCGCAAGAAAATAGAACACGCCGACGCCCTGCTCTTGGTCGTCGACAGCCAACAAGGCTTCGTTGCAAATGACCAGAGTCTTTTGGCGGAGTTCTCTGCGCTGCCGGTGTTGGTGGTCATGAACAAGACAGACTTATCCACAGCTGAACCACCCAGTGTCGAGGCAATATTTTGTCAGATATCGGCCAAAAATGGCTCGGGTATCAAAGAGTTAGAGTCAAAATTAGTGACTTTGCTGGGAATGGACTTTGATACTGAGGGCACTTTTTCTGCACGCCAGCGCCATGTGGATTGCTTGTGGAAAACGCAAGAACATATGGAGGCTGCTGAATCATGGCTCAAGGCGGGACGGCAAGGCGCAAGCTGTGGTGAATTCCTAGCCGAAGAGATGCGCTTGGCGCAAATGGCCTTGTCGGGTATCACCGGTGAATTCGCTGCCGATGATCTCTTGGGCGAAATCTTCGGCAGTTTTTGTATAGGCAAGTGAAGCCATTCATCTGCCAGCGCGCGCGATAGTCTTCGTCAAGCGCCATTGAGCAGCCTAGAACGGGCGCTAGCAGTTCCTGCAACGGCTGAGTCAGTTAAATCTCCACTGTTTCCCCAGCTGCAGGCGCAGAAGCTTGCCAGTTGAAGTCGTCTCCGGCCATCTTCAGCAGCGCGTCTTTGGCTTTAGTATTGCCGTGAACGGCGTAGAGGCGGGGGCTGTTCTTAAAGCCTGACATCCAGCGCGCGAGATCCGCGCTATCACCGTGGGCCGACAGCCCGCCGACTGTGTGTATTTGTGCACGATTTTGATACCACCTGCCGTGAATCTTGATTTTTTCTTCGCCGTGCACCAATCGACCACCTAAAGTGCCCGGGGATTGGTAACCACAAATAATCACATGATGGCGCGGACTCTCTACGTTGTTTTTTAGGTGGTGGAGGATCCTGCCGCCATTGCACATACCAGAACCTGCGATGATGATCGCATTGCCTTTGTGCTTAGCGATCGCTTTGCTCTCGTCTACGAAACGCGTCAAACGCAGGTTTTGGATTGTCGGCATCTCCAGTAACTCACGGCGAAATTTGGTGGCTTGTGGGTCGTAGAGGTGAGGGTAGTCCCAATAGACTTTGCTGGCTTTTATCGCCATGGGTGAGTCCAGATAGACCTGCCAATTCTCCAGGCCCCAATCTTCGTAGTGCTGCCCCAGCAGGTACAGTAACTCCTGACTGCGTCCGATCGAGAAAGCGGGTATCAGGATGTTCCCGCCGCTTTGATGGGCTGTTGAGATGATTTCGCCGATTTCTTCGACGGTCTTTTCGCGTTCACGGTGCAGCCTGTGCCCATAGGTGCTTTCCATTAGCAACACATCAGCGTGGGGAATAGGGTGCGGATCGTTGATAATAGGCGTGTTGTATTGTCCGATGTCTCCACTAAATACAAGCGTGCGCTTTCTACTTCCCTCTTGTAGATAGAGTACGACTATGGCAGAGCCCAGAATATGACCAGCGTTGTAAAAACAAACGTCAATGCCTGGTAGCAACTCAAATGATTCCCCGTAAGGGTGGCCGCGCAGTGCTTCTCTGACACGTTTTGCGTCATCTTCACCATAGAGTGCTTTGCGTGGGTCCTCATCGGGCTTTTTACGCTTTCTGTTGTAGTGGTCTGCATCTTGTTGCTGCAGCCTCGCGGAATCTTCCAGTAGTATTTCTGTTATGTCCAGAGTTGCATTTTGGCAATGGATCTCTCCGGAGAATCCACGACTCACCAGTAGCGGAAGCCTGCCTGAGTGGTCTATGTGCCCGTGTGAAAGCACGACGGCATTTACGTTTTGGCTTTCAAAAGGGAAGGGCAGGCGGTTCATTTCAGCGGCTTCGCGCGATCCCTGAATCAGTCCGCAATCGAGCAGCACAGTGTGGCCATTGCAACGAACTATGTGGCAAGAGCCAGTGATGCGATCGGTGGCGCCAAAAAATTCTATTTCCATGTCTATAAAAAACTCCTGTAATAGCACTTGAAAAACATCCCAAGAGCACCAGTTAGTGATTGCGGTACTTGAGTCTCTGAGTAGATCAACACCGCTCCATTTAACATATCGCTTCACAGTGAGGATATACCAATGACCACTATCGATTTTTCTCCACTTTTTCGCAACAGTGTTGGTTATGACCGCATGGCGCACATGCTCAATTCAACTTTGGGTAATGAGCAGCCCAGTCAGGGCTATCCGCCCTACAACATTGAAATAACGAAAGAGAATCATTATGCCATTACCCTGGCAATCGCTGGCTTTGCAGAATCTGAGCTCGACATTCAATCGGAGCGGGGCGTATTGAGTGTGCGGGGTCGAAAGGCGCCTGAAGGCAAAGCAGATGAAACAAATTATCTCTACCGAGGCATCGCCAACCGCAGTTTTGAGCGCAAGTTCAATCTAGCGGACCACGTTGAAGTCACCGGTGCGGAACTGCGCGACGGCATGCTGACTGTCCATTTGCTCAAAGAAGTGCCCGAGGCGATGAAAGCACGCAAAATTTCCATCAACGGTGCTGATACTGAAACTTTGCAGCACGCCTCCAAAGCCGAAGTCATCGCTTAAGTCGCCGAGAAACACAGCCGCTTTTACGGGATCATGGCTCTGCAGAGTGCGGAGACTGTAATACAGAAAGTGCAGGGCCGTGCTGCGTTGTAACCGTAAGTGCTTACTCTTTCTTTACTGGATCTTGCGAGAGACTTTTGGAATAACACAAGGCTGGATTAAGGAGCTCCCCCCGTACGCGGCAGGGAGCTTTTTTTGTGCCCGAGAATCTGCATTGCCCCTATGTGGGCTGCCTTTTGTATTGTTTTGAAGTGATCTTGCTTTTCTGGCCTTGCACTTGCAACTCAGCCTACAGCCGCTTCAGTCGATGGTGGCAAAATTTCAGGTGATTGTTCTAGTGCTGCACAGAGGCATGTTCGATGTGTTTCTCAAGGTGGAATCTAGAATCCGGCGCGAGCACGCTGCCATACCTGTCCTACGCGAATTCAGTGAAGAAAAGAGAATTGATTATGGCGAAGCGTTTGGTCCGGAGTGGCCGTGAGAAACTAGAGAAAGAAATTTGCCAGAACCTGTCACAGCTGAGCGACAACACAGGTGTTTGTGAAGACTATATTGTCGAGTTAGAGGCTTTGTTAAAGCTGCAGCAGAAAACAGCTGAGCGCGCACAGGCGGATCTTTCGGCAGCAGGGACAAAACTTGCTGAGGCCAGTGGCCGCATAGAAACGCAAAAAGATGATATCCAGGCCATGCGCACCGACGCTAAGTTGGCGACGTTGCAGCAAGCAACGACAGAGAAAGAATTGCTGCGGCTCAAAGAACAGCTTCAAGACGCGCTCAATGACGGTCAAGCCTATGCAGAACAGCTGAAGGCGCAGTTAGATTCGGCCATGCAAGATGCGGCAAATGAAAAGAAACACCGTGATGGCATTGAACTGAGCCTGAAGAATGATGTTGAGGCGACGCGGGGTGCACTGGCTGAAGAAAAAAGCGCAAGATCTGCGCTGGAATCGGAGTTGGAGGCGCTACACATTACTCTGAATGAGTACCGGGAGTGCGATAAAGCCTTGCGCGAACGCATCGAGATACTCGAGCAGATGCTCTCAGAAGAGCGAAAAAAGGCGGGTCAGGACCTGCTGCTCCGCATCATGGAGCTGGAGACGATGTTGGAGGCGGAACGCACCAAGGTGGATGATTTGGAAGAATTACCCACCGTGGTGCATGTCAGTCGATCCAGTGCCGCAGCGCCCAAAACGACAAAAACCACGACGGTGTTGAAAACAGAGAGCGCGCAGAAAAAGCGCAGCAGTCGCTAAACACCGCGCGCTAGCAAAAGGTAGCTGCTCAAACTCTCGAGCAGCGCACGTATTGCTGCTTTCGCGGTGAACTATAGGCGTCTTTATTCTCTACGGGTTGGGATCAGCGGCGGTATACTAGTGGGTTATTCACTAGAAGAATGCCGGTATGCAATACCCAGACAAATTTGACGTTGTCGTGGTCGGAGGCGGACACGCAGGCACCGAAGCGGCACTTGCGGCGGCGAGGATGGGCGCGCGCACGTTGCTGTTGACGCACAACCTCGAAACCGTCGGCCAGATGAGCTGTAATCCAGCCATTGGTGGTATTGGCAAAGGGCATTTAGTCAAAGAGATCGATGCCCTCGGCGGCGCCATGGCGAGCGCGGCTGACCGCGGCGGGATTCAGTTCCGCACGCTCAATGGACGCAAGGGGCCAGCTGTTCGCGCCACCCGCGCGCAGGCGGACCGCGCGCTCTACAAGGCAGCAATCCGCAAAACGGTCGAATCCCAGCCCAATCTCACGCTTTTTCAACAGTCCGCTGATGACTTGATGTTGCAGGGAGGGCAGATTGTAGGTGTGCGGACCGAGAGTGGCATCGAGTTTTGCGCTAAAAAGGTCGTTTTGACTGCGGGAACGTTCCTGGGTGGCTTGATCCACATCGGCAAAGACAAATCGCAGGGAGGCCGTGCCGGCGAACCTGCGTCGCTGAGCTTAGCCGCACGACTGCGCGAGTTGGATCTGCGGGTGGGGCGCCTGAAGACAGGCACGCCGCCGCGACTCGACGCGCGCAGCTTGGACTTCAGTGTGATGGCCGAGCAGCCAGGGGACAGCCCGGTGCCGGTTTTTTCCTACATGGGCAGTGCCGACGACCATCCACAACAAGTCAGTTGCCACATCACTCACACCAATGAAAAGACACACCAAATAATTGCGGACAATCTCCACCAATCCGCGATGTATGCAGGCCAGATCGAAGGCACAGGGCCTCGATACTGCCCGTCCATTGAAGACAAGGTTGTGCGTTTTGCCGATCGTGACAGGCACCAGATTTTTGTCGAGCCCGAGGGCCTGGAGACCTGTGAAATCTATCCCAATGGCCTCTCAACCAGTTTGCCATTCGATGTGCAGCTTCAGTACATCCGATCAATCGTCGGCTTTGAGCGCGCACATATAACGCGCCCTGGTTACGCTATTGAGTACGATTTCTTTGATCCGCGGGATCTGGGTTGTGACCTGCAGTGCCGTGATGTCCCTGGTTTGTATTTTGCTGGGCAGATAAACGGCACAACCGGTTACGAGGAAGCCGCCGCTCAGGGGCTGGTCGCAGGGGCCAATGCAGTTCTTGCGCTCCGTGATGAGCCCGCTTTGAAGCTGCGACGTGACCAAGCTTACATCGGCGTGATGATCGACGATCTCAGTACCCAGGGAACCCACGAGCCCTACCGCATGTTCACTAGCCGTGCAGAGCACCGCTTGTTGCTTCGAGAGGACAACGCAGATGCCCGACTGACAGAGCAGGGCTTTAGACTCGGCCTCGTGGATGAGGGCAGGTGGCGATCCTTTAACGTCAAGCAAGAGGCTGTCGCCTGTGAACTGCAGCGCCTGAAGGAGACGTTTATACGGCCCAATCAATTGGGTGCGCAGCGTGAGCACAACTTGTTAGGGGATGTGTTGGCTAAGGAACAGCGTTTGGATGAATTGCTGCGCCGGCCGGAGGTGACCTACGAAAGGGTGAAGGCCGCTGGGCTTGGGCCCGAACCTGCTGTCAGTGATGAAATCGCGCGCCTGGTCGAAACCCAGATAAAATACGCGGGATACATCGAGCGGCAGAAGGCCGAAATCCTGAAAGCCCAGCGCCTCGAAGACACGGTACTGCCAGTGAGTATGGATTTTGAAGCGCTCACGGGACTCTCCAACGAAGTTCAGCAGAAACTGGTCGATGCCAGGCCAAGCACAGTCGGACAGGCTGCCCGCATACCGGGTGTCACGCCGGCGGCCGTGTCTCTATTACTCGTACATGCGCGAAAACACCGCGCTCCACCAAAGGTTTCTTTATGAGCCCAGAGCAAAGATTAGACGCGGGCTTGGAACAGCTTGGCGTCGTACTGCCCAGCAGCACCCGAGAGCAACTGCTCGTCTACCTTCGTGAATTATTGAAGTGGAATAAGGCGTACAATCTCACTGCAGTGCGCGACGCCGATGGCATGGTGATTCGCCATTTGCTGGACAGCATCAGTGTGCTGCCCTACGTGGACAATGCACGCTGTCTCGATGTGGGCACGGGTGCGGGTCTGCCCGGTATGATACTGGCGATCATCAACCCAGATCAGCACTGGACTCTGTTGGACAGCAACGGCAAGAAGACACGCTTTCTGACTCATGCGCGAATCACCCTGGCGCTTAAAAACGTCACGGTTGTGAACGCGCGCGTTGAAAAATGGCAGAATGAGACCTTATTTGACGGTGTCATCTCGCGCGCCTTTACTGAGTTGTCCCGGTACGCTGAACTTGCGTTGCCGCTGTGCGAAGCCAGTGGCTCTATTTGGGCCATGGTAGGCAAACAGCCTGAGCTGGCTGCCGGCGATACTTTGGCCAATTGTTCGGTCAGTGCGATCACGTCCCTAACGATACCTTTTGACAGTGCGGAACGTCATTTGGTGCAATTGAATCCAGTCACCTGAACCGAGTCTTATGGCACGTACCATTGCAATAACTAATCAGAAGGGCGGCGTGGGCAAAACAACCACTGCTGTGAATCTTGCTGCCTCTCTTGCGGCGACGAATCGCCGTGTGTTGTTGATCGACATGGATCCGCAGGGCAACGCGACCACCGGCTGCGGTATCGACAAAGAGGACGTCGTGCTGTCCTCCTACCACGTGCTGGTTGGTGAGAGCACCGCGGCAGAAGCGGTCATTGCCGTGGCCGATTATCAATTTGATGTGCTGGCTTCCAATGGCGATTTGACCGCCGCTGAAGTGAAGTTGATGGACAAGCTGGCGCGTGAGCAGCGCCTGTTGAAAGCGCTTGAGCCGATCGTGGCGCACTATGACTACATCTTGATCGACTGCCCACCGTCGCTCAACTTGCTCACGCTTAACGCGCTTGTGGCGGCGGACGGGGTAATGATCCCCATGCAGTGTGAGTACTACGCTTTGGAAGGGCTGTCGGCGCTTATTTCGACCATCGAAGACGTACGCCATTCGGTCAACCCGCGACTCACCATCGAGGGCCTGTTGCGCACCATGTACGACGGTCGCAGCAATTTGGGTAACGATGTGTCCCAGCAATTGGTGCGACATTTTGGCGACAAGGTGTACCGCACGATTGTGCCGCGCAACATCCGGCTGGCCGAGGCACCAAGCCACGGCAAGCCTGTTATTTACCACGACAAAACATCCCGCGGAGCCTTGGCTTACCTTGCACTGGCAGGTGAGATCATCCGCCGTGACGCATTAAAACGAAAGCTGGACGCGCCAACGTCCGGTGGTGACTCAGCGCAGAAAGGCGTTGAGACGGAGACGACGAATGGCCACTAAAAAACGCGCACTGGGCAAAGGCCTGGAAGCACTGCTGGGCAGTAGCCCGGATTTGAATGCCTTAGAAAGGCCTTTGCAGCCAGCCCCTCTCGAAATCGCTGCCGTAGAGCACGGGCAAGCCGCGGGAGAATCTTTGCGGGAACTGCCTGTCGATCTCATCAGCCGCTGCGCTTTTCAACCCCGCCGCCATTTTGACGATGCAGCGCTGCGTGAGCTCGCCGATTCCATCCAGTCACAGGGACTGATTCAGCCGATTGTGGTTCGGCCCAGGGAATCGGGTTACGAGCTGATTGCCGGTGAGCGGCGCTGGAGGGCAGTGCAGCTGCTTGGTTTGCACACGATTAAAGCAATAATTCGCGATCTGGCCGACGCTGACGCTGCGGCCCATGCGCTGATAGAAAACATACAGCGCAAAGACCTGAACCCTGTTGAAGAGGCGGCAGCTCTGCACCGTCTGATCGAGGAGTTTGGTCATACGCACGCACAAGTGGCTGAAAGCGTGGGGCGATCCAGGGCGGCCGTCACAAACTTGCTTCGTCTGTTGGACCTGAAAGCCGAAGTGAAAGAAATGCTCGAATCAGCTCAGATCTCCATGGGCCACGCAAGAGCCTTGATTCCACTTGAAGCGGCTGAGCAGCTGGCAGTTGCTCTGGTGATTGTGAAGCAAGACCTGAGTGTGCGTGCAACCGAAGCCCTGGTGAAGTCGAAGTTGATGGCTGATAAGTCACCGGCAAAGACTGCTGAAGCTGAAGATCCAAACATTCGCCAACTCTCTGAAAGTTTGGGCCAAAGGCTCGGTGCAAAAGTGCAAATAAAACAAGGGCAAAAGGGAAAAGGGCAGGTAGTCATCTCTTATGACTCTCTCATACAGCTGGATGGCATACTTGGTCACATCACATAAGGGCAAATGTAGCCCGGTGATATCGAAGACAGCTTGACCCTCATACGGATGGTACCTATACTTCCATCGGTTCTACTGGCAGTGCCATACCACACAATAAATTTGTGCTTGCCAAGATGCTCTGGCATCCCATCAAGCGCGCATAATAAGGGTGGCCGCCATGAAGCACGCTATACCACGTTCCATCGTTAAGCTTTTGAAAGTGCAGGCGTGTATGGTGCTTGCGCTACCGCTTGTGCTCGTCATGTTCGATGCACGGCTGGCGTGGTCTGCTTGTCTGGGTGCGGTGATTAATTTCACCGCCCAACTGTTTTTTGCTCGGCTCGCTTTTAGGCATCACGGTGCACGATCCGCAGCACTCATCGCGCAGTCGTTTGCGCGCGGCGAGACTTTGAAATTGGTGCTTATCGCCGGGCTACTCGCTGTAGTGCTGACGCAGATGAAAAGCATCCACCCGCTGGGCCTGCTGTCAGGCATGCTCGCGGTGCAAAGCGTATTTTGGTTTTTTCCTTTTATCGACAGGCGGCGCGCAAGCTCTGCTCTTAGAGACTAAATTCAACATGGCTAACTCTGCTGGCGAGTATATCCAACACCATTTGACCAATCTCACCTGGGGTTCACATCCTGAGAATGGCTTTGGTTTTGCGGAAAGTGCACTAGAAGCAAAAGAAATGGGCTTTTGGGCAATCAATGTGGATACGATGTTCTGGGCGATCGCGCTCGGCACCTTGTTCTGCTGGGTGTTCAAACGCGTGGCGGACAACATGGTCGCGGGCGTGCCTGGGGGCCTGCAAAATGGTGTGGAGACTATCGTTGAGTTTGTCGACACCTCTGTTAAAGAGTCTTTCCACGGCAAAAACGACCTGATCGCGCCACTGGCGCTGACGGTGTTCGTTTGGATACTGCTGATGAACACCATGGATCTGGTGCCCGTCGACTGGATCCCTGCATTGGCCAGTGTCTTTGGCATTCACTTCCAAAAGGTTGTGCCCACCACTGACATCAATGCCGCTTTCGGCATGTCCCTCAGCGTGTTCTGTCTGATCATTTACTACAGCATCAAAGTGAAGGGCCCCGGTGGCTTCTTCGCGGAGCTGGCTTTCCAGCCATTCCCTAAGATTTTGATGCCCGCTAACCTCATCCTTGAAGGCGTTGGATTGATTGCAAAGCCAATCTCTCTCGCCCTCCGATTATTCGGCAACCTCTATGCGGGTGAGCTGATCTTTATTTTGATAGCCTTGCTGCCATTCTGGGCTCAGCCCTTCTTGTCAGTACCTTGGGCTATCTTCCATATTTTGGTCATTGTGTTGCAGGCGTTCATTTTCATGATGTTGACCATCGTGTACTTGAGCATGGCGCACGAAGAGCACTAGATTTACCTTTTTTATACGTTTTACCAATTCATTGAAATAACTTTTTAGGAGAGACAATGGAAATCGGTCTGAAATACATCGCCGCTGCCATCATGTTGGGTTTTGCAGGTGTTGGAACCGCTATTGGCTTTGGTCTGCTGGGTGGACGCTTTCTCGAAGGTGCTGCTCGTCAGCCCGAGATGGTGCCAATGCTACAAACCAAAATGTTCATCGTCGCTGGTCTTCTCGATGCCTTCTCGGTAATCGCGGTTGCCATCGGCCTGTACCTGGTCTTCAGCTGATCAAAGCAGAAGCAAAGGGGTGCGGCGGCAGTTTCGCTGCACGTAAACAGGCGAACTTGAGAGGTGTGACGTGAATCTCAATCTCACAATATTAGGCCAAGCGATCTCCTTCGGGATGTTCGTGTGGTTCTGCATGAAGTTCGTGTGGCCGCCCATCATCACTGCAATGCAAGAGCGTCAAGCGAAGATTGCAGATGGATTGGCGGCTGCCGAAAAGGGCGCAGAAGCTCATGAGCTGGCTCAAAAGGAAGCAGACGTTTTAGTTGCTGCTGCCAAGTCGCAAGCTTCTGAGATTATTTCTCAGGCCCAGAAGCGTTCTAACTCGATGGTAGATGATGCCAAAGACGAAGCCCGCTCTGAAGCAGAAAAAGTCAAGCAGTCGGCGCAAGCCGATATCGAGCAGGAAGTTGTTGCTGCTCGTGAAGTTCTGCGTGGACAGGTGTCTACACTGGCGGTTGCTGGTGCTTCGCGTATTCTCGGTAAAGAGATCGACGCGACTGCACACGCTAAAGCGCTGGATGACTTGATCGCACAGATCTAAGGGAGTCGTGTCGAATGTCTGAACTAAGCACGGCAGCTCGTCCCTACGCTAAAGCTGTATTTGAAATGGCCCAAGCCGAGAATAATCTCGGTGAATGGAGCGAAACACTCGGTCTTTTGTCTGCCGTGGCGTCTAACGACACCATGCGCCGGGCACTGGAAGCACCGTCTGCATCTGCACAGAATAAATCTGGTGCAGTGCTGGCGGTGTGTGGTGACAAGCTCTCTGAGAAGGCGACTAATTTGGTGAAGCTCATGGCTGACAACGACAGATTGTTGTTGTTGGGCGATGTAGCAAAGCAGTTTGAGTCTTTGAAGGCAGATTCCGAAGGAACCGTAGAGGCGATTGTTCGCACTGCGATGACCTTGGATGAAGGTCAGACGAATAGCATCGCTGAAGCGCTGGGCAAGCGTCTCAATCGTAAAGTTAACGTTGTTTCCGTGATCGACGAAACGCTGCTCGGCGGCGCGATCATTGAAGCGAACGATCTGGTCATAGACGGATCGATCAAAGGGCGGCTGGATAAGCTGAGCCAGGCGCTTGCGCACTGAGCACCCCGATCGAATTCGCATAGAGGACACCATAGATGCAACTCAACCCATCAGAAATCAGCGAGCTGATTAAAAACCGGATCGGCGATTTCGAAGCCGCTGCGGAAGCTCGCACCGAGGGTACTATCGTCAGTTTGAACGACGGTATTGCCCGGATACACGGTCTCTCCGACGTCATGTACGGCGAGATGATCGAATGCGGTGGCGGTACTTACGCCATGGCACTGAACCTGGAACGCGACTCTGTCGGAGCTGTTGTTCTGGGTGGCTACAAGCACTTGTCAGAAGGTGACAAGGTACGCTGTACTGGCCGCATACTGGAAGTACCCGTCGGCGAGCAGATGCTCGGCCGGGTTGTCGATTCACTCGGCGCACCTATCGACGGCAAGGGCCCACTGGGCACCACTGAGACAGCACCTATCGAGAAGGTAGCGCCTGGCGTTATCACTCGTGAGCCGGTCAATCAGCCGGTGCAGACAGGGCTCAAGGCTATCGACGCCATGGTGCCGGTCGGCCGCGGTCAGCGTGAGCTGATCATCGGTGACCGACAGACAGGCAAGACAGCTGTAGCGATTGACGCGATCATCAACCAGAAGGGCACAGGCATCAAGTGTGTCTACGTGGCTATTGGTCAGAAGCAGTCGTCAATCGCCAACGTGGTGGCCAAACTCGAAGAGCACGGCGCTCTGGAGCACACCATCATTGTCGCGGCTGGTGCATCCGATTCTGCAGCATTGCAGTACATCGCACCTTACGCTGGCTGTTCCATGGGTGAGTACTTCCGTGACCGCGGTGAAGACGCACTGATCGTGTATGACGATTTGACCAAGCAAGCTTGGGCTTACCGTCAGGTATCCTTGCTGCTTCGTCGTCCGCCTGGTCGTGAAGCTTACCCCGGTGATGTTTTCTACCTGCACTCCCGTTTGCTCGAGCGTGCTGCTCGTATCAACGCAGTGGAAGTAGAGAAGCGCACCAACGGTGAGGTCAAAGGCCAAACTGGATCGCTGACAGCTCTGCCGATCATCGAAACCCAAGCCGGTGACGTCTCCGCTTTCGTACCGACCAACGTGATCTCGATCACCGACGGTCAGATCTTCCTCGAGACAGATTTGTTCAATGCCGGTATTCGCCCAGCGATAAACGCCGGTGTATCTGTATCTCGAGTGGGTGGTGCAGCGCAGACTAAGGTCATCTCTAAGTTGGGTGGCGGTGTGCGGATGGCACTGGCTCAGTACCGTGAGCTGGCGGCATTTGCCCAGTTTGCTTCTGACCTCGATGAGCAGACACGCAAGCAGTTGGAGCGTGGGGTTCGTGTTGTTGAACTGATGAAGCAGAAGCAGTACTCGCCTCTGTCCATCGGCGAAATGGCCTTGTCTCTCTACGCCGTCAACGAAGGTTTTCTCGATGATATCGAGGCTTCAAAAGTTGTCGCCTTCGAAGAGTCATTGCATGCCTACGCTTGTGACAACCACAAAGACTTGTTGGAGAAGATCGTCGAGACCGGCGCTTACTCCGAAGAGATCACTGATGGTTTAAAGCAGGTTGCTGAAGGCTTCAAAGCCAACGGCGTCTGGTAGACACGGGAGCAAGCTAGATGGCCAGTGCAAAAGAGATACGCACAAAGATCAAGAGTATCCAGAATACTCAGAAGATCACCAAGGCCATGGAGATGGTAGCGGCGAGCAAAATGCGCCGCGCCCAGGAACGGATGGTAGCAACTAAGCCCTACGCGCAAAAAATGCGCGAAATGGTGGCTCATATTGCTGCAGCCAATGCTGAATACCGTCATTCATACCTTGTGGATCGTCCGGTCAAGCGTGTGGGCGTGATTGTGGTATCCACAGACCGCGGCCTGTGCGGCGGTTTGAACGTCAATTTGTTCAAACGCGCACTTGGAGTCTTACGGGACTACGAAGAGCAGGACATCGAAGTTGATGTCTGTCTCTTTGGTCGTAAAGCGGGTAGCTACTTTAAGCGACTTAATTGCAACATTGTCTCCGAGGCCTCTGGCCTGGGTGACAAGCCAGAAATTAACGACATCATGGGAGCGGTTCAGGTCATGCTGACTGCTCATGCGGAAGGCAGGATCGACCGCTTGTTGCTGATTCAAAATGAATTCATCAACACCATGAGCCAACAATCCGAAACCGTTCAATTGATCCCGATCAAAGCGGAAGAAGACGAGTTGAAGGCGAAGCACTGGGACTATATTTATGAGCCCGATGCCAAAGACGTTATTGACGGTGTGATGATTCGCTACATGGAGTCCCTGGTGTACCAGGGTGTTGTTGAGAACGTTGCCTGTGAGATGGCTGCTCGAATGGTCGCCATGAAGTCGGCCTCTGATAATGCGGGAACGCTTATCGGCGAGTTGCAGCTCGTGTACAACAAAGCTCGACAAGCAGCTATTACGCAAGAGATTTCCGAAATAGTCAGCGGTGCGGCGGCGGTTTCCTGATGAAACCACAGACGCAATCACGAATTAATACATTGAATTTTCCAGGAGAACTATCATGAGTTCTGGAACGATCGTAGAAGTCATTGGTGCCGTCATCGACGTGGAATTTCCACGCGACGCAGTGCCAAAAGTATACGACGCTTTGAACATCACCGAGGCTAACCTCGTACTTGAAGTACAGGGTCAGTTGGGCGACGGCGTGGTACGTACCATCGCCATGGGTTCGTCTGACGGTCTTCGTCGCGGCCTCGCCGTTGAGAACACCGGTGCCCCTATCTCTGTGCCAGTTGGGCAGAAGACCTTGGGTCGCATCATGGATGTACTGGGCAACCCTGTGGACGACGCCGGAGAGATTGGCGCCGAGCACCATTGGGCTATCCACCGCGATGCACCCTCCTACGCTGAGCAGTCCGGTTCTACCGATCTGCTAGAGACAGGCATCAAGGTTATCGATCTGCTCTGCCCCTTCGCCAAAGGCGGCAAAGTTGGCCTCTTCGGCGGTGCAGGTGTAGGCAAGACCGTTAACATGATGGAGCTTATCCGCAACATCGCGATGGAGCACTCAGGCTTCTCCGTGTTTGCAGGTGTGGGCGAGCGTACCCGTGAGGGCAACGACTTTTACCACGAGATGACAGACTCCAAAGTTATCGACAAGGTATCTCTCGTATACGGTCAGATGAATGAGCCTCCAGGTTGTCGTCTGCGCGTTGCACTGACGGGCCTGACCATGGCGGAATTCTTCCGTGACGAAGGCCGGGACGTGTTGTTGTTTGTTGACAACATCTACCGTTACACCCTCGCCGGAACTGAAGTATCAGCACTGTTGGGCCGTATGCCTTCAGCGGTGGGATATCAGCCAACGCTGGCGGAAGAGATGGGTGTTCTTCAAGAGCGCATCACCTCGACCAAGACAGGTTCTATCACTTCTATCCAAGCGGTATACGTACCTGCGGATGATTTGACTGATCCGTCTCCTGCGACTACTTTTGCTCACTTGGATGCGACAGTTGTATTGTCTCGTGACATCGCTTCTCTGGGTATCTACCCAGCGGTTGACCCGCTCGACTCCACCAGTCGTCAGTTGGATCCACTGGTTGTGGGCCAAGAGCACTACGACACAGCCCGTTCGGTGCAGAACACCCTGCAACGCTACAAAGAACTGCGTGACATTATCGCTATTCTGGGCATGGATGAGCTGTCTGAAGAAGACAAAATGCTCGTCTACCGTGCACGTAAAATCCAGCGCTTCTTGTCCCAGCCTTTCTTTGTTGCCGAGGTTTTCACCGGAGCACCAGGCAAGTACGTCTCCCTGAAGGACACCATTAAGGCGTTCCAGGGCATCGTTGCAGGCGAATACGACGACCTTCCCGAACAAGCCTTCTACATGGTTGGCTCAATCGACGAAGCCGTGGAGCGCGCCAAGAGCATGTAAGGGGGTTGCGTCATGGCAACTATAAGTGTGGAAATAGTCAGTGCAGAACGTGCGATCTTCAGTGGCGAGGCCGATATGGTCGTCGCCGCTGCAGAGTCGGGTGATGTGGGCATAGCGTCAGGTCACGCAGCCTTCATCTCACGTCTACGTGCGGGTGAGATCCGGGTTATCAATGGCGGCGAAGAAGAATCTATCTTCGTCACCGGCGGTATTCTGGAAGTCCAGCCCAAGCAAGTGACCGTGTTGGCCGATACAGCCGAACGCAACGAAGAGATGGACGAGGCGCAAGCCGAAGACGCTCGACGTCGTGCAGAGGAAATGATGGCCAGCGGTGGCGAGATTGATCTCGCCGCGGCTCAGACGCAATTGGTGCAAGCCAACGCGCGTTTGCACTACATCAAGAAAATGCGCAGCAAGCGCTAAACAAAGATTTTCGATCTTTGTCGAAAAAGGGAGCCACACTGGCTCCCTTTTTTTGTTGGTGAGCCCTGTACTGATAAAGCCATCGTTTCTGCTTTCGTGGTACTTAATTGGGCCTGTTCTGCCTCAGGCGATCAGGCCATGAACACCCATCGACATGGCTAAGTCGTTGATAAAAACTTTCAAAATATGCAGGTGTTACAACTCCTTCATCTGCACCAAGTGACTGAAAACCGACGGTGTTTTCTTAAGTTTCCCCTCTAGAATTAAGCTAACTATCCTTTTTCCCGCTGCGCTGCCGATACTAGCGGGGTCACAGGAATATCGCCTCATTCACAGGGTAATCATGAGCTTATCAATTGTAATTTTGGCCGCGGGCAAGGGCACGCGGATGAACTCCGCACTGCCTAAAGTGCTGCAGCCGCTGGGCGATCGCCCGATGCTTCAACATGTTATCGACACAGCCAGCCAACTCAAGCCCTCCAAGATCTGCGTTGTGATTGGTCACGGAGCCGAGTCAGTGCAAGAGCGAGTCTGCTCACCGGTTGAGTGGGTCATGCAGACTGAACAGAAGGGCACTGGCCATGCGGTGCAACAAGCGCTGCCTCATATCCCTGAAGACGACGATGTACTGGTGCTGTACGGCGATGTTCCCCTGACCCGTCTTGAGACTTTAACGCGCTTGATGCAAGCCGGTGAGGGCATTGGCCTGCTGACGGTTGATCTCGATGACCCGCGCGGATACGGGCGCATTGTCCGCGAGAACGGCAAGGTCGTCGCGATAGTTGAAGAGAAAGACGCCAATGAAGACCAGCGGGCGATCAAAGAAACCAACACCGGGATCTTATCCGGCCGTTGCAGCGTCTTGAATGAGCTGCTGTCGCTGACCGACAGCAACAACGCCCAAGGCGAGTATTACCTGACGGATGTCTTTGCACTCGCGCACGAGCGTGGCATCGCCATCAACACAGCGCAGGCAGCGGATGAATGGGAAGTGTCGGGGGTCAACAACAAAGACCAACTGACCACCTTGGAACGCCAATACCAAAGCCTACAAGTTCAGGCATTGCTCGATGCGGGTGTCACGGTCAAAGACCGCAACCGCGTCGATATCCGCGGCAGTGTTCAAACCGGCCGGGACGTCTGTCTGGACGTAGGTGTGGTGTTTGAAGGTGAGGTTGTACTTGGCGACAACGTCAGTATTGGGCCTTACTGCGTGATCAAAAACTCCACCATTGAAGCTGGCGCGGTGATCGATTCACACACGGTGATAGACAACGCCCACGTGGGTGCAGGCAGTGTTGTTGGGCCCTTTGCGCGTTTGCGTCCTGGTGCGGCACTGGCAGGAAAGAACAAGATCGGCAATTTTGTCGAAATAAAGGCCTCGCAGATTGGGCTAGGCAGCAAGGTCAATCACCTCTCTTATGTGGGTGATGCCGAGTTGGGCGAGCGAGTAAATGTGGGTGCGGGCACGATTACCTGCAACTACGACGGTGCCAACAAACACAAGACAGTGTTGGGTGACGACGTATTCGTAGGCTCCAATTCATCTCTGGTCGCACCCATCGAAATCGGATCGGGCGTGACAGTAGGGGCGGGCAGTACCTTGTCCAAAAATGTGGGTGACGGGGCCTTGTCATTTACCCGTGCGTCCCAGAAAACGATTGAAAATTGGCCGCGGCCTGCAAAGAACAAAGGATAAGAACAGCTATGTGTGGAATTATTGGAGCTTTGGCGAACCGCGACGTGACGCCAATTTTGGTGGAAGGTCTGCGACGTTTGGAATACCGCGGTTATGACTCGGCCGGTGTGGCCGTGCTGCAGGACGGTGACATTGCGCGTGTACGAGCGAACGGTAAAGTGGCCGAGTTGGCCAAGGCCCTAAAAGCCAATCCCGTGAGCGGTACCATCGGTATCGCGCACACGCGTTGGGCCACGCACGGCGCGCCCAGTGAGGCAAATGCCCACCCCCACAACGGCGGCGACATGATCACGCTGGTGCACAACGGCATCATCGAGAATCACGAAGTACTGCGGGAGCAGCTCAAAGCTGCAGGCTATACCTTCACGTCTGAGACCGACACAGAGGTGGTCGCGCACCTAGTGGATCAAGAGCTGAAAGCCTGTGGTGAGCTCAAGCAAGCGGTTCGCAACGCGGTGGCGAAGCTAAAGGGAGCCTATGCGCTGGCCATCATCAGTAAGGACGAGCCCGATCGCATTGTTGCGGTACGCAGTGGCAGCCCCTTGTTGCTGGGTGTAGGTGTGAAGGAATACTTCTTGGCCTCTGATACATCTGCACTGATCCCGGTCACGCAACAGTTTGTCTACCTTGAAGAAGGTGATGTGATCGACATCACGCGCGAAGGCTACAGCATTGAAACAGCCGAAGGCGAAGCGATAGAGCGCGAATTAAAGCGTTCAGAGTTGAGCGATTTCTCGACCGACAAGGGCGAGTACAAGCACTACATGCTGAAAGAGATCTACGAGCAGCCAACGGCTATTCGCAAGACCATCGAAGGCGCAGTGTCAGCTGATAAATTGATACTGGAAAGCATTGGCAAAATCGACGGCGCCTTGCTGGCACGGGTGAAGAACATACATTTGGTTGCCTGTGGCACCAGTTCTTATGCCGCGGGTGTTGCACGCTACTGGATTGAAGACATCGCCGGAGTGCCGGCCACGGTCGAAATTGCCAGTGAATACCGCTACCGCAAAGTTGCGGTGCCAGAGGACACGCTCTACATCACCTTGTCACAGTCCGGCGAGACCGCGGATTCCATGGCAGCACTGGAAGAGACCAAGCACAATCCCAACTACATTGCGTCTCTGGCGATCTGCAACGTGCCCGAGAGCAGCATGACCCGTGTGGCCACGGCTACCTTGCTGACCAAAGCGGGCACTGAAATCGGTGTGGCTTCTACCAAGGCATTTACCACGCAATTGGCCGCACTGTTGATCTTCACCGGCATGCTGGCGCGCGCCAAAGGCGTCAACGGCGATACTGAAAAGAAGATCGCCGAAGGCTTGAACGCTTTGCCGAGCTTGATCGATCAAGTCTTGAGCATGGACGCTGATATTGAGCATGTCTCTGAAGACTTCGTTGAAAAGCACAATGCGATCTTCCTCGGTCGGGGTCCTTTCTACCCGATCGCGATGGAAGGATCACTGAAGCTCAAAGAAATTTCTTACATCCACGCTGAAGGCTACCCAGCCGGCGAGCTCAAGCACGGCCCCCTGGCCTTGATCGACAATGACATGCCAGTGGTGGCGGTTGCGCCAAACGACCAGCTGTTGGAAAAACTCAAAGCCAACTTGGAAGAGGTGCGCACCCGTGGCGGACAGCTTTACGTCATGGCAGAAGAGGGCTCGGATATTCAGGAGTCCGAGGGTCTGAAGATTCTGCGTGTGCCTCGTTGTCCTGAAGTGGTGGCGCCCATCGTCTTTACAGTCACATTGCAGTTGCTGTCCTACCACGTTGCGGTGATGCGCGGTACGGATGTGGATCAGCCGCGCAACTTGGCCAAGTCTGTCACGGTCGAGTAAAGCGCAGGGCAGCTGAAAGTCTGGACTGCCCAGGCTTTCTCTGGAGCAAAGAAAAAGGGGCGGCTCGTGAGAGCAGCCCCTTTTTCATGTTGTTTTTTTTGTTCGGTTTACTGCGAGAGCGCCAAGGGCTCGACAGTGGTATTGAAGGTAGAGGACTGTGTTGTTTGGTCGAATACCCACTCGCCGTTGTAGCTGGGGATGGTGTTAGTGATTTCAGCCGCGCTATTCAAACCGCCGTCCGTGGTGCTGATGTCCAACCCAGCGACCATGCTGTTGCCCGTAGCCAGAGCAATTGTCGTGGTGACCGGGACCACATGTATGTTGAGTGCCTTGAGCCGGGGCAGCTCCCGGCGCAATACGTTGATGGTGGCGGGGCGTGGGTGGCCAATCGCCACGGCATGCCCGTGCTTCAGGGCGATTTCAACCATGCGATCAAACTCGCGTTTTATGGTGGCTTCATCCGCGCTGTCGTCTAAAAATACGTCGCGGCCAACGGCGGGTATGCCATAGCGAGAGGCAATGTGCGTCGCAGGGGAGCGGCCAACCGTTCGGCTGTCGACGAAGAACATGTTCTCATCGGCAATGTCATTCATCAGCCAATCCAAGCGCTCTGCATCTTTCATCATGCGGCTGCCCTGGTGATTGTTAATGCCGCTGAAGCCTTCGAAAGCGGTGAGATTGTGCGCCAGCATCTCGCTGAAGGTGTGCTGATTCATGGAGACTTCGAGCTGGGTGTCGGAGGGCAACTGGTTGCTCATCGACTCCATCGGCAAGTGCAGCATGATCTCGTTGCCCGCGGCACGGCCGGCGTTGGAGAAGTATTGCGAGAAAGGCGTGAAGGGCAGGATGGACAGCGTGAGTCGTTCGTCTAACTCCAAGATCGCGTTGCCGTAGCGGCGGCTGTGTCCCATGTCATCGATGATGATAGAAACAGTCGCGTTAGCGCTTTGCCAGTCTTGATCTGTACTAGACTTATCAGCATTGGCGGTCTGAAAGGGCACTGCAATTGTACAGACACAGGCGATGTTCAGCAGCTGCTTGGCAAGGTTCACGAAAGCTCCACACGGATATTAGTACACAGGCGCGGAGTATACGGATTTTATTTATGTGGTGCTAACAACACAGAGACAAACGGCTTGTTAGCGTGATGTGACAACTGAGGTGGTGTATTTCCGTCGCCTCTTTGAAGGCGTCAATACCGCGACAGAGTGGCTGTGAGGGAAAACTGCCTCTTGTGCGAAGCAGCATCAAGCAGGGCTCAACCGCGTTTAGCGGTTGATAATATGCAGGCCCTTGAGCAGGTTGAGCGCTTGAAATAGCTCGTAGTCTTTCTTCGCCAATTCAGCGCCCGTGATGGGCTTGTCGTCGGCATTGTCATCTGTACTTTTCTCATCTGTAGCTTGCTCACCGTCTTCGCCGGTCGGGTTGCTCAAATGGCCGCTGAGGCTGGCTTCAGAGAGCGGCTCGATGGATCCACCACGCTCCTCTAAGTTAAAGCGCCCCAATTCAATGTCGGGAACGATGCCGGCGGCTTGGATGCTGCGACCTTCGGGGGTGAAATAACGTGCCGTGGTCAGTTTCACGGCACCGCCATTTGGCAGGTCCTGAATGGTTTGCACTGAGCCCTTGCCGAAGGTCTTGCGGCCCATGATGATGCCGCGCTTGTGGTCTTGGATAGCGCCGGCAACGATTTCAGATGCGGAGGCCGAACCTTCGTTCACCAAGATAACCAGCGGTGCACCGTCGATAAGATCGCCGCGATGGGCGCTGTAACTCAGGTGGTTGTCGCGGTCGCGCCCGTCGGTGTAGACGACCAAGCCGTCCTCGAGAAAGGCATCTGAAACCCCGACCGCAGCTGTCAAGACGCCGCCAGGGTTATTGCGCAGGTCCAGGACCAAGCCGCTTAGGTCCTTGCCGTCATTGGCTTTGACCAGCTTTTCTACGGACTCCTCAAGTGAGCGCGTTGTCTTTGTCTGGAAGGTCGAAATACGAACGTAGCCAAAACCGTCTTCGAGCAGTCGCTCTTTGACGCTACTGACTTGGATGATGTCGCGGATGACTTCGATCTTAATGGGGCCATCGGTGCCTTCGCGCACGATGGTGAGCAGCAAGGGGCTGCCCGGTTTGCCGCGCATGACTTTCACGGCATCGCTCAACGACAGGCCTTTGACAGGGGTGTCGTCGAGCCGGATGATCAGGTCCCCAGCGAGTACACCGGCCAGTTGCGCGGGGGTGTCGTCTATCGGCGAGATGACTTTGACAAAGCCGTCTTCCATGCCCACTTCAATGCCGAGACCGCCGAATTCACCGCTGGTGCCGATGCGAAGCTCTTTAAATTGCTCGTCGTCGAGGTACGCAGAGTGGGGGTCCAAACCTGAAAGCATGCCGCGAATGGCGTGCTCCAAGAGTTCTTCATCGGAGACTTCTTCGACATAATTTCGCTTAATGCGGGTGAAAACATCCGTAAATGTCCGCAAATGCTCCATGGGAAGCGTATTGGTGTCGGCACGCGTCGCCAGTACGCTGTGGCCCACAGTCAGTGAGGTGCCCAGTACCAGTCCTGCGGCTACGCCGATAAATTGTCGCTTTGTACTCATAAACCTTTGATTTCCCTTGGAGGGTCTCTTGCGCATCGCCCGTCAGTGGAGATGCTTACGTTTTAGCGCTTTGCCAGTCTGTCACAAACAAGACACACTGCGTGCCATTCGTGCTTAGTTTGCTACTCAATTGGCATTTTACACGCCCAATAGCCATCGGATATGGCATTTTTTAAGGCGGAGCGTTGCCGGCGAGTGCAGATCTACCGTTTGGCAGCGACGATTTTTCTCGTCAGCAGGCTGATCGGGTCAACAGGGCTGCCGTCTTGGCGCAGCTCGAAATAGAGCCCCGTTTCATTGAGACTGCTGGAATTGCCAACAGTTGCCAATACATCGCCCGGTAATACTGTTTCTCCAACGTTGTACATTAACTTATCGTTATTGCCGTACAGCGACATCATGCCATTGTTGTGGTCAACGATGATCAGCAGGCCAAAGCCTCGCAGCCACTCCGCGTAGACCACCTCGCCCTCGTGCACGGCAACCACTGGGTTGCCCTTGAGTGCCTTGATCAACAGGCCCGCCCACTTGGCGGTACCCTGGGCTTTTTTCTCGCCGTAGCGCGCTTTAATCTGTCCAACCAGCGGCCAGGCCATACGGCCACTGGCGATCTCACTGGCGGCTTGCTGCTCTTGGCGCAACTCATCGACCAAGGCTTGCAGCTTGATGCGATCGCTTTCGAGGGCGCTGAGTCGCTGCTGCTCCGCCGATAGGGTGGATTCGATTTTGACCAGCAGTCGGCTGCGTTTTTTTGCCAGCTGCGCCAGTTCGGCTTCGCGGGCTTTGAGGGCGTCTTGCTCGTGTTGCACCTGCGCTTCTTGGGCGGCTGTGGCGGTGACGGCGTTCATCACTTTCCCGAGATCGATGCGCGCGGACTCTATGTCGGCGACCTGGTGCTCGGTTACTTGCTTGTAGTAATGGATTAAGCGAGCGCTCGCGGTGGGGTCGTCCATTGACAGCAATGTGCGCAGGTGCGGGTTTCTGCCCGCTTGGTACATCGCACGCAACTGCTTGGCCAGCACATCGGAGCGTCGCCGAACGCCGCGTTTCAGTTTGTCACCGCGCGATTGCTCTTCAGACTTTGTTTCACTCAGTCGCGCGATTTTCTTTTTTAGCAACTGGCGCTGGCGTTTTACTGCAGCGATCTGCTTGTCGTAGTTTTCCAGCAAACGGCGCAGCGAAGCTTTTTCCGATTCCTTGGAGCGAATCGAATCACGCGTGTCTTGGATGCGTTCGTCCACCGTGCTGATCTGGTTCTCATAGCCGTGGCTGTCTGCCAGGGCGGGGGTCGAGAAAACCACAGCAAATAGGCAGCCGATCGCAGCGCAGCAACAGTCTCGCTTGAACTTAGGCCTAAAGGGTGTCGAAGGGCATGCCACGCGATTTTTGTTCCTGATCATTTAAGCGCGGCTGCAGGTGCTGCAATCGCTGCTTCCGATGATACAGGCTAACTGTCTTGTCGGGGAATAGCGGCCGCTTGTATGACAAAAAAGTGTTGTGAAGCAGGGTCATAGACCAACCCAGCTAGGGAGCGAGGCTGGCGCTGAATGGCCGTGCTTTGCGGAGTGCGATGCAGGGCTCTTTCTGCAAGCCCAGTAGCAGTGACTAGCGCGTCCCGCTCATCGAAGACTGATGCGCTTGACGCGGCTTCACTGAGCGCTGCCGGATGCGCCGGCTTGTGCGGCCCTCGAGCCTCAGTGTGTTGCGGAGATCAATTGGGCCAGTTGATCTCTGCGGCGGTGGTCGGTCCGATGGTGCTGCTGCGCAGGCTATGCGCCATCACGGAGTCGTACCTAGACACAGGGATACGCCCCGCCATGATCTCGGCGCTGCGCTGTGGGTGCAGTGGCAGCCGAGCGGGGTTTGCATAGCCCACCGGGAACACCGGCGAGCCGTATTGGTCGTATTTATCGGAGGCTCCCACGGTATGCAGCAACTCGTGCGCTATCACCACGTTGTTCTGGGCGGTTTGAGTGGGGGTGGCAAAGGCGTGCACCAAGCCGATCAGCCCCTTTTGCAGGCCCAAGCTGTGTGGCAGTGATTTGTTGGGCTCACCCTTGTGATAGACCACGTATATCTTCACCGAACGCCAGGTCAGGTCGGGGTCGTCCGGGGTGTAGAACATCGACCACCAACGCATGCGCAATCCCCACACCAGCACTGACCATGCCTCCGGTTTGTGCGGAAAGACGGGCGGCAAATCGGTGATCTGTACGCCCATGCGTGTGGCCACTGGCTGCGGGTTGGGCAGTCCGTGTTGTTTGGCCTGAACGCTCATCCAGCGATCGATCGACTTGAATTTGCCGTGATCAAGTTTATCGATATATTTCTGTACGCTAACCTTGTCGTCGACCGCTATGGGGTAGATGACGACGTCCAGCGGGGCTCCCCAGTTGCGTGAATAGGTGAGCTGGTAGGCGGAGTACAAGATACAGAGCAGCAGAAAGGCGGAGAGGGCCACGACACGTATTTTCGACCAATCGGGAAAGAACATTGCTTTTGTAGGTCTCCACTCGCGCCGCGCAGGCAAAAAATCAGCTCCCCGGTACTCGGGTAAGCACTGAGTATCGACCGTCGATTGCGAACACTTAATAGCGGCTGAACAGAAGTTGCGAGCAGCGGCGGCTGCTTTCATACTGTTCGGCATCATTTCTTCTTTATATTGAGAGAGCGACAGACTTTGGCGAGTGAGCCGGAGCCTGTCCGGACTGACAAACTATGAGCAAGCAGAAAGGCCCCGAGGTCATTCGCCTCAGCGATTACACCGTGCCATGCTATTTGATAGACTACGTGGAGCTGCAGTTTGAGCTCGACGAAGAGAAGAGTGTATGCCGCAGCCAGCTGGCACTGCGAAAGAACCCTCTGGGTGCGGTTGGGCGGTCGATCCGCTTGGACGGCCGTGAGCTGAAGTTGCTCTCCGTCTTGCTTGACGGGCAGCTGTTGCCACCATCGCAGTATGTGCTGGACGCGAACAGCCTCACGCTATCGCAATTGCCCGATGCCTGCGTTGTGGAAATCGTCACAGAGCTTGAGCCGCACAAAAACACAGCGCTGGAGGGTCTGTACAAGTCCTCGGGAAATTTCTGTACTCAGTGTGAGGCGGAAGGCTTCAGGCGCATTACCTACTTTCCCGATCGCCCCGATGTGTTGTCACGCTACAAAACTGTGATCACCGCCGACAAGGCCCTGTACCCGGTGCTGCTCTCCAACGGCAACCTCATCGCCAGCGAGGATCTACCCGGCGGCCGGCAGCGAGTGACCTGGGAAGATCCGCACCCCAAGCCCTGCTACCTGTTTGCCTTGGTCGCCGGTAATCTGGCCAGTGTCTGCGATACATTCAGGACGGCGGAGGGCCGGGATGTCACCCTGAACATCTACACCGAGGCGCACAACATCAATCGCTGTGATCACGCAATGGCTTCTTTAAAACACGCCATGCAGTGGGATGAGGATGTCTACGGCCTGAGTTATGACCTGGACATTTTCAACATCGTCGCGGTTGATGATTTCAACATGGGGGCGATGGAGAACAAGGGCCTCAATATTTTTAATTCAAAATACGTATTGGCCGATCAGCAAACGGCGACAGACGCCGATTTCCAGAACATTGAAGCCATCGTCGCGCACGAGTACTTCCATAACTGGAGCGGCAACCGTGTTACCTGCAGGGATTGGTTTCAGCTCAGCCTCAAAGAAGGGTTGACTGTATTTCGGGATCAAGAATTCAGTGCCGACAGAAATTCGCGGGCGGTCAAGCGCATTGAGGATGTGCGTTTATTGCGCGCACGGCAGTTCCCCGAAGACGCTGGGCCGATGGCGCACCCAGTGCGGCCTGAAAGCTACATCGAGATCAACAACTTCTACACCGTCACCATCTATGAAAAAGGCGCGGAGCTCATCCGCATGATGCACACCCTGCTCGGGCCTGAAAAATACCGTGCGGGCTTGGATTTGTATTTCGAGCGGCATGACGGCCAGGCCGTGACCTGTGAAGATTTTGTCAAAGCACTGGAAGACGCCAGTGAGGTGGACCTGCAGCAGTTCAGGCGCTGGTACAGCCAGTCCGGCACGCCTTCGTTGTTTGTTTCCAGCACCTATGACCAGGTATCAGAGCAGCTCACGCTTCGTTTTTTGCAGAAACAAACAATCAATCAACAACAGCCCAAACCGGAAGCAATGCACATACCGCTCAGGCTTGGCTTGTTGAAAGCGGACGGCAGTGCTCAAGCACTGCGCATTCAGGGGCAGTCCGGCACGGCGAGCACAAGTGAATGTGTGCTGAACATCTGTGAGCAAGAGCAAACTGTCGTATTTGAAGGGGTGAGTGAGCCCGTGATGCCATCGCTGTTGCGTGGCTTCAGCGCGCCGGTTCGCTTGAGTTTTGACTACAGTGACAGCGATCTGAGCTTCTTGGTCAGCCACGATTCGGATTCCTATAACCGCTGGGAGGCGGCGCAGCAATTGATCGCCCGGGTGGTGAGGCGCAACGCTGAGGCGGTGCGCACCAGCGGGCGTCTGGAGCTGCCCGACACCCTGCTTGAAGGCGCACGTCAATTGCTCATTGATACAGAGCAAGACCCGGCGCTGCGAGCCGAAGCGCTCGATATCCCCAGCGAAGAGTCTGTAGCTGAAGGTGAGGAGACTATACAAATTGACTCCCTCCACACAGCTCGTTCTTGGTTGCTCGCAGAGTTGGGAGCGTCCCTGCAGAACGAGCTGATCGATTGTTATGCCTCGCTGCACGACACACAATTCAGCATCGATGCCACGGCTATCGGTGCGCGGCGGCTGAAAAACCTGTGTCTGCAGTGGCTTGTCACTGCCGATCCACAACAGCACGGCCAGCTCGCGGTGGATCAATACAAAAACGCCGATAACATGACGGATTCCCTGGCTGCGCTGCGCTGCCTGTGCAACACAGAACTCAGCGCACGCGATGAGCTGCTCGCAGATTTTTATGCGCGTTGGAAATCCGAGCGACTGGTCATGGACAAGTGGTTCAGTCTGCAAGCCGCGAGTGAGCGAGCAGATGTATTGGCGTCAGTGAAAGCGCTGCATGAGCATCCGCTCTTTGTGATCGAAAACCCCAATCGAGTACGCTCAGTGGTCGGTGCCTTCTGTGGCTTAAACGCCGTACACTTCCACGCGGCGGACGGTAGTGGTTATCGCTACTTGGCTGATTTTCTGTTGCAGTACGACAGCGTGAACCCGCAAGTCGCGGCCAGACTGTGCACTGCGCTGACGCGCTGGGCCAGATTTGATGCTGGCAGGCAGGCGCATTGCCAGGCGGCACTGGAGCAGATTCTTTCCAGTGCTACGCTCAGTCGGGACACTTACGAGATTGCCTCCAAGGCCTCTAATTCAGGTAACAAACAATGAGCGAAACAAACACAGATCCGATTTTTGAAACAGCGCGTCTGGCAGGCGGCGGGCAGCCGCTCTCGCAGCAAATGCGGCAGGATCTCTATGAGATTGTTGTCAAGCTGAAACCCTCCCTGGCAGAGCAATCAGAATTGCAGGCATCCATAGAAAGTGGAGAGTTTTTTGCGACGCTGCCCGCGCCCCTGCAAGGGGTGTGTCAGCTGCGTCTCGAATGCGCGCTGGCCTTCTATAACCGGGTCGGATGGCGCGACGACTTCATGGCGTTGGGCCCAGGAGTTGTATTGTCTCAGGATCAGATTGCCCTTATCCGGGAGAAGCATCCCTTGGATTCGGTACATGATTTGAGCTACTTGCCGCCGAAACACCTTGAGAAAATGTTGGGCAAAGAAGAAGTCCCAGCACTGTTCGATAGGGTGTCAGCATTGGTCAGTTGATGGCCTAAGGAGCCGGGGCCCTGTCGTTAAGGCGTGGTTTCGGCGCCTCGACATCTTGTTGATATTTGATCTGCTGTTTTAAGGGCTACACTTTGCGATTCATCTGTTTTTTGGTCGCGAAGATGTTGCGTAGGCTTTTTGTTCTTTGGCTCCTGGCCCTGAGTTTTTCTGTCACCGCTGATACAGACCCAAGCAGTGAACCCGGACAGCAGAAAACACTTGAAGCTGCGAGCCGTCTGATTTCACTGCAAGCATTGATCGATGCCAACGGTGAAGCGCGTTCAACGTTGCGATTGGGGATAAAAGAAGCCGATGCAAACCAGATAGGGGCACTCGAAAAAGAGCTAGCTGCGCTGGACAATGAAATCTCCAAACTGCGCTCCTCGTTTGAGCAAGCCGCGATTGGTTCTGTGGACCTGAACGTCCTGTCAGCGAGCGAAAGAAAATTCAATTGGCGCGAAGAAATAACGCTGATACTGCAACCCATCTTCGACAACCTTAAAGCCCTCACCGACAAACCGCGCAAGATCAGTCACCTGCGGTCTCAGCTGGAGCTCAAGCAGAAGCAAAAGGAGACCATTGCTGTTGCACTGGCATCCCTCCAAAAAGTCGAGCAGCTGGTCGATGGCCAAACTGAAAAGTCGGTTGAGCAGCTAGCGCGAAGTTGGGAGATTTTGCGTGACACCAATTTGCAGGAGTTGGATCTGGTGAGATCTCAGATTGCTCGGCTGCAAAATTCAGACGTCACCTGGTGGGAGACACTGCATGTGTCGGCACAAGAGTTCTTTCGCGGCAGAGGCCTGACCTTAGCGCTGGCTTTAATCCTTGCTTGTGTTGTCTGGTTGATCATGCGCTGTCTGCTTTGGGTTGTGCAGCACCGGGGGAAACGCAAAGATTCAGCGGCTTTCAGAACACGAAGCCGTCTGGTGCAATACGGCTACCGCGCCCTGGTCGTGCTGCTGATGATGATTGCTGTCATCGCGGTGTTCTACGTGCGTGGCGACTTGTTGCTGTTGGGCTTGTCTATTGTGGCGGCAGCCACCTTGGTGCTGGGGCTGAGAAAAACCGTGCCGCGTTTTATCGCCGAAGGCCAGTTGCTGCTCAACCTTGGCAGTATCCGGGAGCAGGAGCGGGTCATGTTCAACGGCCTGCCCTGGCAGGTCTCGTCCATCAATATGTACTCAATATTACGCAACCCGGAGCTCACGGGTGTGCTCAGGCTGCCGCTGAGAGACCTGTCGGCGTTGATCTCCCGCCCTGACAGTCATGAGTCATGGTTCCCCACCAGCAGGGGTGACATTGTTCTTACCGAGAATGAGCAGGTGCTCGAAGTGGTAAAACAGACACCGGAGACGGTGGAGCTCTTGGACGCCGGTGGCAGTGTGCAAACGGTCAAGACCACAGATTTCTACGCTTGGCCAATTAAAAACTTGTCGCGCGGTGAAACCTTTGGTGTGGCTGTTACCTTTGGGGTGGCCTACGAGCTACAAGATATTGCGCTGAGTAATGTGCCTTTTGGCCTCCGGGAAGGCATCAGTGAAAGTCTAGCCAAAACCGACTTTGCGCAGAGTGTGCAGGGCGTGTTGGTGGAGCTGTCGGGCGCGGGCAGCTCATCCCTGGATTACCTTATCTACGTGACACTCAAAAGTGACGCGGGGAAATCGTACAAGAAGGTAGAGCGCTTGGTGCAACAGGCTTGTGTTTCAGTGTGTACCCGGGAAAAGTGGGGCATACCCTACCCGCACCTCACTGTTGTTCAGTCACTGCAGCCCCGTGTTGATCTGTTATTGCCCGAGCCTCAAAGCTGATAACGGTCTTCGCACTGCATTGAAGGCCTCAGCCATTGCTGTGGGGCTGAATGTGTGGCAAAAAATCTGGATTATTAAGGGCCTTGCTGAGCTGCGACGAGTCACGCTTGGCCGGCGCTAAGCGGTTTCGGATATGCCGAAACCGAATAACAAAGTCTGGGTGTTTTTCAGTTTATGCTCAGCACCACAACATTCTCAATGTCTTGGCCGCAGTCGTAAAAATCCTTGACGCACCGTTGTGCAGCGGTTGTCAAAGTGACTGCGCCCTGTGTCAAGGTGTCGATGTTTTGGCGGGCCTGTTGGGTGGGGTTTTCTGCTGTTGTATTATCAGAGAGAGACAAAGCTTCGGCTTGCATTTTCTCAACGAGTCCTTTTGGGTGAATGTTTGTATGGGCGGCGCTTTTGACGCTTATTAATATTAGCTGCGGACTCTAGCTCGCTATTGCCTGTTTCGCAACAGTATCTGCGGGATTGATAAAAACATTTTCCAGCAGTCGCCGAATGAAGCAATGGCCGTCCGCCCCCGGCTCATTTGGCGAGGCGCAGACGCCTGTGCGACCTATTTTTCAAACATGTTGCTTATGCCGCCCAGCACGGAGCCTTCGCCCTTGCTGCCGCCGTGTGATGCGGCTTGCAATATGCGGTTGGCCAGGCGTGAGAATGGCAAGCTCTGCAGATAGACAGTGCCTGTGCCGCTCAAGGTGGCGAGGAACATGCCCTCTCCGCCGAACACCATGGATTTCAAGCCGCCCGCGCGCTCGATGTCGTATTCAATGCCGCTGGTAAACGCCGCGATACAACCCGTGTCTACCCGCAACGTCTCGCCATTGAGCTCACGTTTGATCACCGTGCCACCGACGTGAATAAAAGCCATGCCGTCACCGCGCAGGCGCTGCAAAATAAAACCCTCGCCGCCGAAAAATCCTGCGCCCAGTTTGCGCTGAAAGGTGATGTCTATCGATGTGCCCAGGGCGGCGCACAGGAAGGCGTCCTTTTGGCAGATCAACTCTTCGCCAATAGTGGCCATGTCGACGGGGATGATCTTGCCGGGGTAGGGGGCGGCGAAGGCGATGCGCTTCTTGCCCTGGCCAGCGTTGCTGAAGTGGGTCATGAAAATGGACTCGCCGGTGAGCACCCGTTTGCCGATGTGCATCAACGAGTCCAGAATCCCCTCAGTGGGTTTTGACCCATCGCCCATTTTCGATTCAAACACGATACCGTCGTCCATGTAGTTCATGGCGCCGGCCTCCGCTATCACTGTTTCGGTGGGGTCGAGCTCGACCTCCACAATCTGCATATCATCGCCAAACAGCTCGTAATCGACTTCGTGACAACGCATGATCAACTCCATTAATTTGGTCTCTCGATCACTTTAGCGCATCGAGAGATCGTCTCAAAGGTTACAGCCCAGCTTCTCCCCTACTTGTGGCAGTCTTCTATTTTGCACTGAAGCTGGAGCTGCGCTTGGGCGCGAAAGGCTGCAGTCGCGACGGCAACATGCCTCGGCATAAAGCCAATATTTATAACTGTCAAGACTCGTTAGAGGGACCCCAAGCTTCACAATTCTGTCTCGACGGATCACCATCCCGTGGGTGGGACTGTAGTCTCACAGCTCGAGCACCACGGATGCGCGGTGTTGATCAAGTTCTATAGATTGGTTCGCAGATGCCACAGCTCTGGGAACAGTTCCACATCTAACATGCGCCTGAGATACGACACCCCGCCCGTGCCGCCACTGCCGCGTTTGAAGCCAATGATGCGCTCCACCGTGGTCACGTGATTAAAGCGCCAGCGCCTGAAGTAATCCTCCAGGTCGATGAATTTCTCCGCCAGCTCGTAGAGCGTCCAGTGCTCGCTGGGGTCCTCGTAGATTTTCAACCACGCAGCCTCCACCGCCGGGTGCGGTGTGTAGTTGTCTCGTACGGGGCCATCGATCACCTCATCGGGCAGCGCGAATCCCGAGCGGTGCAGCAGCCGCAATGCCTCTTGATACAAGCTTGGCTTGTCCAGCTCCGCCTCGAGCAGTGCCATCAAATCTTCGCGGTGGGCGTGGGGTTTCAGCATCGCCTCGTTTCGATTGCCCAGCGCATACTCGATTAGCCGGTATTGATGGGATTGAAAACCGGAGCTCTGTCCCAGATCTTCGCGGAACTCGGTGTATTCACTGGGCGTCAGTGTGCGCAGTACATCCCAGGCGTTGTTGAGTTGCTCGAAAATTCGCGAAACCCGCGCCAGCATCTTAAACGCGGGCTGTAATTTGTCGTTGCGAATACACTCTCGTGCCGCGTCTATCTCGTGCAGCGCCAGGCGCAGCCAGAGCTCGGAGGTTTGATGCTGGATTATAAACAACATCTCGTCGTGTGCGGTGGAGCGCGGGTGCTGTGCGTTGAGGATGCTGTCCAGTTGCAGATAGTCGCCGTAGGACATGCGGCCGTCGAAGCCCATCTGCGCGCCTTCGTCGGCGGGGTTGTAGGGGCAGCTCATGTCACGGCTCCACGGCGGGCGAACTCGGGCTTGTCCCACAATCGCTCGTTGATCACGGTTGCAATGTGCGCGGCAGCGGCCTCCACATCGGCTTCGCTGATGTACAGGGGAGTCAGCCCAAAGCGCATGATGTCCGGTGCACGGAAATCACCGATTACCCCGCGGCTGATCAGCGCCTGCATGGCTTGGTAGCCGTGTTCAAAGTGAAACGAGACTTGCGAACCCCGTTGTTTGGGTTCACTTGGGCTGGCGAGCTGCAGTTGCGGGCAAGCTTTCGCCACAGCGGCAATCAGGCGCTCGCTGAGCAGCATGGACTGTGCGTGCACATCCTTGATGTCCACCGTGTCCCAGATGTCCAGCGCCGCCTGCAATGACGCCATTTGCAACACCGGTGGCGTGCCCACGCGCATGCGGCTCACCCCCGCATGCGCGCTGTAGTTAAGGTCGAAATCAAAGGGTGCGCTGTGACCGAGCCAGCCCGATAACACTGGCCTTGCCGTGTCAGCGTGACGCGGCGCCACGTAGACAAAGGCAGGGGCGCCTGGCCCGCCGTTGAGGTATTTGTAGGTGCAGCCACAGGCAAAGTCGGCACCACAGCCGGCGAGATCGACCGGCACAGCGCCGGCGGAGTGAGCGAGATCCCACACGGTGATCACCCCGTGCGCGTGCGCCTTGGCAGTCAGCGCCTGCATGTCGTGGCGGCGCCCGGTGCGGTAGTCCACCTCGGTGAGCATCAGCACGGCCACGGAGCTGTCTATCGCCGCCTCGATTGCCTCGGGGGCAGGCGTGCGGAGCTCTAGGCCGCGGTCTAGGGACTCTATCAGCCCCTCCGCCATGTACAGGTCGGTTGGGAAGTTGCCGTTGTCAGACAGGATAAGCTTGCGATCGGGGTTCATCGCCAGAGCCGCTCCCAATGCCTGGTAGACCTTGATCGAGAGGGTATCGCCGACGATGATACTGCCGGGCTCCGCACCCACCAGCTGGCCTATGCGGTCGCCGATGGTCTGGGGCTGGCTAAACCAGGCCGCTTTGTTCCAGCCGGTGATCAGCATTTCGCCCCACTGATCCTGCATCACATTGCCGACCCGAGCGGTGGCTGCGCGGGGCAGGGGGCCGAGGGAGTTCCCGTCCAGGTAGATCATGCCCTTGGGCAAATAGAACAGGGATCGAGTTTCAGCGAAATTGGTCATAGGGCTAGCCTGCAGTTAGCTTCGGTCTGTTTTGCGGTGGAGGACTGCAGTGAATCTGCATCCGCACCGGCCAAAGCAGACGGGTTTGTCAATTCTAGAGTAGATACTTTAGGCTTAAAGCAATTGCTTTGCTAGACCTGAAAATTTGTTTTTTGCGGTGTCTTCATCTTTTCTGCGATCAAAATGTGGATGGCATCACCGCCAATGCCCACAAGGTCGGGCGCCGCTGCGGTTTGTAGTCAGTTGAAGAGGGGCGCAAGATAAAGCGTTCTGATTCACGGCGTCTATCATTGGCGATCGTCACTGTCCTGAGGAGGAAAGATGTACCCACTTAATTTGAGCGCTTTAGTTATTGTGTTGTTGATGCTGAGCACGTCTGTGCGGGCCGCGGGGGACGATGTGTCAACATTGATTACCGAGCAAGGCTTTGAGGAGGCAGTCGACAGTGTGCGGGGCGCCATCATCAATCGTGGTTATAGTGTTGACTACAACGGGCACATCGGCGAGATGCTGGACCGTACCGCAAAGGACGTGGGCGCCACTAAACGCATATTTAAAGGCGCGGAAATATTCAGCTTCTGCTCCGCCGTGATGTCGCGCGACGTGCTGGAGCACGACGCCAGTGACATCGCCTATTGCCCCTACGTGATCTTTGTTTACGAAGAGGCCAGCGCTGATGAGGGCGTCAAAATCGGCTTCCGCCACCTGCCCAGTGGCGGTGCCCGTGACCAGGTCAACGACATGCTGACGGCCATTATCGAATCCGCCGCCGATGGCTTTTAGTGGCTGTGGCCCAAGCATGTTGTGGGCAATTGTTGCCGTTTTCGCAGTCCCTAATCGTGTAACTTCGCCCTTTTTGGCCGCTTGCTGCAAGCCGGCCCGTGACGGTATTCAAAAACTGCTCGTTACTTGCCACAGCTCCTTCAGCGCTGTTAACGGGCTATCGAGCGTGGCTCGTTTGTCCATTTTAAACTCATCAAATCAATAAGATAACGTCTGTATTCTCATTTTATGGACGGGGTCTCTCAGGTAGCTGGCGGTCTTGTTGTTCTTTGGTTTTTGCGTGTGATTGAGACGTAGGCATGGATAATTCATTGGAAAGCACTTTGTATAACAAAGTACTTTGTGGTTGAATGATCCCATGAACAAAACAAACCTCCAAAAATGGTCAATCCAGCTGCGCAAGGGCTTCCTCGAGCTCTGCGTGCTTGAACATCTGGCCCGGCAGGAAGCCGTGTACGGGCTGGAAATCCTCCAGCGATTCAAACAACAGGGTCTCGATGTCAATGAAGGCACCTTGTACCCCCTGCTCAACCGCATGGAGCAAAATGGATGGCTGCTCTCCGAGTGGCAGACCCCTGCCGCATCGGGCCACCCGCGCCGTTTTTATAGCCTCAGCGATGCGGGCCGCGAGGGTTTGGTGCCGATGCGCGAAGAGTATGCGAGCAATACCAAAATATTAACCAGTATCCGAGAATCAAAATGAACCAGAAGCGCTATTTGTCAGCCCTGAAATCACACTTAAAGCCGCTGGGCAGATCAGGTACACAGCCTATTATCGCGGAGATAAAAACCCTGATCAGCGACAGCAATTGCCCCGATGATCAATTGCTGGAGCGTTTCGGTACGCCCGAAGAGCTGGCCGCGCGCTACCTAGAAGACGCGCCCGCTGCACCACCATCGCTGTTGGGCCGGGTCACCCGGGGTTTCCTCTACACAGTGGGGATCCTGTTCGTATTGCTACTGCTGGCGGGCTATTTCATCTACCAGTTCTTCATGGCTGACCGCTTTAACTACGCTGACATGAGTGTGCCTGAGCTGAGTGTGCAGAGCGGCACCTGGCACCACCACACCTTAGACGCGGCGGCCACCATCAACGTAAAGCAAGCCACGCTTGCCATCTACTGGCACGACGAGGAAACGCTGTCCTACCAGTGTGAGCGGGAAGATGAGATCAAGGTGGGCGACGAGTTCCATATCCTGCGTGATCACTGCCTGCTGTACCTGCCCAAGGTGCCAGTCAGCCTGACATCACGGCAAGCCCAGATCGTGCTGGTGCAACCGGGCGCTGACCTGAGTATGAGCACCGAGATGACTTCCCTGCGCATTGCCGCTAATGGCGCCGAGTTTAAGCTGGAGGCGAACAAGCGGGAGTCAAAGGTAGAGCATGTGGGGCAGAGCGAGAGCGCCAATGTACTGATATCTGTGGACGCTTATCAGACCTCAGTAACGCCCTACGAATACTGAGCCTCGAACTCGCGGCCCTCTCTCTGGGTGGCGATCTCGGCTTCAGCTGTAGCTGCGTGGTCGATGCAAGCTGTATCTCAGCAGGGTCATACAAGCTGCTGAGTAATTTCATCAGTGAAATCAGTGGCTTCGCAGTTTTCCACAGCCTCGGTGGCAAAGAAACACAGCAACCACTGTAAATATATCCACTATTTTCCAGCAAACACAAAGCACTGTGCATATACTCAGTTCATATTGAAAAGCGGCCCCACGCGGTATCAATCGAACACGGACGCGCCAACTGGCGCCGAGGAGAACGCACATGCTCAACCACTGGCAAAAATCTCGGGTAGCGGTAGCAGCCATCGCCCAATTGGTCGGCGCAGCGTATTTGATGCTGTCGTTCTACAGCTTGTACAGCCACCAGACTGGGGTAGGCCCAGCCATGAGCGCCGAGCAATTTTTTGGCCTCAGTGTGGGCCTGCTGTTCGGCTTCCTGGCCCTGTTGGCCTCCTACCTGCTGATCCTTTCGCTGCTGCGCGCCATCTCCCAGCGGCAGATGCTGCTGCTCTGTGCCCCCGGCGTATTGCTCAGCTCAGCGCTCTTCTCGCTCAGTTGCGTGAGCTAGAAGGCTATTGGCTGAGGGTTAACAGTGAAAATCTAAGCCGCCGGTTTCGCGGACCGGGGGTTTTCACCCGCGAAGTACCAACTCTCGCCGTCTGGCCACCAGCAACCCTAGCAGGGCAGTGCAGCCACGATGTGCACGCGCTGATCCTCGCCCCCGTTTAGCGCTGTGTGATAGCCCCGTGTATCCGTGAAATACACAGACCCATCTGCTGGCAAATGCGTCACGTGGTGATTTACCACAAACAGTGAGCCCGGGTTGCTGATGATGGGAATATGCAAGCGCGGCTCCGGATCGCGATGCCATGAATTGCAGTTATAGGGCATTTTGCCCAGCACCCGCATACGGCCGATGGGAAAACGCTTCACCAGCGCCTGATGTACCTGTTCAAAATACGTCCCTTTGAGTGCTGGGTTGAACTCCGTGAACTGAGACTCGTCCACGATTTCTTCACGTGTCGTCTCCTCGTAACTGTCGTCCACCCGCGTCCAGAACAGCCCCGACAGATCATTCGCTGTCGGCACCTCCACGCCCGGCCGGCGAGTTAGCGGAAAAGCGCTGAAGCCATCGCCCATGTCCTCCAGCGATCCGCTGACCTCTGCCAGTGCTGCGCACAGTTTCGAAATATCAAATCTGAGCGACAGCTTCTGAATGCCAGGGCCTGGCTCAAAGCGCGCATTGAACTCTGTTACCTGACTGTTCTCCAGCCAGCTGCGCATGGCTTGCTGGTCCTCTTTGATATTTTCACTGTTGTCTGCCATCGGGCGCTCCGTGGGTAGATTTGGTGCTTTGGTTTTGAATCGCTGGCTTGTACGAGCAGGGTTAGCTTGATGCTAGTATTCTAACGGCTACCAGCGGGCTCTTAATTCGACATGAATTAGCTTGCGATGCGGTGTGTGTTTTGAAAAAAGCCACATGAGTAGATATAAGGCAAGCAAGAGAACAATCACTGGTTTATTCGCATATGTTGGCGTCATACACTTGGTGCCAGTTTCGGGCGTGGTGGGGGCTGATCTATTGCCTTCTCTAGTATGGGCAGTCTATTAAGTAGCGGTGATTCCATCTTGATGTGGCACGGTGGGCTTGCGGGAAAATGATTGCATAAACTGTTGATAGGCTTTAATAATGAAAACAGAAGAGTTAGAAGGGGTGTTGAGCTTCCTGAAGGGGGCGGAGCAATTAAAGAACACGCTGCGTTCCGCCAGAACGTCCGAGGGCAGGCAGGAAAGCACGGCAGAGCACACTTGGCGTTTGTGTTTGATGGTAATGGTATTTGCAGACCAGTACCCTGATATCAGTGCTTTGAAACTGATGAAAATGTGCATTATCCATGACCTTGGCGAGGCGGTCAGTGGCGATATCCCGGCTGTTGAGCAAGTGGAGGGCGTGGATAAAAACGTCGCTGAGCGTGCCGACTTGCTGTTGTTGCTCGACCCGCTGCCTAAAAAACTACAGAGCGAGATCCTGGCGCTGTGGGACGAGTACGAGGCCGCTTCAACGCCCGAGGCAAAACTGGCCAAAGCCTTCGACAAAATCGAGACACTGCTGCAACACACACAGGGCCAGAACCCCGCTGATTTCGATTACGAATTTAACTTGTCTTACGGCAAGGCCTACACGGATCAGGACGGTTTAACCGCGGCACTCAGGGCAATGGTCGATGAACAGACCCGACTACTGGCAGATGAGAGTTGAATGAGAGTACTTGCAGCTTATGTGGGCATTTGTTGTGCACTGCTGGGAATTTTAATGGCTGCTCTTCAGGAAGCGCTATCAGCTCAGCAAGAAATTCTGAATGTGCCTGAATCAATCGCACTGGCTGTGCTCGGGGTGTTTCTGATGCACTGGGGCAGGGAGTACTTGCCTGCGTGGCTAGGCTTTATCGTGGTCTCGGATGACAGCAGTGATGATTGATTCTCTCACTCGTCTGAGATAACAAGCAGCGGAGCCTTGATCAGCTTCTCCGCTTTTGGAACTCATGCCCACGCCGTTGACG
>JAWSVD010000606.1:0-917 GCA_033852095.1 Granulosicoccaceae bacterium | reverse complement strand
GTGATGACCCGGCGCTGATCGCAGCGGCCGACCGCATTGTCTTGCCCGGTCAGGGCGCCGCCCGCGATTGCATGGCCGCGATTGAAGAGCACGGCTTGCGAGAGCCGGTGATGCGCGCTCTGGCGAGCAAGCCCTTCCTCGGTATTTGCATGGGGCTGCAAGTCTTGCTCGACCGCAGCGCCGAGAACGGCGGCATCGATTGTCTGGGGCACTTTGCCGGCGATGTGGCGCCTTTTGCACATGATATGGCCGACCCCGCGACTCAGGAGTCGCTGTGCGTGCCGGCCATGGGGTGGAACCCTGTGTTCCAGCAGGAGCATGCGCTCTGGCAAGGCATTGAGCAGGGTGAGCATTTCTACTACGCCCACAGCTATTATGTGCGGCCAGCGGACACGCAATGGGTGGTCGGTGAAAGTGAGTACCCCGATCGCTTTGCGTGTGCCTTGGCGCGCGAGAACGTCTTCGCCTGCCAGTTTCACCCCGAAAAGAGTGCGGCTCAGGGGCTGCGTCTGTTGAAAAACTTTGTTGAATGGCAGGTTTAGCGCTGCATTTACCGCGGCGGTCATTTTAGGACCTGGCTCGCGGTAGGTTAGTGGGCGGCCATATGCCAGAATTTAGTGGTGTTTTGGTGCTTTTTTAAGAGACTTGTTTAGATCTGATCAGTGCGGCTAAGGCTGCCGCTTTATCGGTGTTGATGGGGCCGCTGTGCAGTTACAGCGCAATTACTTCACAAAGTTCGGCGATACTTTGGCAAAATCCCCCTACGGTACCAATGTGCTGTAGGGCTTAACAAAATTTAGCAAACGTCTCGAAGGAGAGGACATGGAACTCATTCCAGCAATAGATCTGAAAGATGGAAAGTGTGTGCGATTGCGCCAGGGGCGCATGGACGAAAACACGGTTTTCTCGGACGATCC
>JAWSVD010000134.1:0-101481 GCA_033852095.1 Granulosicoccaceae bacterium | reverse complement strand
TGGGCATCATGGAAGTGGTGATAGCAGCTCGCCTGTTGTGTCTTGCAGAGCAGGGCGTGGAGAGCGAAGTGAATTTGGCTGATACGCCGATTGGGGCGCGCTTGATCGCAGAGGGTGTGGACATCAGCGATACGTCCGCGTTCTTGATGGAGATTGCCGAAGAGCTAGAAGCGGCCAGGGCGTTGCTTTGATCTCTAGGGCTGCGAGTATATAAGCCACTGATTTCTATCCGTTTGAAATCCTGGTTCTCAGGGTTTTCTGTTTCTCTTTTGACCTGTATTTGATTCGATTATTGAATCTTTGTTCAGCTTGTCGTGCGCGGGTCGCTAATTTTTCAGGCGATTGTCGCTGCGCTTGCACGTGCTTTTTGCAGGCCTTCGGCTGTCCCTGCTTTGAATTGCTCGGGGCCGCTGCAACAGGGTTTTCAGCCTCGGGCAGCGGCAGTGGCCCCTGGCTCGAATGGGCTGCTTCGGCTCTGTCTTTAAAAGGCTTGCCAGCAAAACGACTAATCGGCGCGGCAATTGCTGGGCGTAGGCATAGGCCGCGCAGGCCATAGAAAGAAACCACGGAGTGTACGCATGTCGACCCAAGATCCAGCTGCAGTGTCCACGCTGATGAATTTGTTTCATCGGTATGAACCGCTATCGAATCTCAATGATGCCAATTTGGCCCAGTTAGCCAAAGGTGCGTCCAGCTTTAAGCTGAGCAAACGGCAGCGTTTGTTGGCAGCCGATGAGCACCGCTGGCTGGTGTATTTGGTGTCGGGCAGTGTGCAGGGCAAAGATGCGCAGGGCGAAACATTCGGCATCCGCGCCGAGAAGAAGGGGCAGATGGCGTTATTTGATGCCCAGCCCCGGCCAGTGGAGGCAACGGTGGTGGAGGACGCTCAGTTTCTGCGCGTTGACCGAAAGCAATTTTCAGTGTTGATGAATGAGCAGATCAGCTCGTCGACACTGGTCGAAGAAATAGAATTAGAAGGGGATGATGAGGGGCTGTTCGAAACCTTGATGCAGTCCTATCAGTCCGGCGCTTTGGCTTTGCCCTTGCGAGAGAGTGTGATCAACACAGTTGTGTCCTTGCTCGATGAAAACAGCGGTGGCAACGACGCTGTGCTGTTGGACATCATGCGCCAGGAGCCTGCGCTCAGCTTGGTGGTGGCTCACATCGCCGGCACCAGCGGTCAGAGTGCTCCCGGCAGCTTGGTGAAATTACGTCAACTCGTTGACAAGATGGATCCCTCTGACTTGGTCGCAGATTTGAGTCGTTGGGGCGCGGATCATCCTTTCCCTGCGGCGGGCACTGCGCACTACGAGCGCGTCGTGACGGCCTATGATTATTTGCGCCGGGTCGGGTCTTTTTCAGCGGCCATCGCCAATGAATTGGACGGTGTTGATGCGGACCTCGCCGAATACGCGGGCATGTGCTGTAAAGCGGGGTTGGTCTCATCGTGGCTGATGCAGGGCGATATTGCTGAAAGTGCGCACGATGACCCCAAACACCGAGAAACCCTGGAGCAGTTGTCGCCGCTGATCACTGAAATGTTGCTCAGCCATATGCGGGTCGATAGCGTGGTGATGACCGTGGTGGATGAGGCAAGTGCCGAGAATTACCGGCCCAGTGGTGAAGTCAGTGTCAGTGATGTGTTGCGCGTTGCGCGCACATATTTGCCCATGGACATTCACGGCGCGCCAGTCAGTCTGGTGGAAGATGAAGCCCTGATGGAGCTGTTCAGTCGCAGCGGTATCGGTCTTCGCGAGCTGGACATCATCATGGAAAAATGCGATTTGGACGGCGGCGGCAACCTGCGCATGAGCGCTTAGCACACCAAAAAAAGGCCGGTTATTAACCGGCCTTTTTTATGTGCGATCCAGTATTAGGCTGTTTTACCTTCTTTCAAGGCAGCCAGTGTTTGATCTCGCACGGTCTCAACCGCTTGCGTGCCGTTGACCTTCGTATACTTAACCCCTCTTTCCTGGCTGTCGGCACTTTGATAGTACTGAACCAAAGGTGCTGTCTGCTCATGGTAGACCGCGAGGCGGTGGCGCACTGTCTCTTCTTTGTCGTCGTCTCGCTGGGTCAGGGCTTCGCCGCTAGCGTCATCGATGCCTTCTTGCTGCGGCGGGTTGAAGCTGACGTGGTAGGTGCGGCCGGACGCAAGGTGCACGCGGCGGCCGGCCATTCGATTGACGATGACCTCGTCGTCTACCGCGATTTCCACCACATGATCAATGGCTACGCCGCCATCACGCATGGCATCGGCCTGCGCGATGGTGCGGGGAAAGCCGTCGAACAAAAAGCCGCCTTGGCAGTCGTCTTGCTGGATGCGCTCTTTGACCAGTCCAATGATAATGTCATCGGATACCAGGCCGCCTGCGTCCATCACTTTTTTGGCTTCAACGCCGAGCGGGCTGCCCGCTTTTACCGCTGCGCGCAGCATGTCACCGGTGGAAATCTGTGGAATAGCAAATGCTTCGCAAACGTACTGAGATTGAGTGCCTTTTCCGGCTCCCGGTCCTCCTAACAAGATGATTCGCATGTGATTCACTCTAATAAATTATGGGTGGAATTCTGTTGCGGAACCGGTACAGCGCGGCAGGTGCAGGCCACGGCGCTCAGTGGCGTTAATTGGGTTCCAAAGCTTAGCCCCACAATGTAACCTAAGTGGCCGCTGGGCCCAAGCATTTGGGCCAATACTGACTATAAACGAGAACCACATGGCACTGCCCTCATCCCTTGCACATTTACGTGATCCCATAACCATAGAAGATGACTTGTGCGGTCATCAGATGCGCTTTGAGACGACTTGGGGTTTGTTTTCTCCGCGGGCGATCGACGACGGCACACGGCTGTTGTTGAAGCACATGCAGGTTGAGCCGACTGATCGCTGCCTGGATTTGGGCTGTGGTTACGGGCCGATGGGGCTGTGGATGGCGAAACAGGCCCATCAGGGTCACTCAACCTTGATTGACAAAGATTTTGTGGCGGTGGATTGCAGCACAAAAAATGCGCAGCTTAATGGCCTCAATAACGTCGATGTGTTTTTGAGCAACGGCTTCAGTCACATACCCGCGGATCAGCGCTTCGATGTGATCGCCTCCAATTTGCCCGCCAAAGCCGGCAATGAGCTGTTCTATCTCTATTTCTACGATGCCCTAGCCCGCATGGAGCCAGGTGGTCGCTTTTATGTTGTGGTGATCAATGGACTACGCAAGTACGTGGCGCGTGCTTTTGGTGAGGTGTTCGGAAATCACAAGAAGATTAAACAGGGCGCCAGTTATACGGTGGCCATGGCTGAAAAGCGCGTTTGATGTCGGCGTTTCGCTTTTACTCCCTGGCGATTTGAGCCCATGCTGGTTCGCGCGCTGCTGGTGCTTTTATTGTGCGGCTCTGTCGCGGTGCCAGCGTTGGCGGCGACAAAGCGCGAGTCGCAGCGCCAGCAGTTTCAGCAGGCGCTCGACGCACTCAATGCCGAGGACATGGCGGGCTTTTACCGGCTTGAGCCTGCGCTGCGATCCTATGTGTTGCACCCCTACCTGCGCTTTAAATTGGGTGAGCGTGTCATCGCTCAGGCGTCGCCTGATGTGGCCAAGAAAAAAGCGCTTCAATTAGAGGGTGAGTTCCACGGCGATGCACTTGCCTGGCGCAGCATGCGCGCCTATAGCCAGCGTCTGCGCGATGAGCAGAGCTGGCAGGCGCTCATCGACAGTGCGTCCATGCCCTCGGCCCCTAAGCTGCGCTGCGAAACCTTGCGCGCACGCGAGCAGTTGCTTCAGTTGCAGCCCGATGATGCGGTGCTGGCATCGCTGTGGCAGCAGCGCACTTGGCAGCCCGATTGTGCGTGGGTGGTGCAGCGACACCTGGCGGCTGGCGGCGTCGCGGTCGCGGATTTATGGCAGCACATCTACGCCCTGATGGACGTGGGGCGCCTGCAACAGGTCGAGGAATTTAAGCAGTATTTCAATGCACGAGACCGAGCGCTGATCGACGCGTGGGTGGCTGGACACGCGGCGCCGCAGGCCGCGCTCAACGATGCGCGCTGGCAGGCGGACACAGCCTTGAATCGGCGTGTGTTTAAGCACTTGATATCGCGTCTCTCCAGGCTTGATGCCAAAGCTGCGCGCTTGCAGTGGGGCCGCGCGCACTTGGCCGAGCGCTACGATCTGGCGACGCGCACCGCTGCGGCACGAACGCAGAGCCTGCGCGCAGCCTCAGATTACATTCCCGAGGCACTGGATTGGTTGAAGTGGTTGCCCGAAGCGTCTCAAGATACGCAGAGCCGCGAGGCCTACCTGCGGCTCGCGGTGCGGCTGGGGCGCTGGCAGGCGGTGCTGGACGCAGAGCAGGCGCTGACCGCTGAGCTAGCAGACGCCAGCGAGTGGCGCTATTGGGGTGCTGTTGCCCGCTGGCAGCTCGGTGACAGAGCAGGCGCCACAGCGCGTTTTCGTGATTTGGCCGCGGTGCGCAGCTATTACGGATTTTTGGCGGCGGACAGATTGCAGCTGCCCTACCAGATGCACGACCAGGCAACGGTTTCGGACAAGGCCTTGCGGACCGAGTTGCAATCGCGCGTCGAGCTGCAGCGCATGCGCGAGTACTTGTTTGTCGGGCTGCGAGCAGAGGCGGTGGCGCAGTGGCGAGCGCTGTTGAAAACGCTGAACATCCAGCAGCGTGCCGAGCTTTCTTTGTTGTTGTTGGATTGGGGCTGGTTTGATCGTGCGATTGCGACCAATGGTCGCACCGGCCTGAACGACGACTTGCGTGTGCGCTTTCCGCTGGCCTTTCACGACAGTTTGCAGATGCTGGCTAGCCAGCGTGATGTGCCACTCGCCTGGGCCTACGGTGTCGCTCGGCGCGAGAGCCTGTTTCAGCCCGACGTGCGTTCCGGTGCGGGGGCGATTGGCCTGATGCAGTTGATGCCGGACACCGCGCGCGACGTGGCGCGCCGCATGAAAAAGAAGCTCTACACGGGCGCGCTGCAAAACCCCGAATTCAACTTGTCGCTGGGTGTCTATTACCTGCGTTACCTGCTGGACCGTTTTGAGCAGCACCCTGTGCTGGCGACGGCCAGCTACAACGCGGGCATGTCGCGGGTTCCCAAGTGGCTGGCGGCGCAGCCCATGGCGGCGGACCGCTGGGTGGAGAGTATTCCTTTTAGAGAGACCCGCGATTACCTGAAGGCGGTGATGGCGTATGCAGTGGTCTACGACTGGCGATTGGACGGGCGGGTGGATGCGCCGCTGAGTGTGCGCATGCCGCCGCTGCCAGCGGCGGCGGGGCAGTGATCCGCTGTGGCCTGCGCTGAGTGCGGCTTATTTGTCGCCGCCGCGGCAGGCGGGTGAGGCCGGTGTCTGTCCGCCCTGGGCGGCCCATTCATCGGGGCTGTAGGTGTGCAGTGCCAGGGCGTGGATTTGGCCGTCCAGCTCTTGTTTGAGCACGGCGTTGACCTGGCGGTGCCGCTTGATCAGCATCTGGCCTTCGAAATCGCTGCACACCAGCGTGACTTTGAAATGCGACTCCGAGCCCGCGGGCACATTGTGGCCGTCGCTTTCGTTGATGACGCTCAAAAACGAGGGCTTTAGGGCTTCTTGGAGCTTTGCTTCAATGGTGTTCTGTATGCGCATGGCCAAGTATCGAGTTGGGTGTGTATCTTGTGATTGTAACAGTGGGGATTGGCTGATGTACGGGCTCTGCTTTCGATGTGTTTAGTGGCCTTCGCCTGGGGTGTGCACCCGCAGTATCCGCTGCTGTTGCTGGCAAACCGCGATGAGTTTTTTGAGCGCCCCAGTGCGCCGCTTGGTGCCTGGGCCGATCAGCCCGAGATAGTGGCGGGCCGCGACCTGCGCGCCGGCGGTACCTGGCTGGGTTTTCACCAAGAGAACAGGCGCTTTGCGGTGGTCACCAATGTGCGGGCGGCGGGCCAGGCCTCGCCTGAGAAGCCGCGCAGCCGCGGTTTTTTGGTGCCTGATTTCCTCAACAGTGAACTCAGCAGCGCCGACTTTGCCGAAGACCTGAGCAGCCAGCAGCAGGGCGCAGCCTACGATGGTTTTAATGTGTTGTTGTACGACGGCCGGGATTTGATCTGTGTCAGCAACCGCGCCGAGACGGTTGTGGTGCCACCAGGTGTGCACGGCCTGAGCAACGCGGCGCTGAACACGCCTTGGCCTAAAGTTGAGTCCATCAAGTCAGGGCTGGCGCGCGCAGTCGAGGCCGGTGATTCGGTGGAATCATGGGAGTCGCTGCTGCGCGACGGACGGCAAGTGGAAGACGAGCTGTTGCCGCGCACCGGCGTGCCCCTGGACTGGGAGCGCAAGTTGAGCGCGGTGTTTATTGACGGCGATCAAGACTATGGCACGCGGGCGCAGACCAGTGTTTGTATTGCCGCAGACGGCTCAGTGCGTCTGCGGGAATGGTCGAGGGATAGCTGTGGGGCTGAGTGGCACTTGCAGGCGCTGGTGGTTTAAAGCGTCTGGAGGCCCTTACCAGTCGTGGCGCAGGCCGATCAAAATTGCGCTGGCGTGCTCGAAGTTGTTGGCGGATACCCAGGCCAGTGAGCGATCCCCCAGTTTCCTGGCGACTTCAAAGGAGACGCTCTGGTCGTCGCTGCTGGTGCTGACAGTGTCGTTGTCCTTGTCCACGTCCTTGTCGCCGTAGGAGAGGATGAAGGTGTTTTTATTGGCGCTGTAAACGCCGATCAGGGTGTAGCCCACCACCGTGTCTGTGCCGTCGTCTGGGTCTCTGTTTTGCAGAATGGCGTTCAGGCTGAGGCCGTTGTCGGTTTTGTAGCCGAGGTTCAGTGTGGTGTGAAAGTGGCTCTTTTCTTTTTTGTCGAAACCGATGGCTGCGCTGATGCCGCCCGAGCTGATGCCGCCCGAGCCCTGGGTGCGTTGTAGGCCATCTTTGAAAACCCCCATCAGTGAGAATTTAGCGCCGCCTAGGGCTTTGGTCCACTTGATGGCATCGCTGATACGACGCGTGGTGACGTTGCCGTCACCGGTGAAATCATTGCCGGGCCAGGCATCACCGGTCGCGTTCCAGTAGCTCGACCAGACGCGCCCGGCTTGCAGTTCACCGAATCCACCCTCCAGGGAGATGTAGGACAGGCGCTTGTTGTCTTGGATGGAAGCTGCGTCCGCGGCCACACCAAATTCATAGCGTCCGCCAATTTTGAAACCGTTGCCCAGCTCTTCGGAGCCGCGCAACCCGAAGCGGGAGTCCGAGTTGTCGAGGGAGATGCCCTGGTCGTCCGTGTCGTTCGTCTTGTCGTTGTAATCAACCACCGATGCCACGAGTCGTATCGAGCCGTACACAGAGCTTGCCGCTTGCGCGCCGAAAGGGGAGAGGGCGGTGCTCAGCAGCGCCAGTAACAGCGGGGATTTATTCAAGAGGTGTTGCTCCGTGGGAATGCTAGGCTCAAGCCGCGGTGCGCCCATCGCCGGGAGGGGCGTTCAACTTGGGTGCATTTGTGGCTTCCGTGCGTGTGTTTAGGATAACATTCACAGCGCCTAAGGGCGCGCGCCGTTGGCGCTTGAGTGTCTAGGCCTCGACTTGCAATGCGGCGAGCAATTCTTCGTGGTACTCAAGTTTTTGCAGGCCTTGTTCACCCAGTTGCTGTGCCACCAGATTGGTCAGCGCCTCGGCCAATACGGCGGTGGCGGCCAGGCCGTTGCTAAACGCAGCCCCGTGTGTGGGGGTGATAAAGGTGTGGTTGGCGGCGGTTGCCAGCGGGGAGGCGTGGTTGTCGGTGATGGCGATCACCTGGATGCCCTGCTCACGCGCCACTCGCCCAGTCATCACCGTGTTGCGGCTGTAGGGGTTGAAGCCTATGCACACCAAGGTATCGCCGGAGGTCAGCTGGGCCAAGCTATGAGCGACGCCGTGTTCGGCGATGTTGAGCAGGCTGACGTCGTCGCGCACCAGTCCGAGCATGTAGGACAGGCTAACCGCTGCGGCGTAGGCCTGGCGCATGCCGTAGATGCGCACGCGCTTGGATTGCGCCAGCAGGTTCACCGTGGCACTCAAGCTCTGCGGGGTGATGGCGTTGAGCATGCCGTCGATATTGCGGCGTTCTTTGTCCGCTATTTCGGCGGTGAGCTCGAATTGCGAGCGCTGTTCACCGGCGTTTTGGTGCAGCAGAGTCGCCTGTTCGCTGTAAAAATGACCGGTGTTGGCGATGTGCCGCCTGAAGACTTCTTGGAATTCGCTGAAGCCCGCGTAGCCCAGGGTGCGCGCCAGCCGAGACAGCGTGGAGGCGTTGACGTTGAACAGTTGAGCGAGGTCCGAGATGGAGAACACGGCCGCCTGCTGAGGCGCGGATATCAAACCGTCGAAGACCTTGATGCTACGACGGCCCAGGCGTATGTGCTGTTTCTTGCCCGTGTGAATGCCCTCGAGCAGGTCTTTGAGCTGGTCGAGGGTCAGGGGTGCAATAGCTTTGCCCGTGGGCATGGGTCTCAGTGCCCTCGCAGCTGCGCCAGCGGCTGGCGGGCGCTCAGCCACATCATGCGGCGTGGTCGGGCAGATTAATGTTCAGTTCGAGCACGTCGCGGTCTTCACTTTTCTCAAGTTTGACAGTGACATCCTCGTCATCGATCGACACGTATTTGCGAATGACTTCTAAGATGTCTTTTTTGAGCTTGGGCAAATACACCGCGTGTTTGACACCGCTTGCGTCGCTGCGTTTGTTGCGCTCGTGAGCGATAACAACACTGAGGCGCTCTTTGGCGATGTTGGCGGTTTCGTCGCGCTTGCCTCTGAAGAATTCCAATAACTTCATGATTATCGTCCAAACAGGCGTTTGAAAAAGCCCTTCTTTTCAGCGGTGAGAAAGCGCATGGGGCGTTTTTCACCGAGCAGTCGAGCCACTGCGTCGTCGTAAGCCTGGCCTGCCGCGCTGTCATTTTCGAGCACCACGGGCCGGCCTTGGTTGGATGATTCCAGCACCACGGAGGACTCGGGTATGACGCCCAGCAGGGGGATGGCCAGCAACTCGACGATGTCGTTGACGCTGAGCATCTGTCCGGTGTCGACGCGTTCGGCGTCGTAACGCGTGACAAGCAGCCGCTCTGTGACCGGTGACTGGTTGAGTTCGGCACGCCGAGATTTGCTCTGCAAGATGCCGAGGATGCGATCCGAATCCCGCACCGAGGAGACTTCGGGGTTGGTCACCACGATGGCCTCGTCGGCGTAGTAGAGCGCCATGCGTGCACCCTGCTCGATACCCGCGGGCGAGTCGCAGATGATGTATTCGAACTTGTCGCGCATCAGGTCTTTGAGGACCTTCTCGACGCCTTCTTTTGTCAGTGCGTCTTTGTCGCGCGTCTGCGAGGCCGGCAGAATCCACAGGTTATCGACGCGCTTGTCGCGGATAAGGGTCTGTTTGAGGTTGGACTCGCCGTTGATCAGGTTGACAAAGTCGTAGACGACACGGCGTTCGCAACCCATGATCAAATCAAGGTTGCGCAGGCCCACGTCGAAATCGATGACGACTGTTTTTCGACCGGCGCGAGCCAGCCCGGCGGCAATAGAGGCACTGGTTGTGGTTTTGCCCACGCCACCTTTACCGGATGTGACTACGATTATCTTCGACAACGCTTTTTCCTCCCCGCTAAAAGGGTTCAATGTTCAGTTTCTGCTCGTCCAGCCAGACTTGGACTCGTCGTCCTTTCAGTTCTGGTGGGATCTCTTCGAGCACCTTGTAATTGCCTGCGATTGAAACCAACTCGGCTTCGAGTGATTCACAAAATATTCTTGCTTTGTCATTGCCCGTCACGCCGCACAGTGCGCGCCCACGCAGCGGGCCGTAGACATGGATACTGCCGTCGGCGATGAGCTCTGAGCCCGCACTGGTGTTCGCCATCACAATCAGGTCACCCTCTTGGGCATAGACCTGTTGTCCGGAGCGAATCGGTCTGCTCTCCACCCGCGGTGAGCCGACAATGCGCTGGATTTTGTCGTCTTCTTTTTGCAGCTTTTTGTCTTCTGCGCGCAGCGGCGGCATGTTCATGGCGCGCAGCTTTTCGTGCAATTCGTCACTGGCGCCGCGCACCGCAATCGGCATGACATCACTCTCGCGCACCGCTTCAATCAGCGGTTCGAGGGTTTGATGATTGAGCCCTTCCAGGCCGCTGAAGTCTATCAATATCGGCGCGCCGCCAAAAAACGTCGGCGCCTGGGCGATCTTTTCTTTCAGCGCTTCTTTGACCTCGTCCGGCTCCAGGCTCTGGACGAGCAGCGACATCAGGGTGACGGTGCCGCCTTTGAGTTCAACTGCTTTTTTTGCAAGTGACATGTTGTAGGTTACTACAGTTTTTGGATTTCAGCGCCTGATGGCGCCCTTTTGTTTTCGTCAGCACGTAGCTTATGCCAGCATTTCTTGCTGGCATTTTACCTGAGTTTTTACTGCGGGGAGGCTTTATTGCTGCAAGCTTGCGGGCGCTTCCGGTGCCTTCTGGACTGGCTGTAACAGGGCGGGGGCCATTGTTTCAATTTTGCCAAAAAAAACGACGGCGAATGCCGTCGTTTCCCCCACACTGAACGTTTAAATTCAGTCTTGGCGTTCAGTGACTTCCAGCAGGTGGAAACCGAACTGTGTTTTGACCGGGCCCTGCACCGTGCCGACGTCAGCACTGAATACAACCTTGTCAAATTCAGGCACCATCTGGCCGGGGCCAAATGTGCCGAGCGCGCCGCCGGAGCGCCCTGATGGGCAGCTTGAGTGTTCAGCGGCAAGGGCGGCAAAATCTTCGCCGTTGGTGATGCGTGTCATCAGGTCTTGGCATTTTTCTTCGGTGTCTACCAAGATGTGGCGAGCAGCTGCTTGAGGCATGTTGTGCTTCCTTGTTTAATTAAAATAGAAAAGGGAGAAAGAGGATCAATCCATGCCGGGGCGCCAGACGCCCTCTGGCTCACCGGCTTCTGGAGCAGGCTCTTGGTCTTGACGGTGTGACTCGACATCGTCGATGACGCGACCAGCGAAGGCGCTGAGCTCTTGCAGGATCTCGTCCTTTTGCTCGCGTGTGAGGCGTTCTTCTCGGCCGAGTAAAAAACCAATGGTGCCCGCAAGGTATTGCGTGGCAACGCTGTCTTCTTCGGCGCGCTCATCGTGTTGGACGAGCGAGGTCAGCAGCTGTTGAACCAGCTCGCCTGAAAATCGCAGTTCGCTCATGGCGTAGGTATCCGTGGTGGTTGTGCGCAACAAATTCCGGCCCGGGGGCCTAATTGTCGGCAATTTTTTGAATGTTTAACAGCTTATGGTCTTGGTTCAGGGTCAGTCTGAATCGACCGGACACCCCTGAGTGACTGACAAAGGGCTGAAGTTTGCTGGCTTGCAACTCCACAATTCTGCCATCAAGTGCCTGACTTTGCACCCGTGCGTTGGGCTGGCGGTAGAAGCTCAGCCACTTTTTCGCGTCGATATGAATGACCACGTCGATGTGCACGGGTGCTTTAGGCTCTCTCGGCTGCGTTTAGCCGCATTTGGAATCGCCGCAGGCCAGGCAGGTCATGCAGCCGTCCATTTGAATCGCGGCCTTGGCGTGGCAGCGATTGCAGAGCACCGCACTGGCGGGGTATTCGCTCTCGGTCTCGGCAGCTTCCGTGTCTTCAGGGCCGGGGCTGGCGGTGAGCTCAAATTCGGTGCGCTTGGCGTCGATGAATTTTTTCTGGTTCTCGTCCAGCTCCGGTGGCCGGATCATGCCGATGCTGATCAAGTGCCGCTCGATGACATCCCCGATCTCGGCCACCAATGAAGGCATGTATTTGCTTTTGTTCCAGTAGCCGCCTTTGGGGTCGAACACGGAGCGCAGTTCTTCCACCATAAAAGTGACGTCGCCACCTTTGCGGAATACCGCTGACATGATGCGGGTGAGGGCGACGATCCACTGGAAGTTGTCCATGTTCTTGCTGTTCACGAACACTTCGTAGGGTCGGCGTATCTCGTGCTCAGTGCCCGCGTTCAGCACCATGTCGTTGATGGTGATGAACATGGAGTGTTCTGAGACGTGTTGCGGGGTGCGCAGCTTATAAGTCGCTCCAATCAATACCTCGGGGCGGATGAGCGCCTCGTGCATGTGCACGACATCGGGTACGGCTGGTTTTTCGGGCTCTTTGGCTTCCGATTCGGGTGTTTTGACAGCGTAGCTGACAATGGTCTTTTCAATTTTGATGTTCATGTGACTCCTTACGGATCAGTCAACTGAGGCGAGGAGCCTCAGAAGCGGCCGTAGTACCCCTCTTTCAGTGCGTCAAACAGGTTGGCAGCGGTGTGTGTTTCGCCGTCGTAGTCGATCTCTTCGTTGCCTTTGGCCTGCACCACGGTGCCGTCTTCCAAAGTGAACTCATACAGCGTGTTCTCGAGATCTTTCTCTTTGACCAATACCCCCTGGAATACTTCGGGGTTGAACCTGAACGTGGTGCAGCCCTTGAGGCCTTTCTCGTAAGCGTACAAATAGATGTCTTTGAATTCGTCGTAGGGAAAGTCAGTGGGCACGTTTGCTGTCTTGGATATCGACGAGTCGATCCATTCCTGAGCCGCGGCCTGCACATCCACATGCTGTGTGGGCGTCACTTCGTCGGCGCTGATGAAGTAGTCGGGCAATTCCGTGCCGCCTTCGCCAAAGGGCATGGCGTGCTCGTTGATCAGCTTGCGGTAGGCCAGCAGTTCATAGGAGTAGACGTCGACTTTCTCTTTGCTCTTCTTGCCTTCGCGGATGATATTGCGCGCATAGTGGTGTGCGAACGAGGGCTCGATACCGTTGCTGGCGTTGTTGGCCAGCGACAGAGAAATGGTGCCCGTCGGAGCGATTGAGCTGTGGTGGGTAAAACGCGCGCCCACTTCCGCCAGCTCGTCCACCAGTTGAGGTTCCACTTCGGCGATCTTGTTCATGTACTGGCTGTAGCGGGTGTGCAGCACCTTGCCTTTGATTTTCTTACCCAGCTTGTAGCCGTCTTTTTTCATCTGTGGGCGAAGGCGCAGCATTTCTGCCGTGACCACAAAGTCCTCTTCCATGATCGGCGCGGGCCCCTTTTCTTTGGCCAGTGCCAGCGCTTCACGCCAACCAGTGACCGCCAGCTCGCGCGTGATGTCGGTGGTGAAGGCCAATGAATTGGCCGAGCCGTAGCGCATGCGCAGCATGGTCATGGTCGAGCCCAGGCCGAGGAAGCCCATGCCGTGGCGACGCTTGCGGACGATTTCATCGGCTTGCTTGTCCAGCGGCAGTCCGTTGATCTCCACCACGTTGTCGAGCATGCGGGTGAAAATCGCGATCACTTCGCGGTAGGCTTCCCAGTCAAAGTGGGCGTTGTCGGTGAAGGGGTCACGCACAAACTTGGTCAGGTTTATAGAGCCCAGCAGGCAGGCACCGTAGGGCGGCAGCGGCTGCTCACCACAGGGATTGGTTGCCCGTATAGATTCGCACCACCAGTTGTTGTTCTGCTCGTTGACCTTGTCGATCAAGATAAAGCCGGGCTCTGCGTAGTCGTAGGTGGAGGACATGATGATGTCCCACAGGCGCTTGGCAGGCATGGTCTTGTAGATGCGGCAGGCGACCAGACCGGCTTCATTGCTGACCAGTCCCTCAGAGGTGGGCCAATCGCGCCACAGCACCTGGCTGCGGTTGTCGAGGTCGAGCTCGGTCTCTTTCAGTTCGCTCTGCCGCATCGGGAAGGCCAGCTCCCAGTCCGCGTCAGCTTTGACCGCTTCGATGAAATCCTGGGTGATCAGCAAGGAGAGGTTGAACTGGCGCAGACGACCGTTTTCCCGCTTGGCGCGAATAAATTCCACCACGTCGGGGTGGCGCACATCAAAAGTGCCCATCTGGGCGCCGCGGCGACCGCCGGCCGACGACACGGTAAAGCACATGCTGTCGTAGATGTCCATGAACGACAGCGGGCCCGAGGTGTGGGCGCCTGCACCGGATACATAGGCACCGCGGGGGCGCAGGGTGCTGAAGTCGTAGCCAATGCCGCAGCCGGCTTTGAGCGTCATGCCCGCCTCATGCACCTTATTAAGGATGTTGTCCATGCTGTCACCGATGGTGCCGGAGACGGTGCAGTTGATGGTGGAGGTCGCGGGTTTGTGCGCGCGTGCGCCCGCGTTGGACACAATGCGCCCCGCGGGAATAGCGCCGTGGCGCAGTGCCCACAAAAAGCGCTCAGCCCAAGACTCTCGCAGTTCGGGGGTGTTTTCTACCTCGGCCAATGCCTCGGCAATACGCAGGTAAGTTCCGTCGATGTCTGGGTCGACCGCATCGCCTTCTTTGCTCTTGAGGCGGTACTTTTGATGCCAAATATCGAGTGAAGCGTCCTGTAGAGGGATGTCGCTCGGTGACGCTTCTAAGCTGGAAGGTTTAACGGCGTAAAGCTTCGTATTGCTCATTGATTGATGGTCCTTTCCTCGGGTGTAACAAGGTGTCAAATTCTGGGCAGTCGTGCACCCGAATGCGTGGTAGTCAGGGTGTGCTGCGGAGGGGGCTCAATGTGTGAGCCGGAGGCGCTTTCGTGCGCTTCAATAACTACATATTGTAGCGCAAAGAAGGTCGACCACAACATGTTGTGTTTCATTTTTTTTTGTGGCAGACGGGAGAGCGTGTCTTTTATGGTGCTTATGCGGCGCTGGAGCTGGCCGTGGGCTGTGTCCTGAAGGCGCGGATGTTTAGCGCGGCTCTGCCGATGCTGCGGGCTTGATCAAGGGCGGCGGCGAAGGAGCGCGGTTGCCCCGAGTTGTTGTTGCGAATAAACCGAATTTTGTGCCCGATATCAAAATTATTTTGCGCAGTACCTACGCAGTCAATCTTCGCTCGCCGGTGGCAGTATTCCAAGACGACGCAGAGTTTCGCAGCGCATGTGCCGGTCGTCAAGTGAAAGCACAAGCTGTCGTAGTTGACGGCGCGAAAGGGTACTACATGTCGTGTTTATCAGGGGCTTAGCCGATATTTCATGAGGGGCTTGTAAGAATGGATAAGCGGAATATGCGCTTGCTTTCCCGTTCCGCGTGTTAGGTCTCATCCTTGGTGCCTTTGTCGGCGTAACTTGGTGAGCGACTAACTAACCCTTGGGAAGTTGGGCGAGCGCTAATCTTTTGGTTCTCGCCCAGCCCCTAACCCCATAACTGCGCCGCGGTGTTTCTGACACGGTGGCAGCAGAGGGATTTTGACAGAGGCAATTATGGTGATGATCTCCAGTATTCAACCCGATAATACGATCGAACGCCTGGGCTCATGTACGTCTGGGCTCACCCAGTTTCGCATGCGTTTGAGCGTCTGGGAGCTGGCGCTGGGAATGCGCGTGGACGAATTGGATAAACCGTGGCTGGACAGCCCTTTTTTGTTCCAGGGTTTCTTCATCGACACAGAAGAAGAGTTGGCGGCCCTGCGGCGCGAGTGTGAACATGTCTATGTCACGATTACCCGTCAGCTGAGCAAGCCGAGCAAAAGCCTGCAGCCGGATGCAAATAGGGCAGAGTACTTTAGGTGGTCCTGAGTGATTTGGTCGTGACTAAGCTCGGTCTTGACCGAGTTTGGCCTGCGACTCTTAGCCCATATTGGTCATAATTGGGCTAAGGTGGCTGAATATTAATCGTGATAATGTTGGCAAGCCCATCTGTATGAACTTTAATCATATGTGTACGAGGTTGGCCTGTGAACTGCAGTCCAAGTCTCGTCCACTTACATTTACATGGAATGTTCACGATGTTGATTTTAAGCCGCCGCATAGGCGAAAAACTCACGATTGGCGATAACGTTACATTGACGGTATTAGGCGTCAAAGGGAATCAGATTCGATTGGGTATTGATGCGCCAAGGGGCGTGCCAGTGCACCGCGAGGAAGTCTACGAAAAGCTGCGCCAGGCAGAGAACTCTGCCAAGTGTGCGGAGATGGACGCCGTAGAGTAGCTCTCGCCTCGCTTGGGGCTGCTCAATGTGGGCCCAGGTCTCTGGCTGTGCTGGCCGCGCGCAACATTGTGGCGCGGCATACGGTTATTCCGCCGCAGAAGAAAGGCCGATAAATCCATTCTGGGTTAGTCAGCGTCATGGCGGCTGGGCGCCTGTTTTTCAGTTGTCTACAAAATCAATGCCTTAGAGAACTAACGGTTTTTCTGGCACAGCCCTGGATCGCCGCAAAGCCTGAAGTATTCCGCATCTCCCCATCGCGACACTGCCTTTGTCAAAGGCGCTCCGCAAGCGCTATAAAACCTGCGTTGTCCCTCTTTAAGCATCAACAAGTTAGCCGCTTGGCACAATCGACTAAAGAATGACTCTCTACGGTCGTTCTTTTGGGGATCTAATCGAAGAGATGCCCGTGATGGCTCGCCTGCAACAAATGCCTAAACACAGTTACGACGAACTACACCCGCAACCCAATCCTGCGGCAGTGTTGACGCCATTGAATCGCGGGGACCTGGACGCGACGCCAGCGCCCTTGGTCGAACCCACTCCAGAGCAGTTGAGTGGCTGGCAAAAGCTGTGGCGGCTCTACCACACGGTGAAGTACCTGCGGCCGGTGCAAATCTACGGCCGTGTGTGGTTCAAATTGTACAAACCCTCGGTAATAGACACCTCGGCGCCCGTGCTGCGGGCCGTGTCTGCCGAATTGTGCAAAGCACCGGAGCGGACCGTCTGCATGACGGGCAGCACCAATTTCACCTTCTTGGGCCGGCTAGGCCAATGCCGTGAGGCGTCGGATTGGAATGATGCCTCTCAAGAAAAGCTGTGGCTCTACAATCTGCATTATTTTGATGATTTAACCGCAAAAGGGGTGCACAAACGCGCCAGCTGGCATAAGCCAATGGTGGGTCGCTGGATTGAAGAGAATCCGGTGGGCGAGGGTAACGGTTGGGAGCCCTATCCCATGTCTCTTCGATTGGTCAATTGGATGCAGTGGTCCCTGAGCGGCGGCCATGTGCCGCATGGCTTTGACGCATCTCTGGCGACGCAAACACGTTATTTGACGCAGCGCATCGAGTGGCACCTGCAGGGCAATCACCTCTTCGTCAACGGCAAGGCCTTGATGATGGCTGGCTTGTATTTCAAAGGCAAAGAGGCTGATCGCTGGCTCGCCCTGGGCTGGTCGATCGTTGAGAAAGAACTCAACGAAGAGTTTCTCAGCGACGGCGCGCATTTTGAGCTGTCTCCCATGTATCACAGCATCATGTTGCGCGACTTGATCGATTTGGTGGATTTCAGTCGCGTCTATAGAGACGTGCTGGAAGAGGCCTTCCCCGGCGCAGAGGCGCGCTTGCAGGATCAGGTCAACAGCGCGCGTGAGTGGCTGGCGGGCATGGTGCATCCCGACGAGGAAATATCCCTGTTCAACGACGCCGCCTTCGGCATCGCGCCTTCTCCTAACGCCATTGATGCGTATTCGAGAGCGGCGGGCCTGCCGGAAGTCAGTCACAGCTGGCCATCCTTGCACCATTTCCAGGGCAGCGGCCATGTGCGCTGGCAGCGTGACGACTGGACTGCATTTTTGGATGTGGGGGCCATCGGCCCTGATTACTTGCCCGGTCATGCACACGCGGACACTCTGAGTTTCGAGCTGTCAATCGGTGACGAACGACTGATCGTGGACTCCGGTACAGGAGTCTACGGCGACAGCCCAGAGCGCTTGCGGCAACGCGGCAGCCAGGCGCACAACGTGGTGACAGTAGACGGCCAGAACTCCTCCGAAGTGTGGTCGGGTTTCAGGGTGGCGCGGCGAGCGAAGGTGAATGATCTGGAAATGTCGCTCACCGAGCCACAGCGTGTCTCGGCCTGTCACAACGGCTACAAGCGGCTGGGCGGCGGCGTCACCGTGGCGCGGACCTGGGAATACAAACAGGGCTGGCTGACCATTTCCGATTCGGCCAATGGGCGTTTTGAACGGGCCTCTGCGCGGCTGCATTTTGGTGAGGGAGTGCAGTTGGAGGCCCGCGGTGATGAGGGTTATACCATCACCACGCGCAGCGGACGAGAGATAGCGCTGCGGGTGCCAGTGGGAACGCACCGCGTGCTGAACAGCACATACCATCCTCGATTTGGTGCGTCTATTCCCATCCGTGTTTTGGAGGTCGATCTGGCCAACGGTTGGTCCGAAGTGGCTCTACAGCTTCACGCGGCCTAGGGTCTAGAATAAAGACCCTTCTCACCCGGATCGGCCCATGAACGCGATCGAAAAATTGATGTTGCAGGCGCGTCAGGCGCCCGCGAAAATCGTCTTACCTGAATCCTCTGACGCACGTATTTTGGCCGCCGCTGCCCATGCGGCAAAACAGGGCATCGCCCGGCCTGTACTGCTCTTGTCTGCCGATGAAAAAAACCGGCTATCGCAAGAGCATGGCATTGATCTCAGCGCGGTGGCGCAGGTGGATCCGTGGGACGCCGAATCGAGGACGCGCTGGGCCACTGCGCTGTATCAGCTGCGTGCGCACAAGGGCATGAGTGAAGAAGCGGCGCTGGAGGCGGTGAACTCCCCGCTGACCGTGGCAGCATTGATGTGTCAGCTCGACGAAGTCGACGCCGTGGTCGCCGGCGCCGTGTTTGCAACCGCAGATGTGGTGCGCACCGCGCTGCAAATTGTAGGGGTGCGGCCCGATACCGCGGTGGTCTCCAGTTTTATGTTGATGGTGCCACCTGAAGGCAGGGCTGGCACGCCGGGCGCGGTTGTTTTCAGCGACTGTGGGCTGGTGATAGATCCCAACAGTGAGCAGCTTAGGGAGATTGCGCGCGCTGCGGGCCTCAGTGCTCAGGGTATGTTGGGCGTGGCGCCGCGGGTGGCGATGCTCTCGTTTTCCACGGCCGGCAGTGCGCAGCACGCGGAGGTCGACAAGGTGCGTGCTGCGACCGCAGGGCTCAAGCTGCAAGAGCCTACTTGGCAGATTATGGGGGAGGTTCAATTTGACGCGGCCTGGGTGCCCGAGTTGCTCGCACACAAAGCGCCTGATGCGCATTTCGAAGGCCCGGCCAATGTGTTTGTCTTCCCCAGTTTGGCAGCCGCAAACATCGGCTACAAAATCGCGGAGCGACTGGGCGGCTGGCAGGCGATTGGGCCCTTCATGCAGGGTTTGAACCGGCCCGTCAATGATCTCTCGCGAGGTTGTGTGGTCGATGATGTTGTCGCGTTGATGGCGGGCACCAGCGCGCAAGTGGCCGCCGAGGCGGCACGCTAAAACGTAGCGCCACGGTGCTCCCGTCTGCACCGCCTCGAAAATGATCGGCCAACAAGCCTAAGCCAGGTAGGGCTGGCAAAATGCAGTCAAAATTTGAACCCCTGAGTGGCTGGTTTTCCTGGCCCGGGGTGCTGAGCGCAGTATCGCTTGGCGCGAACCTTAACTTCACTTAAAATGCCTGCCTTTGATGGTGTGGCGCGGGCGATTCTCCCCCGTGGCTGGCGTCGTCACGATTTGAGGAAAACAAGCCATGAACCGTGGTTTTCTAGTCGCAGTGGCAGCGATGGCTGCCATTGTGGTCGCGTCCAATATCTTGGTGCAGTTTCTGGTGGGAGATTGGCTCACTTGGGGGGCATTCACCTACCCACTGGCCTTTCTAGTCACGGACATCAGCAATCGATTGTACGGTGCCTCTCAGGCGCGCAAAGTCGTGTTTTTCGGTTTCATTGTGGGCCTGCTGTGCTCTTTCGTTGGCACTCAGCTCGTGGGCGAATTTGGTCCGTTGGTCACATTGCGCATTGCGCTGGCCTCTGGCATTGCATTTCTAATCGCGCAAATGCTCGACATTGCGGTGTTTGATCGATTGCGCAAGGGAAGGTGGTGGCGAGCGCCGTTGATCTCCAGCGCGCTCGGCGCAAGTGTGGACACGCTGATATTTTTCACCGTGGCGTTCTCGGCTGCATTGATTTTCCTGGAGCCAGGTAACGGCGTCAGTTGGGCCAATGAACGTGTCGCCTTGTTGGGCGTCGGCCCGGAATTGCCGCTGTGGGCCAGCCTCGCGGTGGCCGATTGGTGCGTGAAACTCGGCTTGTTGTTATTGGCTCTTGGTCCCTACCGGCAGATCAGCAAAAACGCCAGCTCGCAGCCTGTCTCGATGTAGGGTTTGCTCTCTGTTTTAGCTGCCGGTTTGGCGTTGGAGTAGAGGGGCTTAGGGTTCTGTTTTTGCCGGCGCATGAAGGGCATCGAAGGGGCGCAATGGATCGCGTGCGATGCGCTGTTTGGCTTGGGTGTTCATTGTCAAAATTCATTTGTGTACGTGCTTGCAATAAGTTGAATTGATGTCCTGCACCGGCTCATTTGAGTCAGTGAAGCTACTGCAATTATTCCCGTGTTTTCTCTGTTATAAGCCTGTTTTCATGTGCGATCTGATGCTTCTGCTTGCCTGTTCTTAAGCGCTGTTGATTTGAATCATTGCGCCTTTGACAGGTCCATTTTGGGCTAGGTGCGTGGACTGGCTATTGCTTGGTTCGGGGTCTGGTAATTAACAGACTGCTTATCATGATAGTTAAAAATATTCGATCGCCCGCCAACTGGTTGGTTGCTGCCGGTGTCATCCTTGTCGCCCTGTGGATGGATCTCCGGTCCCCCGATAAGGATCAACTGGCCTTGGCCCCAACTGACACGGTGCCTGAAGTAGGGGCCTTGCGGGCGATAGTCAGTGCTAAGTCCCCAGCATCGGTATCCAACAGCGATGAAGAAATAACGCGCGTGACATCGAGCAGTCGGTTTGGCAGTGATCAGCTCACGGATGTGTGGCCGCCGCAGCCACGCGGAATTACCGGGGTGCGTGCAGTCGCGCCAAAACCACAACTAATGAATGATGCCGCTGGCGATTTTGCATCAGCCCGCGAAATAGCGGAGGCCAGCGATTCAGTGCGTGTGCTGCTGGGGCGACGTTACGGGTTTATCAGTGAGCGTCCCAAACTCGCCAAGTGGAGCAAAGAGCACTTGGGCGACGAAGTGGTCTTCTACAGCTACGATCAAAATATCACCGTTATTGCGACCATAGAGCAAGGGCAAGTGGTCGAAGTACAGGGTGTGCTGCCCACCGAATTTCAGCCGCCCTTGTCCCCAGACGAAAAGTCCCTTGCGGCCGAGTTGGCCCGCGACTACTGGTTGGCTAGCGGTGATACGCGCGTTGATGATTTGGAGGCATTTTCAATCCTCACTTACGACGGTGTCGAGCGGCACCCCGTGCGCATGGCCTACGTCACCTTTCACTACACCTCGACGATCAACCCCGAGTTGCTGACGTGGGTGGATCTGACGCACGAGCGCGTTGATCGCAGCCTTATTCAACGCGGAGGGGTGGGTCAGTGAGTTCTTTACTTAAAAAAATAATTGTCAGTTGTCTTGTATTATGTCTTTCGCCTGCGGTGTTCGCGAATACACAGGGCGCGGGCAGTGTCAGTTGGCAGGGCTGGGATTTCGACTACTCCACGGGCAGCAAGTACGACGGCTTGGCGCTCAGTAATGTGAGTTACAACGGTTTACCAATACTGGGCCGGCTCAGTTTTCCCGTGATGACGGTCTATTACGAAAACAATGTGTGTGGCCCCTACGCAGACAGGCTGGGTCCGAGCATTGAGCCCATTGACTGGGGTGACACCAGCGGCAATGTCGGGAATCTGGTGATGCGGGAGTTCAGTTTTGAAGGGGAGCAGTGGCTGGAGCTGGGTGTGAGAGCATTTATCGGCTCTTACGACATCTATCAAAACTACTACCTCAGCGGCCGCGGCATTATCGATGCGCACACTTTTGCGCGTGGGCTGCAGTGCCTGAACTTCCACGAGCACTACCCCACTTGGCGCATGGACTTTGACCTGGCAGGCCCAGGCAACGATCGCATCCTGCAGGAAACAGCAGGCGGCATTGTGCCCATGAGTCACGAGTTCACAGCCAGTGCGAACTCTGCCGTCAATCACAATTGGGTGGTCGAAGACACTGTCACCGGCGACACGGTTGCTATTACATTCGATAATAACCGGTACAACGTGACAGGGGAGGTTGTCCCCGAAGAGGCCTACGCCAATAACGTGATAGCGGGTCGACGTCAGCGCGCCTCTGAAGAAGTTTGGAGTGCGGGCACCAATCGCAGTTTGCCGCATGAGAACGGTGAGGGCATTGACGGGCAGGATCTGTACATGTTCTACCGATCCTATATGCCGCACAGCGCGGAAGAGGGCCAGACGCTCTGGCACGCCACGGGGATTCGCATGTCGGTGAACTCTGCTCTGATGCAGATTTACAATCCCGGCACACAGATCAGTCGAACCGGTGACAGTGTCAACGTGCCCCTGGAAATTCAAAACGGCGGCAGCGCAGATGTTTCAGTGTCGGCGACTGGCTTGCCTGCCGGTTTGAGTATCGATGCGCGCAGTGGCTTGATCAGCGGTGTTCCCAGCGCGGCGGGCAGCCACGATGTGAATGTTCGCATAGAGGACAACGCGGGTGATCACGCTGCGCAACAGGTAGGTTTTCGATGGTATGTGAGCGCGACCGGTGAGAGTGCCTGTCAAGTTTACAATGCGTCGGGCCTGCCGCAGAATATTCCAGATTTCGCGGGTGGGATACAAGGTCTTTTGGAGTCGGGTGTCAGCGTGGGTGATATGCCTGCGATTGTCGATGTAAAGGTCGTCGGTTTGCAAGGCCGCCATGGCTACATGAATGATTTGCGCTTCGCGCTGAAATCGCCTGAGGGGACTAACGTCACGCTCATACACAATATGTGTGGCGACACGGAAAACTTCAACATCAGCCTTGACGATCAGGCGACAGGCGTTTTGAGTTGCCCGCTCAACAGAGGGAATATAGAAAGGCCCGCCAGTGCGCTGTCGGCATTCAGGGGGGAGAACGGTGCCGGCAATTGGACCTTGTCCGTCACTGATATGGCCGGCAGTGATGACGGGGTGCTCGATCAATGGGGTCTGGAGGTGTGCGCCCTTGATACCTCTGATCCGCGCCCGGTCATCAGTGCTGTCCCGAGTCAGCAACACGTAGTGGGAGATCAAGTCAGCCTGCAGCTCAGTGCTTCGGGCGGCGATACGTTGCGCTACAGTGCCGTCAACTTGCCTGCAGGTCTGAGCGTTGACAGCAATTCAGGGCTTATATCCGGGGTGGTGTCGGCGGTCTTTGCAGGGTCTGTGACGGTGGAGGTGTCCGACGGGCGCTTCTCCTCCTTTCAGAGCATCGCTTGGACCGTCGTGGGCAACGGCGCTCCTGTGGTGCAGTCTGTCGGTGCACAGTCCGGTATCGTGGGTGAGGCGGTGAGCCTCGCTGTTATCGCCAGTGATCCCGAAGCTGAGCCACTGCGTTACGTGGCCTCGGATCTTCCCGCGGGCCTCAGTATTGATGTTAGCACCGGGGTGATTCAAGGCACGCCCACAGCGGCGGGCAGCTTTGCTGTAGCGGTCGAGGTCAGTGATGGTCGTGTGGCGACGCGGATCCGCTTTAATTGGGTATTGACCGAACTCAACCGGCCCCCTGTTGTGGAGATGCCGCCGCATCAGACGGTGATTAAGGGTACGCCGATGAGTCTTGCGATCAACGCCTCCGATCCTGAGGGGGAGCCGCTGAGCTACTCCGCCCAGCGGCTGCCTAGTGGTCTGTCCATCGACGCCGATTCGGGTCTGATCTCCGGGTCGCCCGACCGCATCCAAGTGAAAAACTCCGTGGTGCGCGTCAGCGACGCTGCATCGACGGTGGAGATAGCGTTTCGCTGGACGGTGGACGGCCCGGTGACCGGTGGCGGCGTGGTGCTGGTGCCGGGTGCTGCGGCGCTAGCAGAAGCACGCCAGGGCGAGTGGGCCTACTACACCCTGCAGTCAGGCGAGCAACACGAATCGCTGCAAGTGGACTTGAGTGGCCTGTCTGACGACGTGGACCTGTATGTGCGAGCGGGGCAGCGACCCTCGGGGCACGTAGAGCAAAACGGTATATACGACTGCGGCTCAACCTTTGGCGGCACAAGCAGCGAGCGCTGTAACCTGCAGAACAGCGGTGCCACGGTCTGGCATATTGGGGTCTACGGCTATCGCGCATCCAGCTACGTGTTGGAGGCCAGTCTTATAGTGCCCTCAGTGGACACGGGTACGGCGTTGAGTTCAGGCACTGCTGTTAATGCAAGCGTGCAAACCGGTGGCTGGAAGCGCTACACGATTCAGTCCAGCGATACGGATCGCGAGTTGAAGGTATCGCTGAGTGCTTTGTCAGCCGACAGTGATCTGTACGTGCGCAAGTCCATAGCGCCGTCTGGTCATGTGGATCAAAACGGTGTCTACGATTGTGGCTCTTATCAAGGCGGTACCAGCAATGAACGCTGTACAGTGGCCAACACAGGGGCGGCGGTCTGGCACATTGCTGTTTACGGTTACCGCGGTACGTCCTTTTCGCTGCTGGCAAACCTCGAGGGCGATACGACCGAACCGTCCGGTGATATTCCCTTGGTCTTGGGCACAGCGGCAACCGGGTCAATCAGCACCGATGAGTGGCAATATTATGTCTTCACTGTGCCGGCTGGTACTGAGACTGTCGATCTGAGCTTGTCCGCTATGTCTGCGGACGGTGATCTCTATGTGCGCCGCGCGGCTCGTCCCTCTGGCACCGCTGAAGATGGGGGCGATTACGATTGTCTCTCAATCGCCGGTGGCAACACGGTGGAATCGTGCACGCTTGGCGATGCGGCTGGAGGCACTTTTTACGTGGGTGTCCGAGGTTACGCCAACACCGACTATAAGCTGCTGGCGCAGGCCGGAGCGACGGCTGCGGCGGCGACAAACATTGGCAGTGGCGATACGCTGCAGGGTGTTGTCGAGTTGCAGCAGTGGGATTACTACCGCGTATCGCTTGGGGCCAGCGATCTGCGCCTTGCGGTCGATCTGGAGGGCCTGAGTGATGACGCGGATCTGTTTGTCCGAGAGGGGCAGATCCCCAGCGGCAACAGGGGCACCGGTGCCAACTCCGACTGCTATTCCGATGGAGGCAATACGCAGAGCGAGAGCTGTATCGTGGACAACAACGGTGCAACGCAGTGGTACATCGGTGTATACGGATATGCTAAGTCTGATTACACCCTGAAAGTGCGAGCGACAACCAGTCGGCTGGCACTCTCCAAGCCCAAGCAGCCGGCGAAGGGCTCGACAGCCAAAGGAAGCGCCGCTGTGCAAGGTCAGGCAGAATCTGTGCAAGTGGGCGGTGGTGGCGGTTCGCTGGGCGTGTTCGGGCTGTTGGGTCTGATGCTGTTGCGCCGACGTTCGGGGATTAACGTGCCTGGTTGATGGCTGTTAAGCCTTCGTTTCATCGGGGCGCGAGAGCCTGATCAGGGGCCGGGCCATGTGCTCGGCCTTTTTATGCAGTGATTTTGTGTTTGTTGCTGGGCGCATAAATTGCAATTTCCTCAGGGCTCGGTCTGTGTGTTGTGGAAGCGCTGCACGCTTAGTTTGTATCTTCAATTTTAGAGGCCCGTTGCTGCATGTTTGGAATTTGTCAGCTGCTTGTTTCGCTGTGTTTGCTGTTATTTGGGCCTGTGGTGAATGCACAGGTTTTTCCTCTGAGTAAAATCCTCGACAGCGCGTACCTGATCACCCTCAGTCCCGAAGACTCGTCGCAGGCGCCCGTCGGTCGCTTGCACAACTGGGTGGTGGCTGTGGAAGATGTGTCGGGCAGCCCGGTGCAACTGGTGCCCTTATCAGTCAGTGGCGGCATGCGCGAGCACGGCCACGGCTTTTACACGGCACCGCAGTTCTCCGCTCATTTGGGCGGTGGCCGCTTCCGCCTATCTGGCGTGTTGTTCAACATGCCGGGTCGGTGGCAGATGGCACTTCGTTTTCAAGGGCCAGATAAACGTCCTCTGGAGTTGGAATTTGAGCTGGATGTGCTGCCGCGTGCCGCGACGGCTCCCTTAGCTGCGGCGGGGGCTGAGCAAAAGGCGGCACTGACGGGTGCGTTTAAAGCAAATAACTGGAGTGCCAAAGAGCGCCTGCTGATGCAGAGCTTGCTGCTCGATGATTCACCGCCACCACCTGTGTCGAGTAACAAGCGCGCGGATGATGAGCGCGTGGCGGTTCTGGGGCACCGCTTGTTTTTCGACACGGCGCTGTCGTCCAGCGCAGACATGGCTTGTGCCAGCTGCCACCAGCCAGGGCGCTACTACAGCGATAACCTCGAAGCGCCAGCTGAGTCCATCAGTGGCCGGAACGTGCCCTCTTTGATGGGCATTGCGGCAAACCGTTTTTTCAACTGGGACGGCGCGCACGACAGCCTGTGGTCGCAGGCCCTAGGGCCGATCGAATCTCCGGTGGAGATGAACATGCCGCGCATCGCTTTGGTGACCGCTGTGGGGCGTTTGTACCGGGATGAATACGCGCAGTTGTTTGCGGTCTTGCCAGCGCAAGAAGACTTGCAGGCGCTGCCGCAGCATGCCTCACCTCAGGGTGGCGCCGCCGCGGTGGAGGCCTGGCAGGGTTTGTCGCCTGCGACACAGGTGATGGTGAACCGGCATTTCTCCAATATCGGCAAGGCGCTGGCGGCCTATCAGCGCCGTCTGCGTCATCAAAAATCTCGCTTCGACCGGTATGTTTCGACCCTGGAGCGAAATGGCGAAGAACTAGCGGCGCAATTGATGAGCGAATCGGAGCGTGAGGGTTTAAGGCTGTTTCTGTCTGATGAGGTGCAGTGCATGCGTTGCCACAATGGGGCAAATTTTAGCAACGGTGAATTTCATAATGCTGACACCGGAACCGCCGAGGACGGATCTGTGGATGCTGGGCGTCAAACTGGGCTGGTCAATGTCCTAGACAGTGCCTTTAACTGTCGCGGTGAATTCAGTGACAACCCAGGAAATAGCTGCCCGGATTTGTCCTATTTGGTGAAAAACTCGCTGCCGATGTTGCGGGGCGCTTTTAAAGTGCCGAGCTTGCGCAATGTCGAAATGACTGGGCCCTATATGCACGACGGTCGATTTGAAACACTGGCGCAGGTGCTTCAGCATTACCGAGACCCGGACGTGGATGCGCTGGGGCAGCGCCAGCATGAGCTGCAAGCGCTGCAGCTGAATGATCGGGCAATTCAGCAATTGGCTGATTTTCTGGGCTCTCTCACCGGCGAGTTAAAACGCGATAGGTGGTTTAAGGCACCGCAGAAAAGGCGGTGACCGCAGTGTCCGGCCCGGCTTGTTCAGGCGGGCGACTCTCCTAGCAGCGGATGCGCGCGCTGTCCGGATCATAGAAGGGGCTCAGCGACGCATCGGCGTCGAACTGCTCGCCCTCCACGCGAATGCTCCAGTCGCCGCTGTCAATCCAGTCCGCGTCCACGCCGTCATCAAAGTGCACATAGCCCAAGCCCACCGCCGCGCCTAGCGTGTGGCCATAACTGCCAGAGCTGAGGTAGCCGACGATCAGCCCGTCCCGGCAAACGGGTTCGCCGTGGTAGAGCAGAGGGGTGGGGTTGTGCAGTTTGAAGTGCAGCATGCGCTTGTGCAATAGCGCTTTCTCCTTTTGCGCTAACAGCGTGTCTCGGCCGATGAAGTCGCCTTTTTTCCAGCGCGTGGCAAAGCCCAGGCCCGCCTCCAGTGGGGTGTCGACCTCGCCGATGTCGTGACCAAAATGCCGGTAACCCTTCTCGCTGCGCAGGGAGTCCATGGCGTGCATGCCCACCAGCCTGAGGCCGTGCGCCTGGCCCGCCTGCCACAGGGCCTCGAATACATGGCCCGCTACTTCGCTGCTCATGTGCAGCTCCCAGCCCAGTTCGCCAACATAAGTGATGCGTGCGGCGCGCAAGACCACCTGGGCGAAATCCACTGTCTGCACCGTGCCAAAGGGGAAGGCTTCGTGGCTGAAGTCCGCCGGGCTGAGTGATTGCAACAGGGCGCGGCTGTTGGGCCCCATGATGGCAAAGACAGCTTCGGCACTGGTGGCCTCGGTGGCAAAGCAGTGCCAGCTGGGGTCCATGTGTCGATTGAGCCAGTCCAGCTCGCGGAACACGGTGGCGGCGGGGGTGACCACCTGGTAGCGGTCTACAGCCAGGCGTTGCATGGTCACGTCTGCCTCTATGCCGCCGTGCGGGTTGCACCACTGGGTGTAGACGATGCGGCCGATGGCCACGTCGGCCTGGTTGGTGCTGACCCGGTTGAGCAGCGCGCAGGCGTCGCGCCCCTGCACAATGATCTTGCCAAAGCTCGACAGATCCAGCAGGCCGACGGCGTTGCGCACCGCGGCGTGCTCTTTGGCGCTGTGTTCAAACCAGTTCTGGCGGTCGAATGAATATTCGTAGACTGGATCAGTGCCTGCGGGTGCAAACCAATTGGGCCGTTCATAACCCGCGACATTGCCAAAACACGCATTGTGTTGTTGTAGGTAGGCGTGAATGGGGGATCGGCGTTGACCGCGGCCGGTGGCAAATTGTCTGAAGGGAAAGTGATGGTCGTAAAGCAGGCCAAGGGTCTCGCTGGCGCGCTCGCCAAGGAAAGCCTTGTTGCTTTGCACCGGGTGGTTGCGGCGCGGATCATTGATTAAGACTTCGGCTTTGGGTTTGCCGTTGATGACCCAGTCGGCCAGCACTTCGGCGGCGCCGCCCGCGGTCTGGATGCCCACCGAGTTGAAGCCCGCCATCATGTAGTAGCCACCCAGCTCCGGGGCTTCGCCCAGGTGGAAGGCGTCGTCAGGCGTGAAGCTCTCGGGCCCGTTGAAAAATTTGCGGATGCCCATCTCTTCGAGCAGCGGCAGGCGGTGCATGGCCGCTTCTAAGATCGGCATGAAGTGATCCCAGTCCTCGGGTAGCTCGTCAAAACAAAAATCGGCGGGGATGCCGTCCATGCCCCAGGGCTTGGCCTTTTTCTCGAAGGCGCCGATCAGCAGGCTGCCGGCGTCTTCTTTGAAATACGCGCTGGCGCTGTAGTCGCGCAGGATGGGCAGATCCGCGGGGATGTCTGGGTGCTTGTCGGTGACCACGTAGAAATGTTCGCAGGCATGCAGCGGCACGTTGACGCCCGCCAGCTTGCCGAGCTCATGCGCCCAGAGCCCCGCGGCGTTGATCACCACGTCGGTTTGGATGCGGCCCTGCTCGGTGAGCACGGCACTGACGCGGCCGTCACGCTGCTCCACGCCAGTCACCAGAATGTTCTCCAGCGCCGTGCCGCCGCGCGTGCGCGCTGCCTTGAGCAGCATCTGCGTGGTGTCCACCGGATTGATTTGACCGTCGTGCGGCATCCACATGCCGCCAATGAGGTCCTCGTCTTGTACCAGGGGGTAGCGCGCTTTGACTTCGGCAGGCGTCATCAAATGCGCTTCGAGCTGCAGTGCGCTGCCGATGTCCACGCCGCGCTGGTATTCCTTGAAGCGGTGTTTGTCAGATGCCACGCTGATGGAGCCGACGGCTTTAAAGCCCGTGTGCATGCCGGTTTCGCGAGAGAGCTCTTGATAGAGTTCGCGGCTGCGGTTGACCAGTCTTGCTTGGGTGGCGTCGGGTCTGTAGGAGCCCATCAATCCGGCGGCGTGCCAGGTGGTGCCACAGGTGAATTGCTTGCGCTCTAAGAGCACCACATCGCGCCAGCCCATGTTGGCAAGGTGGTAGAGTATGCTCGCGCCGGCGATGCCGCCGCCAACAATCACCGCTTGGGCGTGTTCGGGTAATTTTGCAGTCACAGCAGGCCTCGGCTCAATGGGAGAGTATGACTCCTATGTTCGTGCTTGATTCGGGTGCTGCGGGGGGATAGGTGCGACGGGAAAGGGTGAGAAACCGACAGGGGTGCCGATCCAGAGGTTAATACTGCCATCGCATCCATGCGATGGCGCATTTGATATCTGTTGAGTACTTGAAATGGCCCGGGGGCGGAAGTGCTCTTTAACGGTCTTGGCGGCTGTTTGAGTGATAAAGCCTGTAGCGGCTGACTCGATTGCCTTGGCGACCAAATGGGCAGTGCGTCGTGCATGCCGAAGTTACCTAGTTAGGAATAGCAGATAGTTGGCCATTCCGCACGAATGTTAATGTTTGTTAACGTGTATATCCTAGTACGGAGAGTTTTAGAATATGGTCGATTGGCCCTTTTTACGCAGTCAGACGGCGATTCCTGCCTCATATGAGCTAGAGAAATGGCAGGCGACCGTGCTTGAAATATTACGCGGCAGCGCTGATGTCACACTGCGTTACTTTCGACAGAGCTTGGAAGTTGACAATAAATTGGCGACGGGTTTTGACCCTGTAACGATCGCCGATCGCGAGTGCGAGGCTTACATCGATCAGGCCCTGCAGTGCCTGTTGCCAGCACACGGCATGTTTGGCGAGGAGTCAGGCTATCGAGCAGGCGGAGATTTCACCTGGGTAGTGGATCCCATCGACGGCACGCGGTCCTTTATCTGCGGCGTGCCCTTGTGGGGTACCTTGATGGCGCTCAATAACGGCGCAGAGCCCATTCTGGGTGGCATGTACCAGCCTTGGAGTGATGAGCTGTTCATCGGATCAATGCTCGGTGCTTTTCTGCACAGGGGCGGGGTGCAAAGCCGGCTGCAGACCTCGGCGGTGACGGCGGTCAGCGACGCCAAGGTCGCCTGCACGGCGCTTGATATTTTTGCGCCAGATGCTTTGCGGTGTTTTCAGGCGCTGGCGAGCGACGCGCGGCTGGTTCGCTTTGGCACCGATTGTTACGGCTACGCACTGTTGGCGCAGGGCGGCGTGGATCTGGTGGTTGAGGATGGCCTGCAGCCCTACGACATCCAGGCATTGATACCCATCATCGAGGCAGCGGGTGGTGTGATCAGCAATTGGCAAGGGGGCAGTGCGGCGCTTGGCGGGTCGGTGGTGGCCGCGGCCAATGCCACCTTGCACGCGGACGCGATGCGGTATTTAGCGCAAGGGCACTGATCGGGCTCTCTGGCCTTTTATTGCCGTCGGTTTAAGGGGAGGGCACGCAGGGCCGCAATTGGAACGGCACTTGCCTGCTTGCTAGCAATGAATATTCTCCTACCCGAGGGCTATGTGTGACCGCAGCCATGCCAGATGAGTTAGTCCGACTGCAAGGACTGCTAGAGCGCCCGCACGCGCGCTCCTTTCTCACCCAATTGCCCGATGAGCAGACCGCCCTAGAAGGTGGTCAATTGCTGTTGGAATATTGCAACCGTCTCGACGGCATTTGTGTGTTTGCGCACATATGGCCTGATTTTGATTCCCAGCCCACCCATTACCGCAGTTACAACGACCACGTCGCTCTGTGGCGTGAGCTCAGCCGCCGCATGCAAGAGGTGTTGCCGGCCGACAGTTTCTGCGCGCAATTGAACGGCGGCATCATCTTGGCCGTGTATGAGTGCGAAGACGAGGAGGCTTTGGCGGAATCCCTGAGCCTCGCGCTGCAAGACCTCTACGCCGAACCGCTGAGTGTCAACGGCCGCATGGTGACGGTTCGCTGCCGTTCCTCGCGGGTGTTCTACCCCGCCGACACCGGCAAGGTGCAGAGCTTCAGCCAGCTCGGCCGGCTGATGATGGGCACCGCCACCTATAACACCAATGACATGACGGACCGCGAGCACGCCCAGCGCACGGTGCGTCACATTCGTTATACCGATGAGCGTGACGCCCTGCTGGCAGAGGCGCTGCCCGGTGCGCTGGAGCGAGCGGAGCTGAACGCCTGTTATCGGGCCAGGGCCAGTTTGAGCACGGGCGCTGTGGAAGCCGCAGAAGTGATATTGCGCTGGAAACACCCGGTTCTGGGCGATGTATCGCAGGCCGAGATTTGGCGCAATGCGATCGAGCGGGGTTGGTCCAACGAACTGGCCACCTACGCAGTGGCCTCCGCTGTCACCGATCTTTGCGCCTGGCGGCAGTGCAGCCCCACCGCTGAAGGCATGTGCGTGGGTTTAAAGTTGCCAGCGCTGGCCTTGTATTGGCAGGGTGAGCAGCTGCTGCACGACTTGACTGAACTGCTGGAAGCCGTGCAGTGTCCGCCGGAGCAGGTGGAGATCTACCTCATTGAGCGCGATTTCGTCACCCCTGAGCAACCCCTGTGGGACGCCATAGAGCGCATGCGCGCAGCGGGTTTCAGGCTGGTATTGGATGAGTTTGGCTCCGGTGGTGGGCAGTTGGATCTGCTGATCCGCTTGCAGCCTGACGCGGTTCGGCTGCAACCGCACTGGCACCGAGACGCAACCTTCAGGGATGACTACCTGCGCTCGGCACGGTTGGTGGCTGAGACCTTGATGATCCCCGCATGGGTCGAGGGCATGATGGATGAACGCCAATACATTGCGGCGTGTCGTTCCAATTTCGAATCGGGTTACGGGCCCTATCTGGGGCCAACACGGTCGGCCGATGCCTTCATGGAATCTCTGATCAACCCTGTGGAGTAGGCTTGTTGCCGTAGGGGCAGTGCTCTCACTCTCCCTGAGCCACGTTTTTCTGAAAGGCGCGCATCTTCTGCCCGTCTGTCCTATGATGGGCGGGCGCCATAATTGCGGGTGGCTTTGCTCGATTAAAATCGGGCCCGAGTCGCTGCATTGTCGCTGCCCTTAAGCAACAACAGGCGGGCAGTGGTAATGGGCGCGCGCTACAAGGCGTTGCCGAGGCCCCTGCAAAGATGTTTCCGAAAACACGCCGCTTTGAATATCTCGTATTTTAAACGTGTTTTAGGAGAGAGTGATGCGCGCTGGAAATGACGCCGTCATGTGGCATCAGTTGTTTCATTTGGATTCCAGTGGCGATACCAGCCTGCAGCGACAGCTGCGCGAGCAGTTGGTCGCCGCCATTCTGGACGGCCGCATATCCCCCGATCACCCCCTGCCCAGTTCGCGCGAATTGTCGCGGCAGTTGCACGTGTCGCGCAACACGGTGGTGTTGGCCTACGAGCAGCTGATCGATGAGGGTTTTCTGGTGGCGCGCGAGCGCCGCGGTTATTTTGTCAACCCGGATATCTTGCGCGGTCGGGTCGAAGCGCCCAGCGAAGCACAAGCGTGCGATGATGCCTGCCGCATCGACTGGGAGCAGCGTTTTACCCACAAGGCAAGCGCCTACCCCTGCGTGGAAAAACCGGCAAACTGGCGCGATTACCCCTTCCCTTTTGTCTACGGTCAGCCTGATACAGGCTTGATACCGGTGAACGATTGGCGAGAGTGTGTGCGCCAATCGCTCTCCGTGGCGGCGATTCACAGCTGGTCACCTGATTTAGCCGATCACGACGACGCCTCGCTGATAGAGCAAATATGCCAGCGCGTGCTGCCGCGTCGCGGCGTGTGGGCCAGCGCGGATGAGGTGCTGGTCACTCTTGGGGCGCAGAACGCTGTCAAGTTGATCAGTGCCTTATTACACCCCCTGGGTGCGGTGGTAGGGGTGGAGAACCCGGGTTACCCCGATGCCAGGCATATGTTCAGTCTGCACGGTGGTGAGGTTCGGCCGCTGCGTGTGGATGAAGAGGGCGTGGTGGTCGATGATAATATGCAAGGCTGTCACAGCGTGTTTGTCACGCCCAGTCACCAGAGCCCTACCACCGTGACCATGTCCTTGGCGCGGCGCCAAGCCTTGCTAGATCGCGCTGAGCAAGACGATTTTTTTATCATCGAAGACGACTACGAGTGCGAGACAAACTACCTGGGTGAACCCGCCCCTGCGCTCAAAAGTTTGGACAAGAGCGGTCGGGTTCTCTACGTGGGCAGTTTGACCAAGGCTTTTGCACCGGGCTTGCGTTTGGGTTTTGTCGCCGCGGATCGCGCCGTGATCCGTGAGCTGCGCGCACTGCGGCGCTTGATGTACCGTCACCCGCCGACCAACAATCAGCACACCGCGTCTTTCTTTTTATCACTTGGCCACCACGATTCCCTGATCACGCGATTGCACAGCAGCTACCGCGAGCGCTGGGAAGTCATGGGGGATGCGCTGGCAAAGTACTTGCCCGACTCCGCCAAGGCGCCGAGTTTTGGCGGCACGGCATTTTGGGTCACTGGGCCTGAAGGCCTGGACGCCAGGGCGTTGATGCAAGTGGCGCTTGAGCGCGGTGTGGTGATCGAGCCGGGTGACGTGTTTTTTGCTGAAAAAGACCCGCCGAAAAATTGTTTTCGCTTGGGGTTTTCTTCGATCGCGGCCGATAAAATTGAGCCGGGCGTGCAAATCATCGCGGAATTGATTGAGCAGCAGCTGGCGAACAAGGCGCCTTAGCGNNGCGCTGACGTTGTAGGACGTGAATTTCCGGATGTTGATCACGCCCGTGTCGAATATCAAGTACTGGCCTTTGATGCCCTGCAGCGTGCCTTCGACCACCGGGTTTTTGTCGAAGTTGTGCGAGATGATTTTTGTCGGGTATTGCTGGACGGGGAAGTTGATCTCGACCACGGATTCGTCCAGTGATTGCCAGGCGGTGTCGCCGTATTCTGCGGTCAGGCTTTCCAAGGTCGATTGGATGCGGGGTTTTAAATCGCCGGCCAGCGCGATCAAGTCAATCGCTTCGGCGTCGCTTTTCAGCAGCGCGCGCCAGTTGGTTTTATCTTTGACGTGCTCTGCTAGGGCTGTTTCTACCAGGCCCGATAGCAGGCGAGTGCGCACTGTGAAGATGGGCAGTGCCTGACAGGCACCCTGATCGAGCCAGCGGGTCGGCACCTGGCTGTGACGGGTGATGCCCACTTTCGCGCCCGCTGTATTGGCCAGGTACACCACGTGCGTGGTCATGCAATTGGCTTCGCCCCACTCGGGCTCGCGGCAGGTGCCCGCCGCGTGGTGGCATGTCTCGGGTTTGAGGATGCACATATCGCAGCTGGCGAGCTTTCTCATGCAGGGAAAGCAATGCCCTTGGGAGAAGCTTTTTTTGCTGCGCCGACCGCAGTTGCTGCAGTTGATCTCACCGTTGAACTCCAGCCTGAGGTGCTTGCCGAGCAGGGGGTTGAGATCAAGCAATTGATCGCCCAGTGGCAGCTGGTACTGCGCGGGCTGGCCGAGTGTGGCGCGCATCTTACTCAGGTTTCCCTGCATGGTGGTCTCGCTTTTGTCTTCAGGGTTGGCCCGCAGCGGTGCTACTGTGGCACAGTGTCTGGCAACACTAACACGCAGCCCCGAGGGAAATGAGAATGGGTATTATCCTGTATGACCTTGCCGCCGCCGAAAACGAACGACGCTTCAGCCCCTATTGCTGGCGTGTCAAAATGGTGCTTGCGCACAAGGGTCTGGCCGCTGATCAGCGCGCCTGGCGTTTCACGGAAAAGCATCGCATCGCCTTTGCCGAGCACCGGCAGGTGCCGGTGCTCTGTGACGGCGAGAAAACCGTGGTCGATTCCTGGCAGATCATGCAGTATTTGGAGCGGAGCTACCCGCAGTCAGCGGTGTTTCTGGCTGAGCCAAAAGCAACCTTGTACTTTAAAAACTGGGTGGAAAAGATCGTTCATTCGCTGATGTTCCGCTGCGTGGTGTTGGATATACACAATGGTTTGCACGCGGCTGATAAAGACTATTTTCGGCAGTCACGCGAGGCGATGGTGGGCGCCACGCTGGAGGATATTCAGGCGGGGCGCGATGGCTCACGCACGCGCTTGATCGCGGCGCTGGAGCCGATCAGGGCAACGCTTGAAGAGCAGGCCTTTATTTGCGGGCACAAGCCGACGGCTGCGGATTATCTGTTGTTTAGCGCCTTTCAGTGGTGCCGTTGTGTGTCCGCCTATCAGCTGCTAAACGCGGATTCAGCGCTCAACGATTGGCGCGAGAGGATGTTGGATCTGCACGGCGCCTACGCGCGAGACACCCTGGCTTATGAACTGTCTGACGCCGGCGCGAAAGCCTGAGCACAGAAGGCGGCGGTGGCTCAGTTCAGCAGCACCAGTGTGGCCAGGCCGAGGAAGGAGACAAAACCCACCACGTCTGTGACGGTGGTGAGAATAACGCCACCGGCGAGAGCGGGGTCGACGCCCATGCGCTTGAGCATCACGGGGATAATGACCCCAGCGGCGGAAGCTGCCAGCAGATTAAGCACAAGCGCAGCCCCGATGACGAGGCCGAGCTGGGCGTTGTCGAACCAGGCCCAGGCGACGAGGGCGACCACCACCGACCAGGTGACGCCGTTGATGGCGCCCACCACGATCTCTTTGTTGAGCAGCCAGTTGACGTTGTCGCTGCTGAGGTGGCCCATGGCCTGACTGCGTATCACCAACGTCAGGGTTTGGCCGCCGGCTATGCCGCCCATGCTGGCGACCACGGGGTTGAGGATGGCGAGTGCGACGATGGTGTCCAGCGCCACTTCGAATTGGCCTATCACCCAGGCGGCGAGCAGGGCGGTCAGCAGGTTGATGCCCAGCCACACCGCGCGTTTTTTTGCGCTGCGAACGACCGAGCCGAAGAGGTCGTCGTCAGGTGACAGGCCTGCCATGCTGTAGACCTGTTGATCTGCTTCTTCGCGCAGCACGTCGACAACGTCATCGATGGTGATGCGGCCGAGCAGACGGCCGTGGTCATCCACCACCACGGCGGTGATCAAATCAAGATCCTCAAACAGGCGCACCACGTCGGTGTCGAGCATGTCGGCGGGTATGGGCTCGATGTCGGTGCGCATCACGTCCGCGACCAGCAGGTCGGGGTCGTTGGTCAGCAGCCGCCGCAGTGGCAGCAGGCCCTGGTAGAAGTCGTGCCGGTCCACGACCACTAGGCGGTCGGTGTGTTTGGGTATTTCGCCGCGCAGCCGCAAATAGCGCAGCACCACGTCCAGGCTGACATCATGACGCACGGTGACCACGTCCAGATCCATCAATCCGCCCGCGCTATCTTCGGGCCAGGACAGGACAGACTCAACGCGCTGGCGGTTCTGTTTGTCCAGACCGGCCAGCACTTGGGGGATCAGTGTCCCGGGCAGGGACTGGATCAAATCCGCGATGTCATCGACTTCCAAGCCGCGTATGGCTTCGAGCAGCTCGCTGGATTCCAGCTGTTCTACCAGCGAGTCTCGCACCTCTTCGTTGAGCTCGGTGAGCACTTCACCGGCGAGCTCGCCGTCCAGCAGCTGCCAGGCGACCAGTCGTTTTCTGCTGGGCAGAGATTCCAGTGCATGGGCGAGATCGGTCGGGTGCATGGCCTGCATTGTCTGCTTGGCGTGGATCGCCTGGCCGCTCTCCAGTACCTCGCCGATGCGCACCCGCGATTCGGCGGCCTTTTCATGGTGTGGCTTTTTGTCCCGCGCGCGCCGCCCCTTGTTCTCTCTCTCTGGACGCTGTGAATTGTCTTTTAGCCGGTCCTGTAAATTCTCAATGGGTGCTTGTTCTTTCATGCGGCAGATCGCTCAGCGGTGGAGAGTGGGGTGGGAGGGCTGAGGGATCTCCGCTGAGGGCGGAGGCTCCCGTGGTGCGCGGGGCTGATTGCCGCCGCGCACGGGTGCCGCACGCCCAGGGCGCAGGCGCTGATCGGGCTTGTTCTAGTCTTCAACGACTGTATTGGCGTTGATCTTCTCTAGGATAGCCGCTCTTTTGTCTGCATTGGTCTCGTTGATAAAGCTGTCACTGAGCTTGCGCAGTTCCCGCAGTTTGGTGCCGAGGATGACTTTTTTAGCAGCCAGCAGGGAGTTTGAGGGCATGGAAAAATCCCGCAGGCCAAGCCCCATCAGCAGCCGTATAAAACGTTCGTCGCCGGCCATTTCCCCGCACATAGACACGGGCACGCGGCGTTTTCTGCCCGCGTCGAGCACGTTTTTGATCAGCAGCAGTACCGCCGGGTGCAGGGGGTCATAGAGGTAGTTGACGTGGTCGTCGATGCGGTCGATGGCCAGGGTGTACTGAATCAGGTCGTTGGTGCCAATGGACATGAAGTCGAGTTCGCGCGCGAATTGATCCGCAGCGATAGCGGTGGCGGGCACCTCGATCATGCCGCCCAATTGGATGTTTTCACCGACCTTGCGGCCCTCTTCGAGCAGCGCGGTGCGCACTCGATCCAGCACGGCTCGGGTCTGTTGTATCTCGTCGAGGTTGGTCAGCATGGGCAGCAAGATGTTCACCGGTCCCTTGGCGGCAGCGCGCAAGATGGCGCGCAGCTGCGGCACGAACAGGGCGGGTTCGTGCAGGCAGCGCCTGATGCCGCGCAATCCAAGTGCGGGGTTGCGCTCTTGCGGGCCCTTTTCGGTGTGCGCAGATTGTTTGTCTGCACCCAGGTCGACCGTGCGAATGGTGAAAGGAGCGCCCTTGAGGGCGCGGATGATCTTGCTGTAGACCTGAAAGTGTTCTTCCTCGGTCGGGATGCCATCCCGGTTCATGTAGAGGAACTCGGTGCGGTAGAGCCCGACGCCGACCGCGTTGGCGCGACGCAGCGCCTTGATGTCGTCATCGTTCTCGATGTTTGCCAGCAAATTGATGGGCGTGCCGCAGGCGGTCTCAGCGGTTGCATCGCGCAGTTTTTCCAGCTCGCGCAGTGCGCGTTTTTGCTCGCGCTGGCGTTTGCGGTACAGGGCGATTGTTTTTTCGTGCGGGTCGGCGGCAACCAGGCCAGAGGCGCCGTCCATTACCACGGTTTCGCCGTCGCGGATGTAGCGGCGAGCGCTGTGGATGCCGACGATGGCCGGGATGCCCAGGCTGCGTGCGAGGATAGCCGTGTGTGACAGCTGGCCACCGGATTCAGTGATGAAGCCGGCCACGCCCTGGTGTTGCATGATGACAGTGTCGGCTGGGGTCAGGTCGTCGGCGACGACAATGACGCCTTCCCACTCCTGTTCGCCAGTTTTGATGCGCCGTTTATCGCCGTGTTGCAGTGCGTGCAGGACCGCGTCTGCGACGTGATTGATGTCATTTTTCCGCGTGGAGAGGTAGGGGTCATCCATGTCTTCAAAGACTTTGATGATCGCTTCGCGGTGTTGGTGCAGCGCCCACTCGGCGTTGACCAATTGCTCGCCAATAGTGATGCGGGGTTGGTTGACAAAAGCTTCGTCCGACATCATCAGCAAATGTGTCTCGATGAAGGAGCTGATGTCGGCGCCGGCGTCGGTGGGGATGGATTTGCGTACAGCTTCCAGCTCTCGCTGGGCGGTTTCGATGGCTTGATCGAAGCGCTTTATCTCGGCCTTGACCCGGGCTTTGGTGATGCTGCGTTCGCGGATTTCAAGCTTGTCGCGCAGCAGCAACCGGGTGGTCGCAATGCCGATGCCACGGGATACGCCGATCCCGCTGAACATCAAGCTCATTTCATTCGTCCTCGTCGAAGCGGTTGTTGACGAGGTCTAGCACCGCGTCCATTGCCTCAGCTTCGTCGGGCCCTTCGATGCTGACGGCCAGGGAGGTGCCCTGGCTGGCGGCCAGCATCATCACGCCCATGATGCTTTTGGCGTTGACCTGGTGCCCTTCGCGTTCGATATCAATTTGAGATTCAAAGGCGGAGGCCACCTTGACCAATTTGGCGGCAGCGCGCGCGTGCAGCCCCAGTTTGTTGATTATTTCTACATCTTCGCGAAGCATGTTTTCTCCTCGGATCTTTGTAGGGTGAGCTAGTCTAGCTCTCTGTGCCGTACCGACACGGGTCGCCCTGTCTGGCGAAACAGCTCAGCCAGGCGCTCAGACATGTACACGCTGCGGTGGCGGCCACCTGTGCATCCGATGGAGATGGTCAGGTAGGCGCGGTTCTCTGCCTCAAAGTGTGGCACGAAACGGGTGAGAAAGTCCGAAATAGAGCGGTACATATCCTCGACCGAGGCGTGCTCTTCCAAGAATTTGACGATGGGCTGGTCGCGGCCCGTCAGGGGGCGCAAGCTGACTTCCCAGTGCGGATTGGGCAGGCAGCGGATGTCGAAGGCAAAGTCAGTGTCCAGCGGCGTGCCGTGCTTGTAGCCAAAAGATTGGAACAGTATCGACATGCCTTCGCTGTCTTCGTCGAGGAAGCGCTCGTGAATGTGCTTGCGCAACTGGTGCAAATTGCTGGTGGTGGTGTCGATAAAGACGTCCGCCGACATGCTGACGGGCTCGAGCAGCTTGCGCTCCAGATTGATCGCCTGCACCAGCGGTACGTTTTCCGAGGTCAGTGGGTGCCGGCGGCGCGTTTCGTTGAAGCGGCGCACCAGGGTGTCCAGATCGGTTTGCAGGAACAGGACTTCGACTTTGACGTCGTCATCACGCAGCTGTTGCAGGATTTTGGGCAGGGATTTCATGCCTTGGTCGTCGCTGGAGCGGGCGTCCACGCCGACGGCAATCTTGTTTTGAATCGGGCGAGACGCCAGTTTTTTAATGAGATCTGGCAGCAACTCGATGGGCAGGTTGTCGATGCAGTAATAACCTGCATCTTCCAGTGTGTGCAAGGCAACACTCTTCCCTGAGCCAGACTGTCCACTAACGATCAGGCACCGCATTTAAATCCCCTTTGCCAAAAACTGGCGTTGTTTTTCTTGTAAATCCGCTGATGCGTATATGCCTTGTGACATCAACATGAAATTCCGTGCTGCAGCTTCCACGAGCACTGCAAGGTTGCGACCAGGCGCAACGGGGATGGTGATCTCCGTCACTTCGATGCCCAATATGCGACGCACGCGTCGCTGCCCGTCCAGTCGATCAAAATGTTGCAGGTCTTCGTCAGTGCATTGTTGCAAATGCACGATGAGGTGCAATGTCATTTTACTACGAGTTGCCGCGTCGCCATACATTTGTTGCACGTTCAGTATGCCCAGTCCGCGCACCTCCAGGAAATTCTCCAGCATCTCGGGGCAGGTCCCCTGGATGACGGTGGGGCTGATACGGGTGAAGATGGGGGCGTCATCGGCAACCAGGCTGTGGCCCCGGCTGATGAGTTCCAGGGCAACTTCGCTCTTGCCGGTCCCCGGGGCGCCGGTGATCAGCACGCCGCCACCCAGCACGCAGAGGAACACGCCGTGCTCCACTTTGCTCGGGGCGAGCCGTCTGGCCAGGTAGTAGCGCAGCTCCGCGATCAGCTCGCTGGCGGGGCGGGGGGATTTGAACAGGGCGATGGATGCCTGTTCGGCCAGCTCCACGGCGGCCGCTGGCGGCTCTAGGTCATCGCTGTAGATCACGATGTCGCAGCTTTGCGTGCGCGCAAAATAATCGTGCGGCGTGTCGCCATGCAGCACGGCATATTCGGTGGTGCCGATGAGCTGGATGCGGTTGGGTGAGACGGGGTTGAAGTGGCCCACCAAATTGGGGCGCTCCGCCTTGCTGCGGTCGCGTGAGACTTCTTTGCTGGCGGCTTGGCGGCCTGCGACCCAGGCCAGGGAGAGAGGCCCGTAGAGCGCCTCGTAGAGTGATTCTATGGTGAGCTTGGTGGTCATTCAGTCGGCGCTTTAGGGCGCAGTAGGTCCATCACTTCTTCGGCGCTGTTCGCTTGCCGCACGGCTTCGCACATGCCCTTCTCGCTGAAGCGCTTGGCGATGTCCGCCAGCAGCTGCAGGTGGGTGTCGCAGGCGTCGCTGGGCACCATCAGGCCGATGAGTAAATCCAGTGGTTGATTGTCCGGTGCGTCGAAATCGATGGGCTCTGCCAAGGTGATCAGGGTGGCGAGCGGTTCTTTGAGGCCCTCCATGCGGCAGTGGGGGATGGCGATGCCGTGGCCCAGTGCGGTCGAGCCCAGCCTTTCGCGATCACAGAACTTGTCAAACACCTTGCGGGATTTGAGCTCAGGGTCGCTTTTGGCAAGCACTTCCGCGAGCGTTTGCAGCGCGCGTTTTTTGCTGCTGATGTCTGCGCGACAGATGACGCGCTCAGCTTTCAGTAGATTGTACAATCCAGGCATGATGGTTGGGCCGGTCGATTTTCGACGGCTAGTCTTCCCCGCTGTTGGGTTGGCGATTAGACAGCGGGGAAGCGTTCACGTCAAGTCAGGAGTGACCCCCGACCGCAATAAACTATTCCTCTAGCTGTTTGTCGATCTGCTCTTTTTCCCTTCGGTGGTGGTCTTTGAGCTTCTCTTTGTGCTTGATGATTTGGCGGTCTAGCTTGTCGGTCATCAAGTCGATGGCGGCATACATGTTCTCGTCAACAGTCTCGGCAAACAACGTGGCGCCCGTGACGTGCACGGTTGCCTCTGCTTTTTGTCGTTGTTTTTCCACGCTTAGGATGACCTGGATGTCGGTCACGTTGTCAAAATGTCGCTCCAATCTGTCGATTTTTTCCCCGACATAGTGGTGCAGTGAATCTGTGACCTCCAGGTGATGTCCGGCGATGGTGAGATTCATAGAGTGCTCCTATTTGAGAGGCGTGTAGCAGAGCCAGCTGTTGTGCTGGCGCGAATGGCTGCTCGCGGCTGCGAGCGGCAATTTTTGTGCGCCGGGGCGTCCTTGCGCTGATCTGAAGTGGACTCCATGTCCAGAAAAGTGCTGAAAAAACAACGCGCCACCGAGCATATGTCGGTGGCTGCTGGTTGTTTGGAAAAGCACTTCGTCTGTAGATCAGTTTAGCCTTTTTCTTTCGTTTGAGGGAGGGATTGCCATGGATTCGCGGTATTTTGCGATCGTGCGTCGTGCGACTTTGATGCCGTTGTTCACGAGCGTGCTGGCAATTTTGCTGTCGCTCAGGGGGGATTGGTGGTTCTCGCTGGCCACCAGCTCGCGGATCATGGCGCGAATAGCCGTGGCCGAGCACTCGCCGCCGTCGGCGGTGGCGACGTGCGATGAGAAGAAGTATTTAAATTCGTGAATGCCGCGGGGCGTGTGCATGAATTTCTGCGTGGTGACCCGAGAGATCGTTGATTCGTGCATTTCCAGTTGTTCGGCGATGTCGCGCAAAACCAAAGGCTTCATCGCCATCTCGCCATGCTCGAGAAAGTCACGTTGGTGCTCGACAATCGCCGTGGCGACGCGCAGCAGCGTCTCGTTGCGGCTCTGCAGGCTTTTGATGAACCAGCGGGCCTCTTGCAGATTGTTGCGGATAAAGGTGTTGTCGTCGCTCTTGTCGGCGCGCTTGACCATGTTGGCGTAGAGGCTGTTGATGCCCAGTCGCGGGGCGATGTCGGGGTTGAGCTCGACTTTCCAGGCGTTGCGCTCACGGCGCACAAAGACATCGGGGACGATGTATTGCGCGTTGTTGGCGGTGATTTGTGCGCCGGGGCGGGGGTTGACCGAGCGGATAAGGTCGATCGCTTCCTGCAGCTCGCCTTCGGTGATTTTCATTTCCCGGCGAATTTTTGGCAGGTCGTGAGCGCCCAGCAGCGCCAAATGTCTGCCGACCACCGTCAAAGAACGATCGCGAATGGGGGAGCTGGGCAATTGCTCGAGCTGCACGTACATGCATTCTCCGATGTTGCGAGCGCCGCAGCCGATGGGGTCGAGGCGCTGGATGAAGCTCAGCAGCTTTTCGGCGCTGTCGTTGCTCATCTGCTGCCGCTCTTCGAGGTCTTGGTTGCTGCTTTCGACGATGTCTTCTAAGGGGTCGCTCAAGTAGCCTGCGTCATCGATGGCTTCGATGATGGCGGCACCGGTCTGGTGCTCTGAGTTGCTCAGGGGGCTCAGGTAGAGCTGCTCCAGCAGATGGTCCTGCAAGGACGCTGCGCCGCTGCTGTGGAATTCAGTGAAGTCTCGTGTGCCTTCTTCGCCGCGTGACGAGGAAGCGGTGTAGCTGGGCTCGTAGACGTCTTCCCAGGCGCTGTCGACGGGCAGCTCGTCCGGCATGCTCTCGGACTGCAGGCTCTCGTCTGAGCCTTTCTCTTCGGGGGAGTCGGCAAAACCGCCGTCCGCCACTTCGAGCTCTTTGGCCTTGGCGGTCTCGGCTTCGGCTTCGCGCACTTCTTTGCGGGTAGTGGATGACGCTTCTTCGGTTGTGCTGCTGTGGTCTTCTTCGTTGACCTCTAGCAGGGGGTTTGATTCCAGTGCGTCCTGGATTTCAGACTGCAGCTCCAGTGTGGACAATTGCAGCAGCCGTATGGCTTGCTGCAGTTGAGGTGTCATGGCCAGTGATTGGCCCATTCTCATATTTAGTGCTTGTTTCATGACGTTCCACTTTCCTTCACCGGGCGCGTGCTCTTACCGTATAGCGGCAGGACTAGCGCTAGAATTTGCCGATGCCTCTCCCAGTGACCACTTTCGGTGCTGGGTTGGCTTCTACCTTAGGCTCAGGTCTCGCCTGAGTGCAAGAGGAAGTATGGATGGTGTTTGTCAGGCTGCAAGCGATACTTTAGGCAAATGTCTCAAATAGACATTTACTGGTCACAAATAGAACATTAGTGACATAATAATGGCATAAATACTGCATCATATCTGGAAGTTGTCACCCAAGTAGATTTCCCGCACTTGGGTATTGTCCAGCACCTCCTGTGGTGTTCCCTCTGCCAGAACCGTTCCATTCCCCAAAATATACGCTCGCTCGCAGATGCCGAGGGTTTCGCGCACGTTGTGGTCCGTGATCAAAACACCGATGCCGCGGCTGCTGAGGTGCTTGATGATGCGCTGTATGTCGCCCACGGATATGGGGTCTACACCCGCAAAGGGCTCGTCCAGCAGGATAAAGCGCGGCTCCATCGCCAGTGCGCGCGCGATCTCGACGCGGCGCCGCTCCCCTCCAGAGAGTGACATACCCTGGCTGTCGCGAATGTGATCTATCTGCAGTTCTTCGATCAACATCTCCAATTGTTTGTCCCGCTGGCTGCGGTTGAGCTCGGGGCGCAGCTGGAGCACGGCGCGGATGTTGTCGGCGACCGACAGTTTGCGGAAGACCGAGGCCTCCTGTGGCAAGTAGCCTAGGCCTGCCTTGGCGCGCAAGTGGACCGGCAGGCGGGTGATGTCTTGGTCGTCGAGGGTGATCTGGCCGGCATCCGCCTTGACCAGGCCTGCAATCATGTAGAAGCAGGTGGTCTTGCCCGCGCCGTTGGGGCCGAGCAGCCCGACCACCTCGCCTTTTCTGACACTCAGGCTGGCGTCGCTGACGATGGTCCGGCGGCCGTAGCTTTTGCGCAGGTTGTGGGCGTGCAGGGCGCTCATGGTTTTTTCTTTTCCGGTTGGATCACGATTTTCACGCGCTTGTCTTTGCTGCCGACCGCGTTGATGCGGGCTGTGCCGATGTTGTAGTCGATGCGTTCACCGCTGAGCGCGCGGTCGGGTCGATTGAGCGTGGCGTCCCCCAGCAGCGAGAGCTTGGCCTCGACCGGGCGGTAGATGATCTGCCGCGCGCTGGCTTCCAGCGGCTGGCCGTCGTTGTCGGTGATGCGGTAGCGCAGTGGCGTGCCGCGGCCGTTAACTTCGGTGATCTGGCCGTCTTTGAGGCGCAGGGTGATTTCTTCGGCGTCAATGCGCATGCTGCCCTGGGTGATTTGCACCCGGCCGCTGAGGGTGTGCTGTTGCTTTCCGCTGTCGAATTCGGTGCGGTCGGCGCTGATTTCCACCGGCTGCTGGCTGTCTTGTGGCAGCGCCATGGCCGGCGTGCTCAGGGCGTAACAGAGTCCAAGGCTGATCGAGCGGGCCAGCGGCAGCAGTTGCCGCCGTGCTGGCCTAGCAGGTGCCGGCTTGCTGGCTTTCAGCTTGTCAGTTTTCAGTTTGTCACTTTTCAGTTTGCCGGGGGGGTGCGTATTGAACATGGTTGTTGTCTCTGAAAATCAATTTGCCGCTGTCCACGCGGCCGGTCATTTTGTCTGCGCGCAATTGCCAGCCGGGGCCTTCTACCGCCACGCCGCTGTCGCTGCTGAACAATCGCCGCTGTCGGTCTAAGCGCAGGCTAGGGGTTGATAATCGCACAGGTGTCTGACCGCCGGCGAGTTGCTCAAGTTGCACATCCCCCGTCAAATCGATGACTTTGCCGTGGTCCGGCAGCGTGCCCTGCTGCGCGCTGAGGGCCCAGTCGCTGTCTTTGCTGTGCACCAGCAGGGAGGGGGAGGAGACAATGGCCTTGGCTTCGCCGGGCAGGTGGATCAGTGTGTCTGCGCTGAGTGTGTAGTCTAGGTCGCCGTGGGCGTTAGTGCTGATCAATACCAGGGATTCGAGGTAATAATCGGCTTGGGCGCTCGCCATGGAGACGCTTTCGAATTCGGGGCTGGGGCTGGGGCTGCGACTGACGACTAGCCACAGGCCGACTGCGCTGAGCGCGCTCACCAGCAGCCACTGGCGCAGCCGGAATTTTGGCACGAATTGCGGCTGCGCCGTGGGGCTGCCGCGCTTGTCTTGTGCTGCGGCGGGCATCAGCTGACGCCTGCGCGCAGCAGGGCGTGCAGGTGCACCAGGCCGCTGATGTTGTTGTCGCTGCCGACCACGGGCAGCGCCGTGATGCGCTTGTCTTCCATCACTTTGACCGCCGCGGCCGCCAGCGCCTCGGGTGCGATGCTCTGGCAGGGCGCCGTCATGACGTCCCCCACCGTGACCTCGTGCAGGGGTTGGCGCAGGTCGAGGGCGCGCCGCAGATCGCCGTCGGTAAAGACCCCCTGCAGTGACTTGCCGTCGGGCGAAATCAACGTCATGCCCTGGCTTTTCTGTGTCATCACCAGCAGCGCCTGGTCCACGGTGGTGTCGCGGCTGACCCAGGGGATCTCGTCGCCGCTGATCATGGTGTCGCTCACTCTCAGCAGCAGGCGTCGGCCGAGCGCGCCGGAAGGGTGAGAGAGGGCGAAGTCCTCGGCGGTGAAGCCGCGTGATTCCAGCAGCGCCACCGCCAGCGCGTCGCCCATCGCCAGTGAGGCGGTGGTGCTGGCGGTCGGTGCCAGACCCAGCGGGCAGGCCTCCGCGGAGACGCCTATGTCCAGGTGCACGTCGGCGGATTTGGCCAGGTTGGAGTGGGCTTTGCCGGTCAGGGCGATCAGCGGGATGCCGTGGCGCACCAGCCAGGGCAGCAGCGACATGATTTCGACGGCTTCGCCTGAATAGGACAGCGCCAGCACCACGTCGTTGCGTTTGATCATGCCCAGATCGCCGTGGCCGGCCTCTCCGGGGTGGACAAAAAACGCGGCGGTGCCGGTGCTGGCGAAGGTGGCTGCCAGCTTGCGCGCGATGTGGCCGGACTTGCCAAGGCCGGTGACGATGACGCGGCCCTCGCAGGCGAGCAGGGTTTCGCAGGCGCGCACAAAATTATCGTCCAGCCGCTGGCGCAGCGCGTTGACCGCGTTTGCCTCAATTTGCAGCACCGAATCGGCCAGTTTGAGCAGTGCCTGTTTGTTCATGCGCTGCTCGCCATGCCGAGCCACAGCATGTAGGCGCAGAAACTGGTCACCAGCAGGCCGCCCTCGAGGCGGTTCAGCAGCAGGCGTTTGCGCAACACTATATAAAGAAGCAGGGCAGTCGCGCCTAACATGACGGGCAGGTCGCGGCTGAGCACGTCGGGGTGCAGCACGGTGGTGCCGACCAGGGCCGGCACGCACAGCACCGCCAGGGTGTTGAATATATTGGAGCCGATCACGTTGCCCAGCGCCATTTCCGGTTTGCCGCGCCTGGCCGCGGCCACGGAGGCGGCGAGTTCTGGCAGGCTGCTGCCGATGGCGACGATGGTCAGGCCGATCACCAGCTCGGAGATGCCGAGGGACTCGGCGATGCTAGTGGCACCCCAGACCAGCAGTCTGGAACTGCCGATCAAGATGGCCATGGCGTAGAGCAGTGTGATCCAGGCGCGACCGGTCCTCATGCCGTCGGGCAGCTCGTCTTCGTCATCGCCAGGTTTGCGCTTGGCTTGCCAAATGGCCCAGAGCACAAAGACAATAAAGCCCGCGAACAGGACAAAGCCGTCGAGGCGGCTGAGTTCGCCGTCGATCAGCACGGCACAGGCCAGCACCGTGGCGGCCAGCAGTGCCATGACTTCGTCGCGCACGTCATCCCGGGAGACGGGCACGGCAACCATCACGGCGGTGACGCCGAGGATCAGGCCGATGTTGGCGATGTTGGAGCCGACCGCGTTGCCCACGGCCAGGGCTGCGCTGTCGTCGAGGCTGGCGACCAGGGCGATGAAAATCTCGGGGGCCGAGGTGCCAAAACCCACCACGGTGACGCCGATCAGCAAGGACGAAACCCCGAAATGTGAGGCGATGGCGGAGGCGCCGGCGACAAAGCGGTCGGCGCTGAATATAAGTAGTGCAAAACCCGCCAATACGGCGAGTGCGGCCAAAATCATGTTGTGTCCTGGGTGGGGTTGAGCGGTGCAGCGGAAATTGTTGGTGCGTGTTGAGCGCGCAAAGGTACCGACGGTGAAGCAATTCCGATAATATAGCCGGTTTGCCCTTGATGCGTCTGGATTTGGACGTTGTTCGGCCTAACTTCGGAGTTTGATCACGCCCATGGATGCCTTAAAGATAGTCGGTGGCCAGCCCTTGGAGGGGCAGGTCCGTATTTCTGGTGCAAAGAACGCGGTGTTGCCGATTGTGGCGGCGACCCTGTTGTGTGAAGCCCCGGTGAACATCAGTAACGTGCCGCACCTGCGCGACGTGACCACGGCTATTCAGTTGCTCAGCCGCATGGGTGTGCGGGTCACGCTCGATGAGAGCATGGGCATAGAGACCGATGCCGCTAAAATAGACAGCACCTGCGCGCCTTACGATTTAGTAAAGACCATGCGCGCATCCATCCTGGTGCTCGGCCCCTTGGTGGCGCGCTTTGGTCACGCGGAGGTGTCTCTGCCCGGTGGTTGTGCTATCGGTACTCGCCCAGTGGACCTGCACATCGAAGGCCTGCGTGCCCTCGGTGCCGAGGTCGAAGTGAAGAACGGCTACATCAGGGCCAGTGCCAAGCGCCTCAAAGGGGCGAAGCTGGTGTTCGACACAGTGACGGTCACGGGCACCGAAAACTTGATGATGGCGGCGACTTTGGCCGAGGGCACCACGGTACTTAAAAATGCGGCGCGTGAGCCCGAAGTTGTGGATCTGGCGAACTTTCTCAACGCCTGCGGCGCCAAGATCCGCGGCGCCGGCACCCAGACCATCGAGATCGAAGGCGTGGAGCGTCTCTCGGGTTGCCGTTGGCACGTGGTGCCCGATCGCATCGAGACCGGCACTTACCTGGTGGCCGCCGCCGTGACCGGTGGCCACGTGCGCACCCTGAACACCCGCCCGATGATCATGGACGCGGTGTTGCAAAAACTCGAAGCTGCCGGTGCGCGCATCGACACGGGTGAGGATTGGATCGAGCTGGACATGCGCGGCAAGCGGCCCAAGGCGATCAATTTGCGCACCTCGCCGCACCCGGGTTTTCCCACGGACATGCAGGCGCAATTCTGCGTATTGAACGCGGTGGCCGAGGGCACGGGGGCGATCACTGAAACGATTTTCGAGAACCGTTTTATGCACATCCAAGAGTTGCAGCGCATGGGCATGGACGCGCGCATCGAAGGCAAAACGGTGATGATCACCGGCGTGAACAAGCTGACCGGGGCGCCTGTGATGGCGACTGATCTGCGCGCCTCCGCCAGTCTTGTCATCGCGGGCCTGGTCGCCGAGGGCGAGACCCTGGTGCAGCGCATCTACCACGTCGATCGCGGTTACGAGCGTATAGAAGAGAAGTTTCGGCAGTTGGGTGCCACCATCGAGCGCGTGTCGGGGCAGGGCTAGTCATGAGTGAGCAGCAGGGTTTGACGATTGCGCTGGCCAAAGGGCGCCTGTTTAAGCAGATGGCACCGTTGCTAAAAATGGCGGGCATCGAGCTGTTGGAGGATCCGGATGTCAGCCGCAAGCTGGAATTCGCCACCACGCGGCCCGGTGTCACGGTGTTGGTGGTGCGCTCCAGCGATGTGCCCACTTATGTGGAGTACGGCGCCGCGGATCTGGGTGTGGTGGGCAAGGATGTGCTGAACGAGCACGGCGGGCGCGGCTTGTACGAGCCGCTCGACCTGAAAGTTGCAGCCTGCCGTTTGTCCGTGGCGGGGCGTCCCGATTCCGACTGGGAGAGCAAAACGCAGCTGCGCGTGGCGACCAAGTACACGCAGCAGGCGCGGCAGTATTTCAGCGGCGAGCATGCGACCCCGGTCCAGGTGGAGTTGATCAAGCTCTACGGCTCCATGGAGCTGGCCCCGCTGGTGGGCCTGGCCGACGTGATTGTCGATCTGGTCGATACCGGCAATACCTTGCGAGCGAATGGTTTGGACGAGCTGAAAGTGATCCGTCACAGCACAGCTCGATTAATTGTTAATAAAGCGGCGGCTAAATTGAAGCACCGCGAAATCAGTGACTTCACGGCCGACATGGCGCGTGCAGTCGAGGCAAATACAGCATGACGACGAATACCGATGACCTGCGCATCAGCGAACACTTGAAGCTGATAGCCCCTGAAGATTTGATGCAGGAAGTGGCCGGCAGCGACAAGGCCTTTGAAACCGTGTCCGAATCGCGCCGCGCCATCCAGCGCACCATGCGCCGTGAAGACGACCGTTTGGTTGTGGTGGTGGGGCCCTGTTCTATCCACGACCCGGCTGCGGCGATGGAATACGCGCAGCGCTTGGTGAAAGTGCGTGAAGAGCTGAAAGGCGATCTTGAGATCGTGATGCGGGTGTATTTCGAGAAGCCGCGCACCACCGTGGGCTGGAAGGGCCTGATCAACGACCCGGACATCAACGACAGCTTTGATATCAACAAGGGTCTGCGCACGGCGCGGCAGCTGCTCTGTGACATCAACGGCCTGGGCCTGCCCTGCGGCGTCGAGTATCTGGATTTGATCAGCCCGCAGTTCATTGCGGATCTGGTCGCCTGGGGTGCCATCGGCGCGCGCACCACGGAGAGCCAGTCTCACCGTGAGCTGGCGTCTGGCTTGTCTTGTCCGGTGGGCTTTAAGAACGGCACCGCGGGCAGCATGCAGCTGGCCGTGGACGCGATCGGTTCGGCCTCCTGTCCGCACCGTTTTTTGTCGGTGACCAAATCCGGTCACTCGGCAATTTTTGCCACTACCGGTAATGAAGCCTCGCACATTATCTTGCGCGGCGGCAGCAAGGCCGTGAACCACGATGCTGCGAGCGTCGATGAGGCTTGCGCTCTGTTGGCAAAATCCGGCAAGCCCGAGCGGGTCATGATCGATTGCAGCCACGCCAACAGCCGCAAAAAACACGAGCGTCAGAAATACGTGAACCGTGACATCTGCCACCAGGTCGCCGATGGCGACGGCCGCATCTTCGGCGTGATGATCGAGAGCAATTTGGTGGCGGGCAACCAGTCCTACTCCGCTGATCGCGAGCCCACCTACGGCCAGAGCATCACCGATGCCTGCGTCGACTGGGAGAGCACGGTGCCGATGTTGCAAGATCTGGCAGCGGCAGTGCGTGCACGTCGCGCAGGCAACGAGACCAGCTGATGGACAAGGTGCTCCGCCTGTCTGCGGCTTCCCCCGACTTTGGCCAGCGGCTGCAGCAGCGTTTGGCCTGGGAGGCGGTGTCCGATGACAAGGTAGCGGGCGCCGTCAGTGAAATCATTGCAACCGTGCGGCGTGAGGGCGACGCCGCGCTGCTGCAATACACCCGTCAGTTCGATCAGTTGGCTGTGGACAGCATGGCGCAGCTGACGGTGTGCGCCGATGAGCTGCAGCAGGCGCTGGATGACTTGCCCACAGAGCAGCGCGCGGCGCTGACCGCGGCGGCCGAGCGGGTGCGCAGTTTTCATGAGCGCCAGCGTCAGGAATCTTGGCAGTACACGGAAGCTGACGGCACGGTGCTGGGTCAGCTGGTGCGGCCGCTCGACCGGGCGGGTATTTACGTGCCAGGCGGTAAGGCAAGCTACCCTTCGTCTGTGCTGATGAACGCCATTCCGGCGAAAGTCGCGGGTGTGGGCGAGCTGGTGATGGTGGTGCCCACGCCGCGCGGCGAGCGCAACGCCATGGTCTTGGCGGCAGCGGCCTTGGCGGGTGTGGACAGAGTATTCACCGTTGGCGGTGCGCAGGCAGTGGCGGCCTTGGCCTACGGCACAGAGACAGTGCCGCGGGTGGACAAGATCACCGGGCCTGGCAATGTCTGGGTGGCGACGGCAAAGCGTCAGGTGTTTGGCCAGGTGGGCATCGACATGATCGCCGGGCCCTCGGAGATCTGTGTGGTCTGCGATGGCAAGACCGACCCCGCATGGATCGCCATGGATTTGTTCTCCCAGGCTGAGCACGACGAACTGGCGCAGGCGATTTTGATCAGCAGCGACGCTGCATTTCTGGACGCGGTGCAGGCCAGCATGGACAAGCTCGTATTGCAGTTGCCTCGGCAGCAAGTGATTGAAACGTCACTGCGGGATCGCGGCGTGTTCATTCACGTGGCCGATCAGGCGCAGGCGATCGAGGTGGTCAATACCATCGCACCGGAGCACTTGGAACTCTCGGTGGATGATGCGCAGGCGTGGTTGCCACAAATCCGCCACGCGGGGGCGATCTTTATGGGCCGCCACACGGCCGAAGCACTGGGTGACTATTGCGCGGGGCCGAACCACGTCTTGCCCACCTCGGGCACGGCGCGCTATTCATCGCCGCTGGGCGTTTATGATTTCCAAAAACGCAGCAGCATCATCAATTGCAGCCCTGAAGGCGCTGCGACACTGGGTCGTATCGCCAGTGTCTTGGCCGACGGTGAGGGCCTGCAGGCACACGCCGCCTCCGCGCGTTTCCGCATAGCTAAGGATACCCAGTGAGTAAATTCTGGAGTCCAGGCATAGATCGGCTCAGCCCTTATGTGCCGGGCGAACAGCCCAAAGTCGCTGACCTGATCAAATTGAACACCAACGAGAGTCCTTACGGCCCTTCGCCGCTGGCACTCGAAGCGATCAGGCAGGCGGCGGATGACGGCCTGCGACGCTACTGTGACCCCGCGTCTGCAGCGCTGGTGCAAACCCTGGCCGATTATCACGGCGTGCACCGCTCGCAGGTGTTTGTGGGCAACGGTTCTGATGAGGTATTGGCGCATGCTTTTTATGCTTTTTTTCGGCAAGACAAGCCGCTGCTGTGCCCGGACATCAGCTACAGTTTTTACCCGGTGTATGCCGGCTTGTACGGCATCACCACCCAGCCCATTGCGCTGAACGATCAGTTCGCGATCGAACCCGGTGACTACGCGCGGGATTCGGGTGGGGTAGTGATTGCCAACCCCAATGCGCCCACCGGGTGTTTGCTGTCGTTGCAGGCCATCGAAGCTATTGCCGCCAGCAACCGCCACTGCGCTGTGCTGGTGGACGAGGCCTACATCGATTTTGGCGGCCAGAGTGCGGTGGCTTTGCTCGATCGTTTCGACAACGTGCTGGTGGTGCGCACCTTTTCCAAATCCCGTTCACTGGCGGGCCTGCGCGTGGGTTATGCCCTGGGCTCTCCCGCGTTGATCGACGGTTTAGTGCGCGTAAAGGACAGCTTTAACTCCTATCCGCTCGACAGCTTGGCGCAGGCTGGCGCTGTTGCCAGCGTAGAGGACGACGCCTATTTTGTGGATTGCTGCCAGCTTGTTGTGAGTACCCGAGAAGCGTTGGTGGCGGGCCTTGCGGGCTTGGGCTTTGAGTGCCTTCCCTCCGCGGCAAACTTTGTATTGGCGACGCACCCCCGGCGCGGAGCCGAGTCATTGGCTGCGGCCTTGCGCGAAGAAAAAATCCTTGTCCGGCACTTCAAAGATCCGCGCATCAATGAGTATTTGCGCATCAGCGTGGGTTCTGGACAGGAGTGTGGTCGCTTGCTGCAGGTTTTGGCGAAATTGCTCGAGGAGTCTTCGGCTGTCCGGTGACGCGGCATCTGCGTCTGGTGGCTGCGACAGCTGCCGGGCGAGTTGCTGTCGCCTGGAGGTCATGTTGGTCACTGATACAGGGGTGCCTGAGCGCTTTATTGCCGAAGATCAGTGGGGCGCGCAGAGCATGCATCGCTTGGAAGACGGCTGGTGCGCCGCGCTGGATCGCGACAGCATGCGCTGCACGATCTACAGCCGGCGGCCGCTGATCTGCAGAGAATTCGAGATGGACGGCTACGAGTGTGTCGCCGAGCGCACCTTAGCGCCTTGATCGCTGCCTTTGATCTGTTCGGCAGCTGCAGAATTTAGTGCTGTTTTTCCGATCTTGGCGCAGGGTTTAGTTGTGGTGTTTTATTTCCGTTCTGTTCAACGTATGTCAAAGGCCTGATGATGTCCCTGGAAAGCTGGTTTCTGTTCGCTTCAATTGCTTTGTTTACCGCGCTCACGCCCGGGCCTGCGGTGTTGTTGGTGACAACCCACAGCCTGCGTTTTGGCCCCTGGTGGGCGTTGGTCACCATTGCCGGTAACGTCAGTGGGCTGTTTGTTCTGTCGATGGCATCTGTGCTCGGTTTGAGCGCGATTTTGCTCTATTCCAGCGTCGGGCTCACCAGTGTCAAATTCATCGGCGCGATCTATCTGCTCTATCTGGGTTTTAAGCTCTGGCGAACGGGGTTTTCGAGCGTTCCCGTCGGTGCGCCAAAAACGCAGGCCGCCAGTTTTTTAAAGCTCTACAGCCGCGGGCTGCTGATCGCGCTCACCAACCCCAAGGCGATTGCCTTCACCATGGCTTTGTTTCCCCAGTTTCTCGATACCGCAGAGGCGCTGGGTTGGCAGTTTGCCCTGTTGCTCTCCACGTTTATGACAGCGTCGCTGCTGTGTTTGCTGGGCTATGCCTTTCTCAGTCACCGCGCTCATCAGCGCTGGGGCAGTGACAAGCTCAACGGTTTTGTGAGCCGGGTTTTTGCCAGTCTCTATCTAGGCGCTGGCGGGGCCTTGGCGTTTTCGGCGGTCAAGCAGTAGCGCACAGGCGGTTTGTCTCGGTCTGCAGCTTGTGTGCGCATGCCCTTGTCTGAACACGGCCTCGCGTTACAGTTGGTCACAGACAAGTGGCGGCTGGGCTTCTAAAATTCATGGCTTACACAGGAATCTGGGTGTTGATCTCATGATGCGTATTACAAAATTGAGCTGTTTGATACTTATGTTGACGGGGCCCCTGTCGGCGTATGCAAGCGATCGTGCGGCGGGCTTGATACTGGGTGAGTCGGGTTTTGGGCTCAACTACTCCGGCCGCACACCGGTCTCTTTTCGTGACAGTGATCAGCTGCAGTGGCGGATTCAGTTCTCGCAGGCGGATTTCGGCAATGACAGCCGCTATGATTTCGAAGGCAATAGCTACACAGGGGATGTGGATCTCTCGGCGCAGCGCGTCGGGGCCGATTGGTTTCCCTTTGCACGCAGCCAGTTTTTCGTCAGTGGCGGGCTCGGGCATTTCGACATGAAAGTGGACGTTGAGGTGTCGGGCGGCGACAGCTACAGCGTCGGCGGTGGCGAGCGAATCACCGATGGCTCGACACTGGAAACGCACATCGATCAATCCGGCTTTGGGCCGTTTGTCGGTCTCGGATGGGGCAATCGCCTGGGCGAGCGCGACGGGCTGAGTTTCATGGCTGAGCTGGGTGTTTTGAAGCCCTTGAGCAGCGCCGATGTGAACGTGCTCTCCACCTCTTCAGGGGTGGCACAAAGTGCTCTGGACGCTGAGAAGCGAGACATAGAAGACGTATTGGACGGTGTGCATGCTTACGGCTCGATCGGCGTGACCTACCGCTTTTAATTGCTGTGCAGCAGCGTTCTATTGCAGTGATAAAAAACAGGCGGCCTTTTGGCCGTCTTTTTTTTGCGCCTATGGCGGGGTTTCTACGTTGTTTTTGCAAGCCCGCTCTTTACTGTCGCTGGCGTTCGCCCATGGTCAGCTTGGCTTTGAAAGCCTTGCCGTTGCGCCTGCCATGCAGCAGAACGGCAGTGCTGGGCGTGATGTGCGAACTCACGTACTGCAGGCTGCGTGCGTCGGGGGTGGCGAGTTCATCCAGACCGTCGATGACATCCCCGGGTTTTATGCCGGCGATGTCGGCGGGGCCGCCCTGAAATACCCCAGTAACGACCACGCCCGTGTTGGCGCGATCGCGCAACGGAGAGTGGGCGACGTCGATGCCGCTGACCCCGAGCCAGCCCCTGCGCACGGCGCCCTTGTCGATGAGTTGGTCAACAATGCTGAACAACATGCGCGCCGGGATGGCGAAGCTGATGCCGCGGGCGTCGGCCGCGCCGTTGAAAACGGAGGTGTTCAGCCCGATCAGCTCGCCTTGTAAATTCACCAGCGCGCCGCCGGAGCTGCCGGGGTTGATGGCGGCGTCTGTCTGGATGAACTGGTCGTACACGCTGAAGCCGCCCACCTGGCGCCGCAGCGCAGAGACGATGCCCTGGGTGACGGTCTGGCCGATGCCGTAGGGGTTGCCGATGGCCAGCACTACATCCCCCACGGCGAGCAGGCCGTCGTCGCCGGCGTTGATCGGCGGCAGCTCGCTGGCGTTGACTTTGAGCACGGCGATGTCGGTTTCAATGTCCACGCCGACGACAACGGCGGGCAGCCTGCGCCGGTCGGTGAGGGTGACCGCAATCTCTTGTGCGTCGCGCACCACGTGGTAATTGGTCAGGATATGGCCGTCCGCGCGCACCACGATGCCCGATCCCTGGCTGTTGACGGTGCTCGCCACGGATTCGTCACCGAACAGCTCGTTGAGCACCGGGTTGCTGCTGGTGGGCAGGCTGAGGTCGCGCCGCTGTGCCTCAACCTGCACCACCGAGGGCGAGGCGCGGTTGACAGCTGGGGCGTAGCTCGCCGTGTTGGCGGTCGGTGGCGGGCTGGCCTGCAGCAGTTGCCAGGCACCGAATGCGGCAAATGCCATCAATACACCGGTCAGGATGGCGTAGATCAGCGGGCGCAGGGCGGAGGTCATGCTAGGCGTGGTCCTTGCGGTGCGTTGGGTGGTGGTGGGTAATCAAAAAAGCAGCGCTGAATTGCCCCTCAGTCGCTGGTCTATGATAACACTGGGATTTCTATTATTTGTGCATTGAACATGATTGATCGCGAGACATTTTCTGATTATTGCCAGTCTTTGTTGTCGGTGGCGGCTGTGGCCGATTACTGCCCCAATGGCCTGCAGGTTGAAGGCCGTGAGTCCATCGAGAAACTGATGGTGGGGGTGACAGCCTCGGAGGCCTTGCTGCGCGAGGCGGAGGCCTGGGGCGCCTGTGCGGTGCTGGTGCACCACGGCTATTTCTGGAAGGGGGAGCCGGAGCCGCTGGTGGGCATGAAGGGCCGTCGGATCCGCCGTTTGATGAAAAACGACATGAATTTGTTCGCCTATCATCTGCCGCTGGATGTGCACCCGACATTGGGCAATAACGCGTGCCTGGCACGGGATTTTTCATTGCAAAATGTGCGGCAATTGCGCGCGGGCGGCACGGACGGCCTGCTCTGGCTGGGTGAGTTGGCCGAGCCCAGGCTGTTGTCCGCCTTCGCCCAAGATGTGTCACGGGTGCTGAGCCGAGAGCCCTTGCTGTTGGGTGATCACGGCCAAACGGTGCAGCGTGTGGCGCTCTGCAGTGGCGGGGCGCAGGATTTCATCGATCAAGCGCGTGAGGCCGGGGCGCAGGTATTTGTCTCGGGGGAGGTGTCGGAGCGCACCACGCACACCGCGCGCGAGACGGGCATCGCCTACCTAGCGGCGGGCCATCACGCCACGGAGCGTGGAGGCGTTCAGGCCCTGGGTCGGTATTTGGCGGATCACTTTTCTTTGCAGTACCGTTTTGTGGACATTGACAATCCCGTCTAGATCCGGAAATAAGTTGCTTCTTTGGTTGTGATTTGCACAGGCGAAGTATGTGTTTGTGGTAGAATTGACAGCTTATACGTGCGTTTTTTAGTCCGTCGATTCGGGTGGGATTCACGGTCGACACTTGCTCGAAAAAGATCAGGTGCAGGGCCCTAACACTCGATTTGAACACCTTTTTCGAATTACCTTTGTTGGAGAACCTGTGCATGGCAAACGCTGAGCAAGGCTCGCTCGACCTGAGCGACTTGGACCCTAAGCGCCGCCGATTTCTGACCACCTCTGTGAGTGTGGTTGGTGCGGCTGGTGTCGTTGGGTTGGCGGTCCCTATGCTGAAATCCTTTGCGCCCAGCGCGCGAGCTCGAGCGGCTGGTGCGCCGGTCGAAGTGGATATCAGCAAGCTTGAACCGGGACAAATGATGACTGTTGAGTGGCGTGGCAAGCCTGTCTGGATTGTCAACCGCACCGATGAGGCGCTGGCCAGTTTGGCCACTGTTGAAGAGGAGGAGCTGTTGGCTGATCCCGAGTCGAGCATGCCGCAGCAACCGGCCTACGCCGTGGGTGCGGAGCGCGCGATCAGGCCCAATATGTTGGTGCTGCTCGGTGTCTGTACGCACCTTGGCTGCGCGCCCACCTACCGACCTGAAGTGGGGCCGCCCGACTTAGGCGCGACCTGGTTCGGCGGGTTTTTCTGTCCTTGCCACGGTTCGAAATTCGATTTTTCTGGCCGTGTGTATACAGGTATGCCCGCGCCTAAAAATCTCGAAGTGCCCCCGTATAAATACCTCACTGAAACTCAAATCGTCATTGGCGAAGATCAGGAGAGCGCCTGATGGCAGAGCAGAAAAATGCATTGATGACGTGGATAGACGACAGGTTCCCTCTGTCGGAAACCTACGAATATCACATGTCCAAATACTACGCACCGAAGAACTTTAACTTCTGGTATTACTTCGGCGTCCTCTCCTTTGTGATGCTGATTTTGCAGCTGGTGACGGGTATTTTCCTGACCATGAACTACAAACCCGACGGCGCCGCGGCGTTCAGTTCGGTCGAGTACATCATGCGGGACGTCGATTACGGCTGGTTGATTCGCTACATGCATTCAACCGGCGCGTCCTTCTTCTTTATCGTTGTCTACCTGCACATGTTCCGCGGATTGATGTACGGCTCCTACCAAAAGCCCCGCGAGCTGATCTGGGTCTTTGGCATGTTGATCTACGTCGCCTTGATGGCCGAGGCCTTCATGGGCTATCTGCTGCCTTGGGGGCAGATGTCTTACTGGGGCGCGCAGGTTATTCTCTCGCTGTTCAACACCATCCCCTGGATTGGCCCGGCGCTGACCGAGTGGGTGCGCGGCGACTTTATTGTCTCGGACATCACCCTGAACCGCTTCTTTGCCTTCCACGTGATCGCGGTGCCGCTGATCTTGGTGGCGCTGGTGTTCCTGCACATCGTGGCACTGCACCACGTGGGCTCTAACAACCCAGACGGTGTGGACATCAAGAAAAAGAAGGGCGCCGACGGCATACCCTTGGACGGCATACCCTTTCACCCCTATTACACCGTCAAGGACACCTTCGGTACCGGTGTGTTCTTCATTGTGTTTTTTGCGGTGGTGTTCTTCGCGCCGGAGATGGGGGGGTATTTTCTTGAGCACGCGAACTTTATCCCCGCAGATCCGCTGAAGACCCCTGAGCACATTGCGCCGGTGTGGTACTTCACGCCTTTTTACGCCATGTTGCGGGCCACGCCCTCCATGTTCGGTTCGGCCTTTCCGGGCGTCATGGTGATGGGGGGAGCAATTGTGGTGCTGTTCTTCCTGCCGTGGATCGATCGCGGCAAGGTGCGGTCCATCCGTTATCGCTCACCGGCCTTCAAATACAATTTGATCCTGCTGGCGATCGCTTTTGTTGTGTTGGGCTATTACGGTCTGCAAGCGCCGACCGATCTGGGGACTATTTTGTCTCGCCTGTTTACGGTTGTTTATTTTGGTTATTTTGTCGCGCTGTGGGTTATCAGTGGCGATGAGAACACCAAGCCTGTACCAGAGAGGGTGACTCACTGATGTTGGGACGTAAAATTATCGTTGCCGCGGTCGCCTGTCTGTTGCCTGTGTTGGTGCAAGCCTCAGGTGGCGGTGGCCATATGGAGTCGGTGCATCTGCAGCCGAACAACAAGGCGTCGTTGCAGCGCGGGGCTCAAACCTACGTGAACTACTGCTTGGGCTGCCACAGTTTGGGTTATCTGCGCTACAACCGCATGGCGAATGACTTGGGCTTGCCTGCTGATATTGTTGAAGAAAATCTTATTTTCACCAGCAATGTCGACGGCAAGCGGCACAAGGTCACGGACATGATGGACAGTGCCATGGCGACCGATTACGCCAAGGGCGCTTTTGGTGTGGTGCCGCCTGATCTGTCCTTGACCGCGCGCTCGCGTGGTGTGGATTGGATATACACCTACTTGAAGACTTTTCACATCGACGAGTCTCGAACCGGCACGGGTCACAATAATTTGGCTTATCCGGACGTGGGTATGCCCAATGTAATGTGGGAGCTTCAGGGTCTGCAGCGCGCGGTGTACACTGAGACCACAGGCGACCACGGTGAAAAACACAAGGTCTTTGAGGGCTTCGAGCAGGTTACGGAAGGGTCTTTGTCTGCTAGAGAGTATGACAAGGTGGTCCGAGATCTGGTAAATTTCCTCCATTATGCTGCTGAGCCTGGCCGGGCACAGCGAATTAGCATGGGTATTTGGGTGATGCTGTTCTTGTTTGTCTTTACAGCAGGTGCCTATGTACTGAAGAAAGAATGGTGGCGCGACGTGCGCTAGAGATTTCTTGTGAACAGGCTGGGACGGGCGTCTGCTCTGGACGCTCGTCCTTCTTTGTTTGTGAGATCAGTGTTTTATGCAGGATTAGCCTGTGAGTATCATTTGCCGGTAGGACCGCTGTTTGGCGTCTCCACTGGCCAACTTGGAGTAATATGTGACTGCCATTGCCCGTCGATCGGTAATGACGCTGTTTTCAGTACCTAGTGACATGCACAGCCATCGTGTGCGTGTCGTATTGTCAGAAAAAGACATCGTTGTTGAAGTTGAAGACGTTGATCCAGACTATCTGCCGGAAGATCTGCAGCACCTGAATCCCTACAACACGGTACCCACCTTGGTGGACCGTGATTTGGTGCTCTATGACTCTCGAGTGATAGCGGAATACTTGGATGAGCGATTTCCTCATCCGCCATTGATGCCAGTGGACCCGGTTTCCCGAGCGCGAACGCGCTTGGCGCTCTACCGCGTTGAAAATGACTGGTATCCCCTGGCCCACACTTTGGAAAACGGCAGCGAGAAAAAACGCACTGAGGCGCGAAAGTTGATGCGCGAGCGTTTGGTTGCCTCGGCTGAAGTGTTTGAGCTCAAGCCTTTTTTCCTGTCGGATGAGTTCTCTTTGGTTGACGCGACCATCGCACCGCTGTTGTGGCGTTTGCCCAAGTACGGTGTGGATCTGCCCAAGGAAACCAAGCCGATTCAAGACTATGCGGAGCGGATGTTCAAGCGAGCAGGCTTTGTAGAGAGCTTGACCGAAGTCGAGCGCGAGATGCGCTGATGGCTGAGTTGCCCAAAGCGATGACCTCCAGTAGGCCTTATCTTATTCGTGCGATGTACGAGTGGATTTGTGACAACGGCCTGACGCCCTACCTGCTTGTCGATGCAAATCAAGAGGGGGTAGAAGTGCCTTTGGACTATGTGGAGGACGGTCGAATCGTGCTCAACATAGGTCCAGGGGCTTCCCGTGATTTGGAGTTGGGGGCGGAGTCAGTCACCTTCAGCGCGCGCTTCAGTGGGCAGGCGATGTGGGTGACAGCGCCTATTGTCGCTGTCTCCGCTGTCTACGCCAAAGAGAACGGGCAGGGCATGATGTTCAGCGATGACACGCCCGGCATGGGTGTGGATCCAGCGGTTGCACCCAGTGTGCCTAGCGACAAGGGGCCGGACGATAAGCCGCCCAGTGGCGGTAAGCGACCTGCGTTGCGGGTAGTGAAGTAGAAAAAAGAGGCCTTGAGCCTCTTTTTTTTGTCCGATAGAAAGCCCGAATAAGTTCTTCAGAGGGGTTGGCTGGGCGCCTTGCTTGCGCACGCTTGTGCGGCGGAGCTCCGAGCTCCTAGCTGCCGGGACCGCCGAATAGCTCGAGGTCGATGGATTCGCAGAGGCAGTGCACCAGCGTTGTTTGCAGTTCGTGTACCAGCGCTGGGTTGTCGCAGGGCGTGCATATTTCCACGTCTTCTTCCCACAGCTCGGCTGCGGCTGGCCGTGCCAGCGGGTTGTCGATCACCAACACCGGCAGCTGCAGTGAGTGCGCTTGGTAGATCACGCGCGTCAGCAGGCGGGCATCTTGACCGCCCAAAATACACACCAGTGTGTCTTCAGCTTTCCCCAGAGCTTGCACTTGCCGCTCATAGAGCGCATCGTCCGCGCTTGCAAATTGCGTGGTCAGTAGGCACGCGGGCAGAGGGGGGCGTTCGACTTGGTAGGTGTGCACCAGCTTGTGGGTGAATTCCGCCGCGATGGTGTAGCCGGCCTCGTCCCCGCAGATCATGATTTTGCCGCCGTTGATAACGGTTTGCACCAGTGTCTCCGCCGCCAGTTCCAGGGTGGCAGACAGGGTCTCTTCTGCGCGCTGGAGTAGTTGGATTCGCTGTGAAAGTTGCTGGCTGGCCATGCTGTTGCATCGGATTTAACGGGGGATCACCGAGTATAGGTGCTCTTTTAGCGGGTGCGCATCTAAAGGCCTAGAAAATCCCACCGGCTTTGAGGCTTTGCTTTCTAGCTGTGGCGGGGTGTGCTTGTCGATGCGCTACTGAGGCCTGCTGCGCAAGTTCGGGTCGGTCGGATCGAGTGGCTAGCGCGTAGCCGTTAATTCATTGCACCGCGTTGGGGATCCACTCACAGTGCAGGCTGTCGGCTTGCGGGTGCACCGCGATCACATCAATGCGGGCGGCTTGGCGCGTGGAGGGTGCGTGGCGCTGCAAGTAGTGCTGGGCTGTCTTTTGCAGCTTGGCTTGCTTGCGATTATCCACGCTGGCCGCCGCGCCGCCGTGGCTGCTGCTGCGCCGGTAGCGTACCTCCACAAAGACAATGCAGTTTTTGTCTTTCATCACCAGGTCCACTTCGCCCCAGCGGCAGCTGTAGTTGCGCATCAACAAGCGCAGGCCTGCCTTGAGCAGCAGGGCCAATGCGGCGTCTTCGGCGGCCTGGCCGTCCAGTTGTTTAGAGGTCTTCGGCATAGCTGCCCTCAAGCTCGCCCTCAAATTCTCCCGGTGAGTCGTCCGCTGTTTCGGTGAGTTCGAACAGGGAGCTGGTCGGTGGCGGTGGCTCCACGGGCGCTGGGTTGTAGGGGATTGACTTGGGGTTGCCGGCGGTGAATTCGGCCCAGGCCAGGTGGCGCCTGATCCGTCGCTCGGGGCTCAGCAGCAGCTTGCCGGTGGCGCCTTCCACCAAGTAGTTGTTGTCTTGCAGCATACTTGGCAGTTGCTCGGTTACCCGGTAGGCGTCAATACCGAGGGCAAAAAAGCGCGCCAAGGGCCCTTCGCTGAGTTTTAGTTTGGCGGCGCTTTTGCGCAGGCCGCCCTCGCGACTGCTGCTGGCTTCGAGCAGCCAGGGGATGTCGTTGAATAACGTGCCATTCAAGTCGTTGTCTGTGCCCGGTTGCGGGCTGCCGCTGTAGATGGAGGAGCTGGCGAGTAGGGGGGTGTCCTGTGCGCTGTGGAAATCCAGTTGCGGTTTCAGCACCCGCCCAATGGCGGGGGACACGGGGGCAAAGATGGCGTCGAGATCGGTGCGTGTGCGGGTCTCGAACACCAGGCTGGTATCGAGCGCGCCTTGGATGTTACGGCGGCGCTGTAAGCTGTCATTGATGAGCAGCAGGGCCGAGAGCTCCTTGCGGTAGTCTTTGCGGGTGCCGTCGAGTGTTTCGCTCGCCACCACTTCGCCGCCCCAGCGCTCGAGTTGTTGTCTGAAGGCCTCACCGCTGCGGGCGCCGGCTTCTGTGTCAGGCAGGATCATTGCCGCGGTACGCAAGCCGGCCTGCGCCATGTAGTTGGCGGCATCACGCGCCTCGTCCTCGGGGGAGAGCCCGAACTGGATCAGGTTGTCAGCGCCGCCACGTGGCAGGTAGTTCAGAGCGATCACGGGGGTGCTGAGCTCGCCGTAGCGCACCAGGGATTCGAGAGCTTTGCGCCGCAGCGGGCCGATCACTAGCTGGGCGCCGTCCGCCACGGCACGCTGGTAGGTGGGCAGTGCGTCGGCGGGGTTGCTGCCGATGTTGTAAATGCGGATTTCGCGGGTGCTGCCGCTCTCGTACTGCGCGGCCAGCAGCCCGTCGCGAATGGCATTAGAAAACTTCGCCAGGCGGTCGTTGAAGGGCAGCAGCAGTGCTATGGCGTCGGTGCCCATCAGCGAAATGCGGCCGCTGGGTGTGCCGCTGGCCAGCAGGCTGTCGATATCTTGCTCTGTGTTCAAGAGCATGGCGAGGGCTGGGTGTTCGTTGTACTGCCCCTGCCAAGTGGCGACGGTTGAGCGGTAGTCCAGGCCCTGTGCTTGTAGCGCTCTGAGGGATTGCAGCAGCGCGAGCCAGCCCGCATGGGTGGGGCTGCGCGCGTTGATCGCCAGTTGTTCCAGAGCCAGTTCGCTGCGGGTGGTCAGCAGTTGCCAGATCTGGTTGTTTCGGAGCTCGCGGTGCAGGCCTCCTTCGAGCTCGTCCAGTGCGATCAGCGAGTCGAACATGGGGGCGCCCTCGTCCAGTGCCGCCCCCGCTCGAAAGCGCAATTCGTGATAACGTGTCAGCAGGCTTTTGTCCGCTATCAGGCGCGGATCAGGCAGCGCGAGCAGCGCGTCTGCCGCGCGCTGCTGGAATAAATCGCTCGCTGATTGCAGCAGTTGGCGGCGCGTTTGCAGCTCGGTGTTCAGCATCTCGGCCGGCAGTCGCTGGGTGCGTTTGGCAGCTTGCTCGTCCAGTTTGTGGGCGAAGAGGATCTCGGCCTCGATGAGCGCATAGTGCTGGGCGCCCAGTGGCTCAGGCGCCATTTGAGCGAGTCTTGCGTATTGTTTTGCGGCTTCTGCAAACTGCTCGTCTGACAGCAGCTGTTGGGCGTATGCTTCAACGCCTAGTGTGGTGCTCAGGTCGGGTGTCGAGCCAGCGTCCGGGCGAGGTGCGGTGGCGCACGCGGCAAGGCTGGCGATAAGGGCTGCTGTCATCAGCAGGCGAAAGGGGCGGGGTCTTGCCATGTTGATCGCGCTCATGCTCTTCTTTTAATGTCTGTCCGAATACACAAGTTTACAAGGATTATCCCGCTGCATGAAACGCTTGAGCGCGAACACCGGTTCGCTTTATGTCATTGCCACGCCAATTGGCAATTTTTCTGACCTCACGGCGCGCGCTGCTCAGCTGCTGAGTGAGGTGGATGGGGTCTACGCGGAGGACACGCGTACCAGTCAGGCGCTGTTTCGCGAGATCGGGTGTTCTCCGGCGGTGCAATCATTACATGAGCACAATGAACTCGAACGAGCCGGCCAAGTGGTCAAGCGATTGCAGGCGGGGGAGTCGATTGCGTTGATCAGCGATGCCGGCACGCCGCTGATCAGTGACCCAGGTTATCGCGTGGTGGCTGCTTGTCACGAGGCGAATGTGCCGGTGGTGCCTGTACCGGGGGCGTGTGCGGTGGTGGCGGCGCTGTCGGTCAGTGGTCTGCCGACGGATCATTTCTGCTTTGAGGGTTTTTTGTCGGCGCGCAGTGGTCCGCGCCAAAAACGGCTGACAGAAGTGGCAAAATGGCCGCACACCTTGGTTTTCTATGAGTCACCGCACCGTATCGAAGCGTCGCTGGCGGACATGGTGTTGTGCTTGGGCGCAGACCGGCCTGCGACCCTGGCGCGCGAATTGACCAAGCGCTTTGAAACGGTGCGGCGCGCGACCTTGGGCGAGCTCGCCGCCTGGGTCGCAGAAGACGCTGATCAACGCCGAGGGGAGGTGGTGTTGGTGGTGCAGGGCGCGACCGCAGCCCCGATCGAGGGTGTGCTCAACATAGAAGTGGCTGATCTGCTGGCGGCGCTGGCCAAAGAGCTGCCGCCCAAGCGCGCCGCGGCCGTGGTGGCGCAATTCAGTGGTCACGATAAAAAAGTGCTGTATCAGGGTTTGATTGCCGGCAGGCAGAGCGAGCAAGACGACCAAGGGTAGCGGATTTGCTGGGTTTTTGGTTGCGTGCGGTGCTGAATTTGGGCTTGCGGGTGGTGATCGTGTCGCTGTAGCTTGTGTCTGAATGAGGCCGCTGGTGTGGTGCGGTATAGCTGGTCTGGGCGGGTGCTAATTTAATGGCGTTTCACGCAAATGGTGCCGAGACTAGCTGTTATACTCCGTGTGGGAGTTGTTCAGGCAATCGCGGTGTGCTTTGCGCATCGAGGAAAGTCCGGGCTCCACAGGGCAGAGTGCCAGGTAACGCCTGGGGGGCGTGAGCCTACGGAAAGTGCAGCAGAGAGTAGACCGCCGATGGCCACTGGATTCGTCCGGAGGCACAGGTAAGGCTGAAAGGGTGCGGTAAGAGCGCACCGCGCGGGTGGCAACATTCCGTGGCATGGTAAACCCCACTCGGAGCAAGGCCAAATAGGGAAGCATCGGCGTGGCCCGCGTCGCTTCCGGGTAGGCTGCTTGAGGTCTGCGGTGACGCAGGTCCCAGATGAATGATTGTCCTCGACAGAACCCGGCTTACGAGCGACTCCCACTTTTTTACCCCTTGGCCCCAAAATTCGCCTCTTCAGCAGGTGAATTTGGGGCCAAGGATATGCTTCCGGAGCAAATCCGGTTGATTTCGGTGTTATTCCGGATTATTTGCCCACTTCATTGTCACTTTGTCTTTTATTAGCAATAAGTTAGCAGTGCTTTGAGAAGTTACTTTAACTTCATTCTCTAAGCGCCTGATGACGCAGATTATTGTCCCTCATCTTTAGTTTTCGCTAGACCGATGAAAGCTAAGTCTTTGGTGAATCAGCCTTTTTTTAAGGTTTTGAACGCCGTTTGTCCTTGACCAATTCGACCTTCGCCTTTAATCTGGCAGCTTGTGGTAAATAGTGCCATTTAGTGGGGAAATCTGGTCCGTGGGTCCATACCTGAACGGAACATCAAGTGTTAGCTTGGATGGCAAGGGTCGTTTATCGATTCCGACGCGCTATCGTGAAAAGCTGATCGCAGACTGCGATGGGGACATGATCCTCACGTTGGATCGTGCTGCCTGCTTGTTGCTGTTCCCCCTCCCTGCGTTTCGAGAGTTTGAACGCGAGCTCATGGCACTGAAATCGAGTCGACAGGCAACACTCTTTCGCCGAATTTACCTCGGCATGGCGGCGGAAGTCCACATGGACGGCGCAGGCCGCATATTAATACCCAGTGTGCTGCGTGAGCGCGCGGGACTGAAATCAAAAGACGAGCGGATCAGCATGGTTGGGCAGGGGCACAAATTTGAATTATGGGCGGACTCTGCCTGGAATGCATTTCTTGACGGTGCGATTGACGAGTTGGCGGACATGGAGATTGGCGGTGCCGATGCCGGCGCTGACTTGGCCAATTTGTCGATGCTGTAGATGAGCTCACCTGAACACATATCGGTACTGCTCGATGAGGCAGTGGCGGCGATGCAGCTCGACCGCGGCAGTCTTTTTGTAGACGGCACGTTTGGCCGTGGTGGCCACAGCCGAAAGATTTTGGAGCGGCTCGACGACAGCGCGCAATTGATCGCGATTGACCGAGATCCTCAAGCGGCTGAGGTGGCCGAAGCACTCTGTCTTAAAGATAGCCGACTAAAATTCTTTCGCCGCAATTTTTCTGCATTAAAAGACATCCTGGAGGAGCGGGGCTTGCTCGGCACCGTGGACGCGCTGTTGTTGGATCTCGGGGTTTCTAGCCCGCAGCTGGATGATCCGCTGCGTGGCTTTAGCTTCAGAAATGACGGCCCCTTGGACATGCGCATGGACCCGCAGTCCGGCGAGTCGGCGGCTGAGTGGCTTGCGCACGTGGATCAGGAAGAGCTTGCCAATACTATTTACAAGTACGGTGATGAGCGTTTGTCTCGCCGTATTGCGCGCCGCATTGTAGAGGCGCGGGATAAACAGCCGCTGGTGACCACCGCACAGTTGGCTTCGTTGGTTGCGACAGTGGTCAGGCGCAGCGACGGCAAGCACCCGGCCACGCGCACTTTTCAGGCTATCCGCATTGCGGTGAACGGTGAGCTGGATGCCTTGGAAGCGGTGTTGCGCGATGCCTGGGAAATGCTTGCCCCCGACGGGCGCCTAGTGATTGTCAGTTTTCATTCGCTTGAAGACAGATTGGTAAAACAGTTTTTGCGCGGCGACTGCAAGCAGCGACTGCCGCGGCGTCTTCCCCCGCCCACGGGCAGTGATGAACGGCAGTGGCAGGCGAGTAGAAAGGCCGTGAAGGCCAGCGAGGATGAGCTGCAGCGCAACCCGCGGGCTCGAAGTGCGGTGATGCGCGTGGCAGAGAAAACGGTATGAGCCAGCGCTTTTCGGTCCTGGCACTGTGTTGTTTGATGGTGCTGGCCAGCGCTGTTGCGGTTGTCTATACCCGCCATCAAAGCCGCGAGCTTTTTTCGGAGCTGCGGGGCTTTGAGAAGAAAATTGACGAGCTGAACGTCGATTGGGGTCAGCTGCAGCTCGAGTACGGAACTTGGTCCATGGATGCGCGAGTCGATGATATCGCGCGCCGTGATTTAAAAATGTTTGCACCGGATTTTCACGACGTGAGAATAATCAACCGATGAACAACAGCGCAATCTATGTACAGGAGTGGCGGCATAAGTTATTTATGGCCGCTATTTGCCTGTTTGCAGCTGTGGTGTTCGGGCGTGCTTACTTTTTACAGGTTCAACAGAAAACATTTTTACAGCAGCAAGGTGCGGCACGTCAGCAGCGCACCATTCCTGTGGCGGCGACCCGCGGGCGTATCTTGGACCGCAATCTCTCGCCACTGGCGGTGAGCACGCCAATCAGCTCGGTCTGGGCGGATCCGCGCAAGTTGCGCTTAACACCTGAGAGTTATCAGCCATTAGCAACTGCGCTGGGTAAGAGTGTGCAGCGCGTCACCGACATCATTGAGCGCGCGCCGGAAGGGCGCGGCTTTGCCTATTTGGCTCGACACGTTGACCCGCGCATTGCCGAGCGGGTGACTGCGTTGAAGATCGACGGGGTGAATCTGCAGCGCGAGTACGGCCGCTACTACCCCTCCGGAGAGGTAGCTTCTCATGTGTTGGGTGCGACCAATATCGACGGCAAGGGGATTGAGGGCCTGGAGGCGCGTTGGGACGAACTGCTGTCTGGCAAGCCCGGCGAGCGGCGCGTGATTCGTGATCTTAAAGGGCGCGCCTTCTCTGAAATTGAATACATCAACAAAGAGAGCGACGGCACGGATTTGGTGCTGAGCATTGATCGGCGTATCCAGTACGTCGCCTACCGTGAGCTCAAGCGCACCGTTGAAGCGCATTCGGCCAAGTCGGGCAGTGTGGTGGTTTTGAACTCGCGCACGGGCGAAGTGCTGGCGCTGGCCAATCAGCCCGCCTTTAATCCCAACGCGAGTTCCGGTCCGCAGATAGGCAATCGTCGAAACCGCGCGGTGACAGACCCGGTAGAGCCTGGTTCTACTATCAAGCCTTTCACCATCGCGGCGGGGCTTGAGCTCGGGGTCATCGACGCAGATTCCGAGATCGATACACACCCGGGCAGTTTTCGTATTGGCCCTTTGCGAGTGCGTGATTTTCGTGATTACGGCAAGCTGAGTCTTGAGGGCATATTAAAAAAATCCAGCAACGTGGGGGTGACCAAGGTCTCCCTGCTGAGCGACCCCGCCGACATGTGGACGGTGTTGGATCGACTGGGTTTTGGCAGCGACACGGGCAGCTTGTTCCCCGGTGAGAACTACGGGGTTCTTCGTCACGGCAGTGCGTGGCGGAAAGTGGAGCAGGCGACTATTTCATACGGCTACGGCTTGTCGACAACGCCGCTGCAGCTGGCCCGCGCTTACAGCGCTCTAGCCAATGATGGTTTGTTGCCGGAAATCACTTTTCTGAAGCGCGAGTCGAATCAGCCCGTGGGTGAGCGCGTGCTTGATCCGGGCGTGGCGCGAAATGTCCGGCGGATGTTGGAGTCTGTGGTTGAGCCCGGCGGTACCGGCGAGCGAGCGCGGGTGGCTGGATACCGAGTGGCGGGCAAGACGGGCACTTCATGGAAGCCCGCACCAGGCGGTTATACCAAAGATAAATATTACGCTTTTTTTGCAGGCATGGCTCCAGCGAGTCAGCCTGAGCTTGTCGTTGTGGTCATGATTGATGAGCCCAGTGACGGAAAGTTTTACGGTGGTGAAGTGGCCGCGCCGGCTTTCGCCGCGATTATGTCGGGTGCATTGCGTGTATTGGGTTTGCCCATGGACGCGATTGAATTGCCGCAGAGAAACACTGCATTGGCAGAGGAGGCGGAAACATGAACCATGAATTGAACGCCGCAGCAGCAGCTGTTGATGTCGCAGCTGTTCTTGGCTTGTCTTCGTCCTTGGCGGTTTCAGGGGTCTGTTTGGACAGTCGTAACGTCGCCTGCGATGACGCCTTTGTGGCTCTGGCGGGCGAAAGTTCTCACGGCTTGGCCTTCGTCTCGCAGGCGAAATCAAACGGTGCCTCGGTGGTGTTGTTGGACGCTTCTGATGAGTGCTCAGTGAGGGCTCATGCTGATCGCAGTATTGAGTTGCCGGCTGTGCTGGTCGAGGGTTTGTCGTCAAATTTGGGCGCGCTTGCCCGCGCCGTCTACGGTGACGTGGATCAGTTGCTCTCTCTGGTGGGCGTGACTGGCACCGACGGCAAGACGTCCATCACGCATTTTATTGCGCAGCTGTTGGCTGGTGAGCAGCGCGCCGCGGTATTGGGTACGGTTGGCAACGGTTTTTTGGCTGAGCTTGAGCCTGCAACTCACACCACGGCTGATGTGTTTCAGTTGTATCGCCAGCTGGCCGCGCTGCAGCGCCAGGGGGCCACTGCGGTTGCCATGGAAGTCTCGTCACATGCGCTGCATCAGGACCGTGTGTCGGGCCTGCAGTTTAAAGTCGCGGTGTTGAGTAATTTGGGCAGTGATCACCTGGATTACCACGGTGATCTCGCCGCCTACGCTGCGGCCAAGGCGCTGTTGTTTGATGCGCGCGCTGAGCGCTGTGTGCTCAATTTGGACGATGCCTTCGGCCAAAAGCTGCTGGCGCTTCGGTCCGATGCAATTACCTATTCGGCTGCTGGCGACGAGGGCGCGCGCTGGATGGCGTGCGATTGTTCTTATGCCGCGGACGGCATAGTCGCTGATATACACGTGGCCGGAGTCTCCCGTCGTGTGTCTTTGCCGATCTTGGGTGCATTTAATGTCGCCAATGTGCTCGCGGCTTGTGCCGTGGCAGAGGCGCTGGGAGAGTCCGTTGATCAAATACTGGCACGACTGCCTGCTCTGCTGCCTGTGGTTGGCAGGGCTGAGCTGTTGTCAGTGGGTTCCGGTGCCCGTGTGGTTGTGGACTATGCGCACACAGCGCAGGCATTGGCTGCCATCTTAGCGACGCTGCGCGACCACTTCAGTGGGCGTGTTCACTGTGTGTTTGGCTGTGGCGGTGACCGTGACCCGGGCAAGCGTCCCGAGATGGCGCGCGCGGCAGCGGCAGCGGCGGACAGCTTGGTTGTCACCAGTGATAACCCGCGCAGTGAAGACCCGCAGAAAATCATTGACGATGTGCTCGCCGGTATTCCCGAAGGTGTGCAGGTGCATGTTGAACTGGACCGGGCGCGAGCGATTGAGCACGCGCTGCAGCAAGCCGAGGCTGGCGACTGCGTGTTGATCGCGGGCAAGGGGCACGAAGACTATCAAGTGCTGGCCGATCGCACCGTGACATTCAGCGATCACGCCGAAGTGTTGGCGTGGCAGGCGGGTGCCGCATGACGGGTCTAACGCTCTCAGACTGCTGTGCGCACACCGGCGGTACTTTGCTCGGCGAGGACGGTGTTCTGAGCTCTGTCAGCATTGATACGCGCGCCGCTGTTAAAGGTTCTGTGTTCTTTGCCATCAGTGGCGAGAATTTCGACGGGCACCGCTTTGTTGAAAATGCTGTTGCGCTAGGTGCTGTGGCGGTTGTGGTCGAACACGACTGCGGCGTGGATGTGCCGCAGTTGATAGTGCGCAATACGCGCACTGCGATGGGGGCCATTGCGCAATTGTGGCGGCGCCAGTTTGATGTGGCTGTGGCGGTGATTACCGGCAGCAATGGCAAGACCACAGTCAAGGAAATGTTGGCTTCTATTCTGGCGCGCGAGGGCCTTGTGCACGCGACCAAGGGGAACCTCAACAATGACATCGGTGTTCCGCTGACGCTCTTCGGTCTGAATGCCTCGCACCAATTTGCTGTTATTGAACTGGGCGCTAACGCCCCTGGCGAAATAGCGGGACTTGCCGCGATCGCTGAGCCGCAAGTGGCGGTTGTCAACAATGTCGGCCCTGCCCACCTGCAGGGATTCGGCAGTTTGCAAGGTGTCGCCAATGCCAAGGGTGAAGTATTTGAGCACCTGCCGGATAGCGGCGTGGCTGTCATTAATTGTGATGAATCTGCTGCGGCAGAGTGGGCGTCTCGTGCAGGTTCAGCCAAGCTGCTTCGTTATGCGTTGAAGAGCAGTGATGCTGTCGACGTGCAGGGTGTGGTGCTGGAAGCGCATTTGTTGCAGGTCGTCTATCAGGGTGAAGCGCACCGTGTGCCGGTGCCCCTGCTGGGGCGTCATAACATGGGCAATGCACTGGCGGCTGTGTCCACTGCGCTAGCAATGGGCATCAGTTGGCCTGCCATCGAAAGTGGCATGGCGGCAGTGAAGCCGGTCGCTGGCAGGTTGCTGCACAGTGAAGTCGCTGGCGTGCACATCATTGATGACAGCTATAACGCAAACCCAGGCTCGGTCGAGGCTGCACTTGAATTGCTGGCCACTCACGGGGCCACGCGTTGGTTTGTTCTGGGCAGTATGGCGGAACTGGGTGAGCAGGCTGAAGAGCTGCATGCCAAGGCTGGCCGTCAGGCCGCCGCTCTCGGTATTGAGCGCTTTGCCGGTGTGGGCGAATTTGCAGTGGCGGCTCGACGGGGTTTTGGTCCTAAGGGATTGGCCTTTGAAAGCCATGAAGATTTAACCGCTGAATTGCGGGCGCAGTTAAAAGAAGGGGATTCAGTGCTCATTAAGGGGTCTCGCAGCGCCGGGATGGAGAATGTTGTCAGCCAGTTGCTGGGAAGTTTGCAGGGGTGCGGCGCATGATGCAGATGCTCGCCAGCTACCTCAGCCAGTTTCATGACGGCTTTGGTGTTTTCCAGTACATCACCTTGCGCGCCATTCTGAGTGCTTTGACGGCGCTGGTTATCTCCTTGGTGTTCGGGCCCGCGCTTATACGCTGGTTGCATTTGGCGAAAATTGGCCAACAAGTGCGCAGTGATGGGCCCAGCTCGCACCTTGAAAAAAGCGGTACGCCAACCATGGGCGGTGCACTGATTTTGATCGCTTTCGCGGTGGCTGTGTTGCTGTGGGCTGATTTGGCTGTGCGTCAGGTTTGGGTTGTGCTGGCTGTCACGTTGGCTTTCGGCGCGATCGGCTGGGTAGATGATTACCGCAAGGTGATGCAGGGGAATTCGGACGGTTTGAGCGCGCGCGCCAAGTATTTTTGGCAGTCTGTGGCCGGTTTGGGTGCGGCGGTTTTCTTGTACATGACCGCTGAGAGCCCGCAAGAGACGATGTTGTTGGTGCCTTTTTTCAAGGGCCTTAACTTTCAATTGGGCTGGTTGTTTATCCCGCTGACCTATGCCGTGATCGTGGGCACCAGTAACGCTGTCAATTTGACCGACGGCTTAGATGGCTTGGCGATCATGCCGACCGTGATGGTTGCGGCTGGTTTGTCGGTGTTCGCTTATTTGAGTGGTCACTCGGTGTTTTCCAGCTACTTGCTGATACCGCACATCAACGGCGTCGGTGAGGTCGTGGTGATCTGCGCGGCACTGTGTGGCGCTGGTCTGGGTTTTTTGTGGTTCAACACTTACCCAGCTCAGGTGTTCATGGGTGATGTGGGCGCGCTTGCACTGGGTGCTGCGCTGGGGTTGATTGCCGTGTTGGTTCGCCAAGAGCTGGTGTTGTTTGTGATGGGCGGTGTGTTTGTGATGGAGACCGTCTCCGTCATATTGCAAGTCGCATCGTTCAAGCTGACAGGTCGCAGGATATTTCGCATGGCGCCGTTGCACCACCATTTTGAATTGAAAGGCTGGCCTGAGCCGCGCGTCATCGTGCGTTTCTGGATCATCACCGTGATATTGGTGTTGATCGGTCTGTCGACGTTGAAGTTGAGGTGATGACGACCATGGCTATCGATTTCAGCAAACAATATTTGGTTCTCGGTGTGGGTATCACGGGGGCCTCTGTTGTGCGTTTTCTGCTGAGTCACAACGCAAGCGTGCGTGTGGCAGATAGCCGTCTCGAGCACCCGAGTACTGAAGAGTTGAGCAAGCAATATGCCAGCCTTGACCTGCACGAGGGTGAGTTCGTCGAAAGTCTGCTCGACGGCATAGATATATTGGTGATTAACCCGGGTCTTTCTTCTCGCTTGCCGTTGGTGGTCAGTGCGCAGGCGCGTGGCATTGAGTTGCTGGGTGATATCGAATTGTTTGCACGAGCCGTGCAATGTCCGGTGTTAGCGGTTACGGGAACCAACGGAAAAAGCACCGTTGTATCCATGCTGCAGGCGATGGCGGAGCACAGTGACAAGACCGTGCTGTGCGGCGGGAATATTGGACAGCCTGCGCTGGATCTGCTTGAACAACGCAGCGATGCGGTGATACTGGAGTTGTCGAGCTACCAGCTCGAAACCACACACAGCTTGGCGCCAGTTGCCGCCAGCGTGCTGAATGTCAGCGAAGATCACATGGACCGCTACGATGGCATGGCCGCTTACGTGGCCGCCAAGCAGAATGTCTACAGGCAATGCGAGTTGGCTCTGTGGCTAAAAGAAGACGAGCAGAGCGCGCCGCAGGCAGGTGCAGCAAGCCGTGTTGCAGTGACAGCTGGTATTCCGGGTGAGGGTGAACTGGGTATCAGAGATCGCTGGCTTTGTGCCGGAGAGCGGCAGCTATTTGATCTGCGCACTTTGGGTGCGCCGGGCAAACACAACGAATTGAATGCGTGTTTTGCCTGGGGTCTAGGTCGTTCGATAGCCTTGCCTGATGTTGTTATGGCAGCAGGCTTGCGCGCTTTCACCGGCCTCAGGCACCGCACTGAGTTGGTTGCTGAGATAGACGGCGTGAAATATTTCAACGACTCCAAGGGCACAAACGTGGGTGCCACGCTTGTCGCGCTCAACTCTATGATGGGAAAAGTTGTTCTGCTGGCGGGCGGTGACGGTAAATCACAGGACTTTTCTCCACTGTTACCTGCATTGCTCAGCTGCGCGCGCGCTGTGATCACTTTCGGTGTGGACGGCGACCAAGTCGCGCAGGTCGCGCGCGCGGCGGTCCCTGTCAGTCGAGCGGAGTCGCTTGAATCGGCGATCGCCTTAGGGCGCGAACAGGCTGAGCCAGGCGATTGTGTGTTGTTGTCTCCCGCCTGTGCCAGCTTCGACATGTTCAAAAGCTACCAGGATCGCGGTGACGCTTTCGTCGCCTGTGTTGAGAGGATGCGCGCATGAGTGTGGCGACGTCTTTTATCGGCCCAGATGACCGGCGGCTGGACAGCTACTCGCTGAACCGCGGCATTGATTGGACGCTGTTGACCTTGATCATGATTTTGTTGGTCATCGGCTTGGCTATGGTCGAAAGCTCCTCTATATCGGTGGCGGCGGTGCGGCACTCGGATCCGTTCTTCTTTCTCAAAAGGCAACTGTTTGCGGTTGTATTAGGTGTGTGTGGTGCGGGTTTTATACTCGCGCGCGTGTCCACCAAATTGATGCAGCGATCGAGTATGTTTGTATTTGCCGGAACGATAGTGGCGCTTGCATTGGTTTTGGTGCCGGGTATCGGCGTAGAGGTCAACGGTGCGCGCCGCTGGATTCGCCTGGGGGTGATGAACATTCAGGTGTCGGAGTTGGCTAAACTCAGTGCTACTTTGTACGTCGCAGGGTATTTGATGCGACACGGCGAGCGATTGAAATCCAGTTTTGACGCTTTTATTAAACCGGTAGTGCTGATTGGTTTAATGGGGGCTTTTTGTCTCTTAGAGCCTGACTACGGTTCGACCGTGATGATCATGGCCATCGCTGTCGGGATGATTTTCCTCGGTGGAGTACGGGTGGGACAGTTTTTTGTCTGCGTGGCTTTGCTCGTGGTGCTCGCCGCATTTTTTGTCTGGACATCTGAATACCGCACCAACCGTGTATTGGATTTTTTCGATCCTTGGTCAAATGCCTACGACGGTGGATTCCAGTTGGTGCAGGCATTGATTGCGGTGGGCAGTGGCTCGATCACTGGCGTGGGTTTTGGCAACAGTGTGCAGAAACTGTTCTACCTGCCCGAGGCGCACACGGATTTTGTGTTTGCGGTCTTCGCAGAGGAGATGGGGCTGATTGGCGTCGCTGTGTTGATCTGTGTTTATTTGGCGTTGATTTTTCGCGTGGTGCATGTCGCGCAAATTGCGCAGCGCGCGGAGAACGGTTTTGGCGCTTTCGTCGCCTACGGCATCGCTATTTGGTTGGCCTTACAGTCATTCATCAGTATGTCGGTCAATCTGGGTTTGCTGCCCACAAAAGGCCTGACGCTGCCCATGATCAGCTACGGCGGCAGTAGCATGTTAGCGGTTTGTTTGTCCTTGGGTGTGGTGATGCGCGTCAGTTTAGAAAGCCGATTGACCCTGCCAGATCCGGAGGACGACAGATGAGCGGCCAAGGAACTGTGATGATAGCCGCGGGCGGTACGGGCGGGCATGTTGTGCCGGCTCTTAACGTCGCGCGCGAGCTGCAGCAGCACGGCTATGAAGTGTTTTGGTTGGGCACGCAAAAGGGCATTGAGTCGCGCCTTGTGCCGGCTAATGATATCGAGATTGAGTGGCTTGCAGTCTCCGGCCTGCGCGGTCGTGGCTGGCAGTCTTGGGCCGTCGCTCCCTTCAAATTGCTGCGGGCCTGTTGGCAAGCGGCGCAAGTGATTGTGCGAAGAAAGCCTGATGTTGTGTTGGGCATGGGGGGCTTTGTCGCCGGACCCGGTGGTCTGATGGCCAAGGCGCTGGGGAAAAAACTTGTTATTCACGAGCAAAATGCGGTTGCCGGCACCACCAATAAATTGCTGGCCTGTATCGCAGATACGGTATTGGCGGCTATGCCGTCCGCGTTTAAAGACAAGAAAAGCGTGATATGCATCGGTAACCCTACGCATGCGGCACTGGCCGCTATCGCCCCGCCGGAGCAGCGACTGCTGCGCGACGATACTAAATTGCGAGTGCTGGTTATTGGTGGCAGCCAAGGTGCAGAAGTTTTTAATCAAGTCGTGCCCGCAGCGGCACGAGAACTTGGTAATATACAGCTGTGGCATCAAACCGGAAGCACTGCGGTTGCCGCTACACAGGCGTCTTATGAGTCGCTGGGTGTGGAGGCGAAAGTCGTGGCCTTCATCGATGACATGGTCGATGCCTATCAATGGGCCGATTTAGTGGTCAGTCGCGCCGGTGCGATGTCTGTATCTGAATTGTCCGCCAGCGGTTGCGCGTCGATATTGGTGCCCTATCCCTACGCGATCGATGACCATCAAACGGCCAACAGTGCTGTGTTGGTGCGAGAGGGTGCTGCGGTGTTAGTGCCTCAACCCCGATTTGATGCCGAATTGCTGTCAAAGCTTTTTTCTGATCTGCGCGATGACCGCGAACGCTTGATCACGATGGCAAGTGCCGCGCGCCGATTGGCGATGCCCAACGCGACGCGAGATGTCGCAAAAATAGTTATGGAGAATGCTCAATGAGAACCGGACCTGTATCCAACACTGCATCTTGGGCGCGTGATCGCATTGCGCGGGTGCATTTTGTAGGGATCGGCGGCGTGGGCATGGGTGGCATCGCAGAAGTGTTGTTGACCATGAACTACCGGGTCTCTGGTTCTGATCGGAGTGCTAACAAGTTGACAGCGAGACTTGTGGGGCAGGGGGCTGAGATTTCTTTTCAGCACAGCGCGGAGAATGTGCACGGCGCTGATGTGGTGGTGGTGTCCTCGGCCATTCAAAAGGATAACCCCGAGCTGCTAGAGGCGCACTTTCAGCGTATTCCGGTTGTGCCCCGCGCAGAGATGCTGGCAGAGCTGATGCGTTTTCGCCTCGGTATAGCGGTGGCGGGTACGCACGGCAAGACAACCACCACCAGTCTGGTGGCGAGTGCATTGAGCGAAGGGCAGCTCGACCCGACCTATGTCATCGGTGGGCAGCTCAACAGCGCCGGCACCCATGCGAAATTAGGGCAATCGGATTGGCTTGTCGCGGAAGCCGACGAGAGCGACGCTTCCTTTTTGCACTTGAGCCCGGTGATCAGTGTTGTCACGAATATCGACGCTGATCATTTGGAAAATTACGACGGTGACTTTGGCAAGTACAAAGACACTTTTTTGGAGTTTTTGCATCACTTGCCCTTTTACGGCTTAGCGGTGCTGTGTGTGGATGATGAGAACATTCGCGCGATGTTGCCCAAGCTGCAACGGAAGTTCATTACGTACGGCATCAGTGAGGATGCTGATATCCGCGCGTTTAATGTGCGCGCTGACGGTTTACAGATGTGCTTTGACGTGATGTTTGAAGACGGCGTTTTGATGGAGGACGTGCGCTTGAACATGCCGGGCCACCACAATGTGCTGAACGCCTTGTCGGCCATCGTCGTGGCCAGGGAATTGGGTGTGAGCTTGCACGCCACCGCCAAGTCACTGGGCGATTTTGCCGGTGTTGGTCGTCGCGTCACGCGCTACGGTGAAGTGAACTTCGGCGCGGGAACGGTTGAACTGGTCGATGACTATGCACACCATCCCACCGAGTTGGCTGCGACTATCTCCGCCATTCGCGGTGCTTGGCCGGATCGCCGTTTGGTCAGTATTTTCCAGCCGCACCGCTACAGCCGAACACGCGACTTGTTTGATGATTTTGCCTATCAGCTGAGCTTGGTGGACGAGCTGTACATCAGTGAAGTCTACGCAGCGGGTGAGCAGCCGGTGCAAGGTGCAGACGGTGAGTCGCTGGCGGCTGCGGTTCGATTGCACGGGCGCGCCAAGGTGAAGTTTGTCTCGGATATCCAGCAGATGCCGGCAGCTGTTCGTGCCGGTTTACAGCATGGCGACGTGTTGCTGACCATGGGCGCTGGCAACGTGGGTGCACTCGCGGCGAGTCTGCCGGAGTTGCTGACGAGAGGGGGTCTCAGTGAAACCGGTTGAGGTACAGCCTGCAGATTTTGGCAAGGTCGCCGTGGTGATGGGCGGACAAAGCGCTGAGCGTGAAGTTTCGCTGAGCAGTGGTGCCTGTGTGTTGCAGGGACTGCTGGACGGTGGCGTGGATGCACACGGCATAGACGCGGGCAGCCAGCTGGTGGAGCAGCTTAAGGCCGGTGCTTATGATCGTGCCTTCTTGATATTGCACGGCCGCGGTGGCGAAGACGGCACCTTGCAAGGGGCGCTGGAATACGCGGGTATCCCCTACACGGGCTCTGGTGTGCTGGCTTCAGCGCTTGCGATGGACAAGTTGCGCACTAAGCAGCTGTGCAAAGCGATGTCCATACCCACGCCCAATTGGCGTCGGGTGATGAGTGCGACCGATTGTGAGTTGGCTGCGGAGGCCATGGGCTTCCCCTTGATCATCAAGCCGGTCTTGGAAGGCTCCAGTGTTGGCATTTCAAAAGTTGAGGGGAGCCAAGCGCTTGAGCCCGCTTACGAGGACGCGGCGCGCTACGGCACAGTGATGGCTGAGCAGTTTGTCAACGGCGTGGAAGTCACGGCGGGCATTCTTCAGGGTGAGGCTTTGCCTCTGGTGAAAATGACCCCCGCGCGCGAGTTTTACGATTACGAAGCGAAGTACGGTGACAGCGGCACGGAATATCAATGCCCAGCGGGCTTGGATCCCGAGCTGGAGCGAAATATTCAGTCGCTCGCACTGGCGGCGTTTGCTGCGGTCGGCGGTCGCGGCTGGGGGCGTGTGGATTTCATTGTTGACGCCCTCGGAGAGGCGTGGCTTATAGAGATAAACACAGCCCCGGGCATGACAGCCACGAGTTTGGTGCCTCAAGCGGCCGCAGCCGTGGGGCTTAGCTTCTCAGATTTGGTGTTGAGTATATTGGCCACCAGTGTGGAAGTGACTCGTTGAATGCTGTTGCCGCTGAGGCGGAGCTGGACGAAGAAGAGCTTGGTGTTTCAAAGCTGAAAGTGCTGCTGGTGTTGTTGGTTTTGGCTTTTGGTGTGTTGAGTTATTGGGTTGTACGCATTGCGATGAACCCAGAGCGCTTCCCCGTTGCGGAAGTGCAGGTTGTGGGGGATCTGCGTTATGCGGATCGAGAGACGCTTCAGGCTATTGTGGGCTCGCACGCTGAGTCCGGGTTTTACGGCATGGATTTGCACTCGCTGAGAGAATCAGTGGAGGCCGTGCCTTGGGTGAGCAGTGCATCCGTGCGGCGTCTGTGGCCCGATGCGTTGATGGTGCAGGTAGAAGAGCATGAAGCTCGAGCGCGCTGGAATGACGACGAGCTGATTAGCAGTGATTTTAGTGTGTTTATGCCGCCGCAATATCGACGCGGGGGGCAGGCGGGTGAAGAGTGGCAGCGCTACTTTTCCCAGCTTCCTCGGTTGAGCGGAGTGGAAGGGCGACACGCAGCGTTGTACGAGTTATTTCGCTTTGTTAGTCGGCAGTTAGCGACTTTGGGGGATCCCATCGTAGAGATCGGCGAGGACGAGCGTCGTTCGGTTCGCATCGTACTGCAGAGCGGCGTCTGGGTTAATTTAGGCCGTGAACGAGAACAAGATCGTTTGCAGCTTTTTGGTCAAATTTACAAGCGTGTGATTGAGCCAGATATCACGCGCATAGTGGGAGTAGATATGCGGTATCCCAATGGGTTTTCTGTCAAATATGGTGAGAACCGCGTAGCGCTAGATCGTGGAGACGAATAATGTCTAAGAAAAACGAAAAACAAATGATAGTTGGTCTCGACATTGGCACCTCAAAAATCGTTGCGATTGTCGGCGAGATAGGTCCCAACGGGGAGATGGAAATTGTGGGCATAGGTTCCCATCCCTCCCGTGGCCTGAAAAAGGGCGTGGTGATCAACATCGAATCAACGGTGCATTCGATCAAACGGGCTGTGGAAGAGGCTGAGCTGATGGCAGGTTGCCAGGTTCACTCTGTCTACGCCGGCATAGCGGGCAGTCATATCCGCGGCATGAATTCCAATGGCATCGTTGCGATCAAGGACCGAGAGGTAAGGGCGGCGGATGTCGACCGGGTGATCGACGCGGCCAAGGCTGTGGCCATACCTGCGGACCAGCGCATCATTCACGTAATTCCGCAGGAATACTTGATCGACGATCAAGACGGAATCCGAGAGCCGGTGGGCATGTCGGGTGTGCGCCTTGAAGCGCGGGTGCACTTGGTGACAGGTGCCATGAGTGCTGCGCAGAACATTGTAAAGGCTGTACAGCGCTGCGGGCTTGAAGTGGACGACTTGATACTCGAGCAGTTGGCGTCGAGTTATTCGGTGCTGACCGAAGATGAAAAAGAGCTCGGTGTGTGCCTTGTGGATATCGGCGGTGGCACCACCGATATCGCGGTATTTACCGAGGGCGCCATTCGCTTCACGGCGAATATCCCGATAGCGGGAGACCAGGTCACTAATGACATCGCGGTAGCACTGCGCACGCCGACGCAATACGCCGAAGAAATCAAATGCCGCTACGCCTGCGCGCTGAGCACGCTGACGAACAGCGATGAAGTGCTGGAAGTACCAGGCGTGGGTGACAGCGAGACACGGCAGTTGTCGAGACAGACACTGGCAGAAGTGGTGGAACCTCGTTACGAGGAGCTTTTGTCGCTGGTGCAATCGGAGCTGCGTCGCAGTGGTTTTGAGGAGCTGTGTGCCGCGGGCATTGTTTTGACAGGCGGCAGTTCGACCATGGAAGGTGTGGTGGAAATGGCGGAAGATATATTTCAAGCGCAAGTCCGGCTTGGAGTGCCTCAGGGTGTTGTTGGATTGGTTGATATCGTTCGAAACCCCATACACGCGACCGGGGTTGGTTTGTTGAAGTACGGCGCGGACTCTCGCACCAGGCCTGGGTTTATTTCACAGCCCTTGGATGGTCGTGATGAGGAAAGCATATTGCAGAAAATGATGGATTGGTTTAAGGGTAATTTTTAAATTATTTAAAATTACTAAGACTTGGGGCTTGGGCAAGCGTCAAGATTCGAATAAAATGGTTAAAAGCCAGGAGAGAGAAAAATGTTTGATTTAATGGAAAACTACAGTGCGAACGCACGCATCAAAGTCATGGGTCTGGGCGGAGGCGGCGGCAACGCTGTTGAGCACATGGTTCGCAGCGGAATTGAAGGCGTAGAATTTATCTGTGCCAACACCGACGCGCAGGCATTGCAGAGCATGACTGCAACTCACAGCTTGCATATTGGTGCCAACATCACCAAGGGCCTAGGTGCTGGTGCCAATCCTGACATAGGTCGTCAGGCGGCGTTGGAAGATCGCGAGCGCATTGCTGAGCTGTTCGACAACACAGACATGTTGTTCCTCACCGCTGGTATGGGCGGTGGTACGGGAACGGGTTCTATTCCTGTGGTTGCACAGTTGGCACGCGAAGCCGGCATCCTCACGGTTGCTGTGGTCACCAAGCCTTTTCCCTTTGAAGGCTCAAAGCGTATGCAGGTTGCTGCACGCGGCATAGAAGAGCTGCGCCAGCACGTGGACTCCCTGATCATCATCCCCAACGAGAAGCTGCTCTCCGTGCTGGGCAAGAACATCTCATTGCTGGATGCTTTCAACTCCGCCAATGACGTTTTGTGCGGTGCGGTGCAGGGTATCTCTGAGCTGATCACTCGCCCTGGCTTGATCAACGTCGATTTCGCGGACGTGAAGACGGTTATGTCTGAGATGGGTGTTGCCATGATGGGCACCGGTATAGCTCAAGGCGAAGACCGTGCGACAGAAGCTGCGGAACAGGCTGTCTCTAGCCCGCTGTTGGAAGACATCGATCTCGCGGGTGCCAAGGGCATCTTGATCAATGTCACCGGTGGCATGGACATGAACATTGGCGAATTCGAAGAAGTCGGCAATGTGGTGAAGCAGTTCGCCTCTGAAGACGCCACTGTTGTGGTTGGCACGGTGATTGATCCTGAACTGGAAGGTGAGCTGCGCGTGACTGTCGTCGCCACGGGCCTGGGTGCGACCAATCGCAACCAACTGAACAAGCCGGTTCGTCCTGGCCGCGATGGCCGTATCAACTACAGCCAGCTCGATAAGCCCACGGTGATTCGTCGTTCGCCTGCAGGTGCGGGTGCTCCGGCAGCGTCTGCTCGTCCGGCAATGGCGCCAGCGCCAGTGCAGCGGCCAGCGGTTGCGGTACAGCGTCACGATTCGCAAAAAAGCGACTACACTCAAGGTGCGGATAACGAATACGATGTGCTCGATATTCCTGCATTCCTGCGTCGTCAAGCGGACTGATCGTTGATTTAGAACCGTTCAAGCTTGGCGCGAGTGCTGTTGCAAGGTTACAATGGCGTGCTGCATTGCAGCAAATCGTCAAAGCTCGGGAACTACTGAGCTTTGAGCCGCTCTAAGGAGCGATGCTAGCCCCTTATTTTGGCCATGAAACACTGCAGAGTGCTTACCCAGTTGCTCTCAGCCGTTTCTCCATGCTGATGGAACGTTTCTAGTGATACAACAACGAAGTATAAAGACCAGCATTCAAGCGACCGGATTGGGTTTGCACTCTGGCAGCAAGGTTTTGCTGTCGTTGCATCCTGCGCCCCCCAATACGGGCATAGTATTTCGACGCGTAGATCTCTCTCCGTGTGTTGAGATACCCGCAACGCCTGAAAATGTGCTGGAAACCGAGCTCGCCACTTCACTGGGGAAGGGCGAGCATCGGATTTCTACTGTCGAACACTTGATGAGTGCATTTGCCGGATTGGGCGTGGACAATTGCATCGTTGAAGTCGATCACGCGGAAGTGCCGGTGATGGACGGCAGTGCTGCACCTTTTATCTTTCTGCTGCAATCGGCGGGTGTTGTTGATCAAGGCGTTGCGAAACGCTTTATCCGTATCACCAAGCCTGTTGAAGTGAAGATGGGCGATAAATGGGCGCGCGTAATGCCGTACATGGGCTTCAAGCTCAATTTTTCCATTGATTTTGATCACCCCGCGGTGCGCAATACGCGTCAATCACTGTCCTTTGATTTCGCCAACGCTTCTTTTGTTAAAGAGATCAGCCGGGCTCGTACTTTTGGCTTCATGCGCGATTTCGAACTGCTGCGTGAACGCGGTTTGGCGCTTGGCGCCAGCATGGAAAATGCCATTGCGCTGGACGATGACCGGGTGATGAACGAAGAAGGGCTTCGTTATTCTGATGAGTTTGTGCGTCACAAGGCGCTGGACGCTATCGGTGATCTCTACATGATGGGCCACTGCATGTTGGCCTGCGTGGAAGCGCACAAATCTGGCCACCACCTGAACAATTTGTTGGCGCGTGAAGTGCTCCAACGCACGGATTGCTGGGAGTGGAAGAGCTTTGATTTGGAAGCCGCAGAATCCCCTTTCTTGCAAAGTGGCGACGACTTGGTCTTTGCTTGATTGGATCCTGAATGCGTCCCCGTGGGATGCGTCGGGGCTCTGAAGACTGTGGGGTGGGCTTGTCTCGAATTCTTCGAAGTTGGATTAGCCCCTGATGTGTGCAGTTGCCGTCAGCTGCGCAGCTTTTGTCCGTTAACTGATGCGGCGCCTGCAACAGTCCAGTTCTGGATGATTTTCTGAAATTCCCTCCTGATTGATGCTCGATCTCAGCTGTTCGACTAAAAGAAATGCGCGTGGGCCTCACGGCCAGATGGGCGTTGTCAGTCTGTTTTCTGGCTGCGTGACGCCAGCCTGAGCAGGGCTTCGCTCAATTTCTTGTTGTCGCTGCAAGCGGCCGCGTCTCTTAGGCCGCGCGCTGCGTCAGAGCTCATCACCGGTATTTTGCGCTTGCTGACCCGCAATTCTGGCTCGGGTGCCTGTTTTACCGTGCCCGCTGGCGCTACCCTGACGTGCATTTGCTCTGGAGGCTCGGGCAATACCGCGCAAGCTTCTAGCAATGCGCGCTGGCAGAAGCGCAGTCTGCTGGCGGCGCCTCCGTTTGAGACCGTCAGGTGCAGGCGGCGGTTTTTCAGGCGTGTATAGACGATGCTGTCGCGCAAATTTTGTGGGATAGCGGCGCAGACAATTTGATACAAGGCATTGCCTTTTCCCTGTGTCGTCCCCAGTTTGTTTTGGATGCAACCCAGAAGAGGTTTCATCTTAGCGCGACGAATTGAAGACATTGTGCTGAGTAATCTCCTGCTGTGGCAGCTCCGCTACATATTTAATTGAGTATGGGCTGGCGAGCATGCCCGTCTGAGTACTATTATTAGGGTTTCGCGCTGCCGTCTGCGCGCGCTTTCCCGTCACCAATTTCATAGGATACGCCCATGCTTGGCGCCATAGCCAGAAAACTCGTCGGTTCACGCAATGATCGAGTGGTCAAACGCCTGCGCAAGACGGTCGATCTGATCAACGAGAAAGAAGCGGCTGTGCAAGCCCTCAGCGACAAAGAACTGATTCAACAGCGCATCGACCTCGCGGCGTCGCTCGATCAGGGCAAGACCCTGGACGACATACTGCCCGATGCCTTTGCTCTGGTGCGCGAGGGCAGTGTGCGCTCGCTCGGCATGCGCCATTTTGATGTGCAGCTGGTCGGCGGCATGGTGCTGCACCAATCGCGTATCGCCGAAATGCGCACCGGTGAGGGCAAAACCCTCATGGCGACCTTGGCTGTTTTTCTCAACGCGCTCGCCGGCAAGGGCGTGCACCTGGTGACGGTCAACGATTACTTGGCGCGCCGTGACGCGAAGTGGATGGGGCGTCTCTACCACTTCTTCGGCTTGTCTACCGGCATCGTCAACGGCTCGGGCGGCCAGGGTCCTGACTCCTCATCTTATCTGTATGACCCGGATTGGGACGGCAGCGAAGGCGGCTTCCAGCATCTGCGCCCCGTCACTCGTCGCGAGGCCTATGCTGCCGACGTGACTTACGGCACCAACAACGAATTTGGCTTTGATTACCTGCGTGACAACATGCGTCACTCGGACGATGATCGCTGCCAGCGCGAGCCCTTCTTTGCCATTGTCGATGAGGTCGATTCCATCCTCATCGATGAGGCGCGTACGCCGCTGATCATCTCCGGTCCCGCTGCGGGCAGCGCAGATGCCTATGTGCAGATCAACGCCCTGGTGCCGCAGCTGAAGGTGCCCAGCTCGCCCGAGGACGAGAGCGCCGACTTTACAATTGATGAAAAAGGCAAACAAGTCCACCTGACCGAAAGCGGCCATGACCGGGTCGAAGAGCTGCTGGCTGAGGCCGGTCTGCTGGGTGATGGCTCCAGCTTGTACGATCCGGCCAATATATCCTTGCTGCACCACCTCGGCGCAGCGCTGCGCGCGCACGCGATCTACCAGAAAGACGTGGACTACATCGTCCAGGCGGGCGAGATCGTCATCGTCGACGAATTTACGGGCCGCACCATGGCGGGCAGGCGTTGGTCTGAGGGCTTGCACCAGGCCATCGAAGCCAAAGAAGGCGTCGACATACAGCCTGAAAACCAGACCGTTGCGTCGATCACCTTTCAGAACTATTTCCGCCTTTACGAAAAACTCGGCGGCATGACCGGTACGGCTGACACGGAAGCTGCGGAATTTCAGCAGATCTACGGCCTAGAGGTCATTGTTATCCCGACCCACCGCCCGATGGTGCGTCTGGATAAGCCAGATTTGGTGTATCTGACTGAAAAAGAAAAATACGACGCGATTGTTGAAGACATCGACGAGTGCGTGAAGCGCGGCCAGCCCGTGTTGGTGGGCACGGCCTCTATCGAGACCTCAGAATATATCTCTGGCTTGCTCGGCAAGAAAGACATAACACACGAAGTATTGAACGCGAAGCAGCACGAGCGCGAAGCGATGATCGTGGCGCAGGCGGGCTTGCCCCGCGCTGTTACGATCGCTACTAATATGGCAGGACGGGGCACGGACATTGTGCTCGGCGGCAACTTGGAGGTCGAGCTGAATGAGCTCGGCGCAGATGTCTCCGAGTCGCAAAAGGCCGGCGCAACCGCCGCTTGGGAAGAGCGGCACCAGCAGGTGCTGGATGCGGGCGGGCTGCACATCATTGCGTCCGAGCGTCACGAATCTCGCCGCGTTGATAACCAGCTGCGCGGCCGCTCCGGCCGTCAAGGCGATGAGGGCTCCAGCCGCTTCTATTTGTCCCTAGAAGATAATTTGATGCGAATCTTCGCCTCGGATCGTGTCTCCAGCCTGATGCAGAAACTGGGCATGGAAGAGGGTGAGGCCATTGAGCACCCGTGGGTCACCAAGGCCATCGAAAATGCGCAGCGGAAAGTGGAGGCGCACAACTTTGATATCCGCAAGCACTTGCTGGAATACGACGACGTCTCGAACGACCAGCGCAAAGTTATCTACGAGCAGCGTGATGAACTGCTGAAATCCGAAGACATGTCCGATGTGGTGGTGGGCATACGCGAAGAAGTGTTGAGTGATGTGCTGGCGAGCTTTATCCCGCCCGGTTCCTTGGACGAGCAGTGGGATGTTGCGGGTGCCGCCGAAGGGCTCAGTACAGAATTCGGCTTGGTCTGTGAGCTGCAGGCGTGGTTGGATGCAGATGACAAGCTGGACGAAGACGGTCTGCGTGAGCGCGTCTTGAAACAAGCTGAAGAAGAGCACGAGCAGAAGACAGAACAGGTGGGTGCGGACAACATGCGCCGCTTCGAAAAATTCGTCATGCTCAAAAATCTGGACGACCAATGGCGTGAGCACTTGGCTGCGATGGATCATCTGCGCCAAAGCGTTGGTCTGCGCAGCTACGCACAGAAGAACCCCAAGCAAGAATACAAGCGCGAGTCCTTTGAGCTATTTGGTGCCTTGCTGGAGCAGTTCCGCCACGACACCATCGCCACCATCGGCCGAGTACGCATCCAGAGCCCTGAAGAAGTCGAGGCAGCAGAGCGGGCCGCTCAAGAAGCCGCTGCACTGCAGGCGCGTCAGTTTCAAACGGCCCATGCCGAGGCGACATCGGCTGTGCCGCAGAGTGAATTGCCGCCGCCAGATGTCACAGAGGGCGAGGGCGGAGAGACCTACGTGCGCGGCGAGCGTAAGCTGGGTCGCAACGAGCCCTGCTGGTGTGGTTCTGGCAAGAAATACAAGCAATGCCACGGCAAGCTCGGCTGAGGACCTTCGATGGCTGTTAATTTAAAAAGCCCTGCGCAGTTGCTGCCAGTCGCTGGCGTCAGAGTGGCGGCGGCAGAGGCAGGTGTTAAATACAAAGATCGCCTGGACATGGCGTTGTTTGAGCTGGCCGAAGGCAGTTCGGTTGCGGGTGTTTACACCCTCAATGCCTTTTGCGCGGCGCCTGTGACCGTCGCCAAGCAGCACATGTCCGCACCGCGCGCCTGGTTGATCAACTCCGGTAACGCCAACGCCGGCACCGGTGCGAAGGGGCTGGCCGACGCGCAGCAATGCTGTGAGCTGGTCGGTACTGCGCTGGGTCTACCCGCGGATTCGGTGTTGCCCTTCTCCACAGGGGTGATCAGCGAGGGGCTTCCCGTGGATGTATTTCCCGCGGCCATTGAAAGGGCTGTGGCTGAGCTGGGTGAAAACAAGTGGCTGGATGCAGCCCAGGCGATCATGACCACTGACACGGTAGCCAAGGGTATCTCGGTGCAGGGTGAGTTTGACGGTGTGACCGTTACTGTCACGGGCATCGCCAAAGGCTCGGGCATGATTCACCCCAATATGGCGACCATGCTGGGTTTTGTGGCGTGTGATGCGAAGGTGCCGGCGGCGGATCTGCAGCAGTGTCTGTCGGTGCTTAACGAGCGGTCCTTTAACTGTGTCACTGTGGATGGGGACACCTCGACCAATGACGCCTGTGTGCTCGCGGCCACTGGGAAATCGGGCTTGCGCATTGACGCGGCCAGCCCGCATTGGGAGACATTTTGCAGCTTGCTGTCAGAAGTGATGATGTTTCTAGCGCAGTCATTGGTGCGGGACGGCGAAGGTGCCACCAAATTTATAGAGCTACGGGTTTCGGGTGGGCGCGACCGCGCAGAGTGCAAGCAAGTGGCTTTCACCGTGGCGCATTCACCGCTGGTCAAAACTGCTTTCTTTGCTTCGGATCCTAACCTCGGTCGGGTGCTTGCCGCTATTGGTCGCTCGGGCCTGCCCGATCTGGAAGTATCGCGCATCGATGTGTCGCTGGATGAGGTTGATCTGGTGATGGCGGGGGAGCCCGCGGCTGATTACACCGAAGAGCGCGGCAAGGCGGTGATGCTGCGCGATGAAATCGTGCTGCATATCGATCTGCACCGTGGCGAGACAGAAGCCACCGTGTGGACAACCGATCTTTCCCACGACTATATTAGCATCAATGCCGACTACCGCAGTTAATGTGCGCAAGCACTGCGTGTGTGCGGGTGGCTGCGGGCGTGATCCTCAACAGCGCGCGCGATCAAGTGCTACTCAGCTGGCGCCTGCCGCGCTTGCACCAAGGTGGGCTGTGGGAATATCCGGGCGGTAAAATAGAGCCCGGTGAATCCCCCGAGTCAGCCCTGGCGCGTGAACTCGTTGAGGAGCTAGGGATCAAGGTCACTGAGCAGAGCCTGTTAAGTGTGGTGTCTCACGACTACGGCGACAAGACCGTGGAGCTGCACTTTTACGTGGTTACGCACTTTGAGGGGGTACCAATAGGGCAAGAGGGGCAGCCGGTGCAGTGGTGCCCCGTATTAGAACTCGCCGAGCGGGATTTCCCCGCCGCAAACCAAGGCGTCGCCAAACAACTCGTCGCATGGCTATCCGCTAGCTCCGAGTAGCGTGGCCGTATTCGTATCTACACTCTTCGTAGCATAGGTGCTGGAATATAGCTCGTGGGTTAGGAGCCCTGAGCTACGTGTCTAGAATCGTCGGCATTGTAATTGTAGGTTCGGCTTCAGCCGGACACGTGCCTGCGTTTGAACACTGTTGACCCGTCTATAGCTGGGTCTTTTCGCCTTTTCCTTGCTTCCCGGCAAGCGCGCTATATTTCAAATGCAAGCCATGCACTGCATCCTCAAGCTCTTGCAAGCTACCAGTATTAGTGATCACATCGTCGGCAATTTCTAGTCTTGCCTCGCGCGTTGTCTGCGCCGCCAGAATCTTAGTCGCCTGCTCTGCATTGCATTCATCGCGTTGCATCACGCGTTCAATCTGCAGCTGCTCTGGCACGTCGACCACCAATACGGTGTCCATATCACGGTGTCGGCCCGTCTCTAACAGCAGCGGTGTTTCGAATATCAGGTAGGGGCAGCCACGGCTTCGCGCCTGCTGCTCCAGCTCGTCGCTGCGCGCCCGGATCAACGGGTGCAGAATTGATTCGAGTATTTTGCGTTGCGCCGGGTCACTGAACACCCGTTCTCTCAATGCCTTTCGGTCGAGTTCGCCGCTGCTGGTGAGCACGGAAGGGCCGAAGGCCGCACGCACCGCAAGCAACCCTGGGCTGTCTTTTTGTACGACTTCGCGAGATATAAGGTCAGCGTCAATCATTGGACAGCCGTGATCAGCAAAAAGCCTCGCCACAGTGGACTTGCCGCTGGCGATACCGCCCGTGAGCCCGACCTTGAGCAACTAGTAGCCGCCTAAGGTGGCGAGGTAGGCGTCGGTCATTTGTGGGCCCCAGAGGTAGGCGAGCCAACCGGCGATGGCGAGATAGGGGCCAAAGGGCATGGTTGTATCACGGTCTTTGTCGCCTATTTTCAGCCAGATGATGCCGATGATAGCACCTGCTAGAGAAGACAATAGAATCACGGTGGGCAGTTGCTCCCAGCCACACCAGGCGCCGAGTGCGGCCAGTAGCTTGAAATCGCCGTAACCCATGCCCTCCTTGCCGGTGAGTAATTTAAAGGCCTGGTACACGCTCCACAAGCTCAGATAGCCCAGTGCAGCACCGACAATCGCTTGTTCTGGACTGATCGACCAATCGAAGAGGGATACGATGAGACCCAGCCACATCAGCGGCAGGGTCAGGTTGTCGGGCAGTAGTTTTGTTCTGAGATCGATCACCGCCGCTGCGAGTAAAAACCAGGTAAACACCGCCCCCGCTAAAGCCTGCCAACTGGCTCCAAAGCGCCACACAACAAGACCGGTGAGCACGGCGCAGCTCAGCTCTACAAGTGGGTACTGGGCACTGATGGCAGTGTTGCAACTGCGGCATTTTCCGCCTTGTATTAACCAGCTGATAACGGGGATATTCTGCCAGGGTTTTATCGGGGAGCCGCAGCCATTACAGCGAGAGGGTGGGGTGGCGAGGTTGAAGGGCGTTTGATCTTCAGGAGGATCGTGTTCCAGTATAGAGCGAGCATCTGATTCCCATGCGCGCTCCAACATCACCGGCAGGCGGTAGATAACAACATTCAAAAAACTGCCAATAAGCGCACCCATAAGTACGGCCAACGGCAATAAAAAAACAATATCGAGAGGGCTGACAGGCATCTACCAAGGTCTCAGGGTTGTATAAAGAGTCGTGCTGACTGAGCTAATACGTATACGTGTGAGAGAGTCGGAATATAGCAGCGCTGTTCTGTTAGTGTGCAATAAGTATCGCGCTAAGCGGGGAAACGGCAGTAATTTGCTGCCGCTTCGCCCAGCTCTCTGTGAAGGCTTTTTCAGCAAGGCGTCACGGTCAATTAGAACGCATCGCCCATTTTGAAGATTGGCAGGTACATTGCGATAACAAGCCCGCCGATCAGCACGCCCAAGAAGGCCATGATCATGGGCTCCATCAGGCTTGTCAAGCCGTCCACTGCGGCGTCGACCTCTTCTTCGTAGTAGTCCGCGACCTTGGCTAGCATGGTGTCGAGTGAGCCGGCCTCTTCGCCAATAGCCACCATCTGCAGCACCATGTTGGGGAAGAGCTTGCTCTTGGCCATGGTTTCGCCCAATCGTGTGCCGGTCTCTGTCTCTTCTTTCATCTTCAAGATGGCGTCCTTGTATATTAGGTTGCCACTGGTGGCCGCCACAGAGACCATTGCCTCAACGAGCGGCATGCCTGCCGTGGACATGGTCGACAGCGTGCGAGAAAATCGTGCGATGGTGGCTTTCTCGATGATGTCACCGAATATGGGCATTTTAAGCGCGAGCTGATCGGTGCGGCGTCTGAATGCCATTGATGATTTACGTGCGTAGAAAAAACTCCAGATTGAGGCGCCAATGGAGCCGAAGATCAGCCACCACCATTTCTGGAATGATTCGGACAAGTTGACCACCATCTGGGTGAACATGGGCAGCTCTGAGCCCACACTTTGAAACAGAGTTTCAAACTGTGGCACCACAAACATCAACAATATTGCAGTCACGATAAAGGCGATACACAGCACAGCAATGGGGTATTTCACTGCCTTTTTGATCTTTCGCTTCAGGGATTCTGATTTTTCTTTGAAGGTTGCGATCTCGTTGAGTAGTTTTTCCAGTGTTCCCGATTGCTCGCCTGCTTCCACCAGGGCGCAAAACAGGTCATCAAAGGCCTCTGGGTGGGCGCGCATGGCCTGCGTTAGCTGGGCACCGCCTTCGAGATCGACCTTGATGCCCAGCAACAGCTCTCGCATGGCTTTGTTGTCGTGGCCTTCGCCGACGATTTCAAAAGACTGCACCAAGGGCACGCCCGCACCGATCATGGTGGTCAGCTGGCGCGCGAATATGCAAATATCGCTGGTGGTGACTTTGCCGCCCGATGACTTGGCTTTGCCGGAGCTCTTTTTGACCCGGGTTTTGGTCACGCCCTGCTTGCGCAGCAGGGCCTTGGCGATGTCGGTGTTGATCGCCTCTATCTGGCCCGAGGCTTTGTTGCCTTTGCTGTCCAGGCCCTGCCAGGCGAATTTTTTCTTAGCAGTCTTTGTTGCCGCCATGGTGCTTAATCCTTAGAAATTCGGTTAGCTTCTTCAAGTCCCAAAATGCCGGCGCGCACCTTCAGTAGTGCAGCGCCTCGCAAATCTATAATGCCTTCAACTTTGGCTTGGTCGGCTATCTGCAGCGCGTTGCCACCTTCCATGATGATGCGACCAATGTTTTCACTTATCGGCATCACCTGGTAAATACCTGTGCGCCCTTTGTAGCCTTTGTTACATTTATCGCAGCCGACAGGCTTAAATAATTGCAATGAAGGGATTTCCTCTTCCAGAAAACCCTCCTTGAGCAGCGCTTCAGCGGGGATCTTGTCCGGAGCCTTGCAGCTATCGCACAGACGCCGGCCCAAACGTTGCGCGATGATTAATGACACAGCGCTGGCCACCGCGAAGGGGGCTATGCCCATGTTCACCAAGCGGGTCAATGTTTGTGGTGCGTCGTTGGTGTGCAGGGTGGACATCACCATGTGCCCCGTCTGCGCCGCTTTGATGGCGATGCCAGCAGTCTCCAGATCTCGAATCTCACCGACCATGATGATGTCGGGATCTTGGCGCAGGAATGATTTAAGTGCTTCGGAGAAGGTCAGTCCCACCTTGTTGTTGACGTTGACCTGGTTGATGCCCTGGAGGTTGATTTCCACCGGGTCCTCCGCGGTGGAGATGTTGCGATCCTCGGTGTTGAGGATGTTGAGGCCGGTGTAGAGCGAAACGGTCTTACCCGATCCTGTGGGCCCCGTGACCAAGATCATGCCGTAGGGATTGCCGAGGGCGTCCATGTAGGCCTTTTTCTGCACCGGCTCATAACCTAGGCTGTCGATGCCCAGCGTGGCAGCCGAAGAGTCCAGGATTCGCAGCACAACCTTCTCCCCGAACAGCGTAGGGCAGGTGTTGACCCGAAAATCGATGGCTTTGTTGCGGCTGATGCGCAGCTTGATGCGCCCATCCTGCGGCAAACGTCGCTCTGATATGTCCATGCGCGACATGACTTTCATGCGCGCGATGATGCGCGAGGACATGGACAGTGGGGGTGAAGTCACTTCTTCTAACATGCCGTCGATGCGGTACCGCACGCGGAAAACTTTTTCGTAGGGTTCAACGTGTATATCCGACGCGCCGCGGCGGATTGCATCCAACAGCAGCTTGTTGCAAAAACGCACGACCGGGGCGTCGTCGATGTCGGATTGGTTGAGTTCCTCTTTGCTTTCGGTGTCTTCGGTCTGCAGCGATTCGAGGTCTGCGTCCAAATCATCCGCAAAATTGGCACTGCGTCTGTCGATTAGGCGGCTAATAAAGGACGCGAGCTTGCCGTCTTCCACCAGCACGGCTTCGGTGGAGAGGCCGCTCTTGAATTTGAAATGATCCAGCGGTGCCAGATTGGTGGGGTCAGAGATGGCGATGTATAGCCGCGCGTCTCGCTCAATCAGAGGGAAAGCGCGAAATTTCTCAACCGTTTCCTCGTCTGCATGCTCAATGGGGACGCGATCAATATCAAAGGCATTTAAATCCAGCAGCGGCAGGCCAAACTCCCGCGAAGCGGTGGTGGCGACGTCTGTTTCGCTCGCTAGCTCGTTTTCTACCACGTAGGTGATAAACGGTGTTTTGCTCGCGCGGGATTTTTGCATGGCTTCGGCAGCCAGTTCAGGCGCCAGTATGCCGTCCAATGCCAGTCGGCGCGGGAGCCCGCTGAGCGATCGAATAGCGTCTTGAGCTGTGGACATGATGAATTCACTTTGCGTTAATCGGTAATAACGCATAAAAGTAATCAGGATTCATGCCGTGTTTGAAAAGCTTGGGGAAGTGTCAGGCAGAGATGGCTTTAATTGATGCAGTTTACTGGCAGAGGCCCGCGATCATGCAGCCGCTCTTGGGGTCGGTCGTCCATTCTTCAATCACCGGTCGACCGTTTCTATCGACAATATCGGCGACTTTTCTGTAGGTATGCAAGACTTCAATAAATGGAGAGGAAGAGTTCTCTTCAGGAGGAACTAACGTCAGTTTGTACTGGCTGTTTTCTACTATAAGTACGACGCTATCGACTTGTGATGAAATCTCAACTGCTGTAGCTGAATATCCGTAGCGGTGGAGCTTATCCAGAGAATCGCAAGTTTCGACAACTCGTTCAAGGCCAAGGCATTTATCAACTGCGGCGGTGATGGGCCTGGCAATATCGGATATTTCCCGGAATCTATCTTTCTTGTTCTTATGTTTGAAAGACGGTGCCGTGATTGCCCCTAGTATTGCTACAATAGTTACAACTAGTGCCAAATTCACTATAAAACTTCCGTATTCCCTTTTTGTGGTCATTGTCTATACATCAGTTAGCAATAGCCTACGTCGATGCATCCACTTGCTAAGCTCTTTGACCACGATTCGACATATGCATCTGTGCCACGATAACCTACAGATCCTACTAGAATATAATCATGTGCCGGTAAAATATTACTCCCGATAGACGTTGCATTTATAGGCGTTACACTAATTAGGATACTGGTTATTCCAGATGAACTAATAACTATAGATTGAACCAGATTCTGAGTAGTTGCACGAGCTTCGTTGAAGCCATGTGGCTTAAGTTCTATATTGGTGTCACATTCCGAAATGTCATTAGTTTTTTGAAGGCACAATTCAATGGCTGTTTTGGCCGGTTCTGAGCTGAGAATGATCTCACCAAATTTTGCTTGATTTACATAGCTTGAATACGTTGGGACAGCGATTGACGCGAGTATTCCAATGACAGCGATAACTATCATTAATTCTATCAGAGTGAAGCCTTTTGAATAAACGGTCATAAGCAAATCCTGTAAGCATTAAAGCGCCAAGCAAAGAAACTTGCTTGGCGCCGTCCCTCAACTTTAATTAAGCTAAGGTTTTTAGCTGATTGCCAAATTAGCAGTAGCCGTTGTCACAGCCGCCACCGGAAGGAGTCCAAGTGGTAACGGCAACTGCTCCGCCAACAGTAGCGACGGTACCAGTCAGTACGTAAGTGTCAGCAGCAAGTAGGCCGTTTTGAGCCACTGGTACAACTGTAATTTGGGGAGCGCCACCTGCGGCTGCAAGAGCAACAGTATTTACCTTGGAGCCAGATGCAGCACGGAGCAGCATGTTGTCGTTAACCTGTCCTGCACGAGCAACTGAAGCACCGGCGGCGGCGGCAGAGTTGCAATCGGAGTGTCCGTTGTTACGCTGATAACAAACATCTACCGCTGTTTTAATTGGTGAAACAGCCATTTTAATTTCTGAGAACTCGGCGCGTCGAGTGTACTGCGCATACTGAGGTACAGCGATGGCGGCCAGGATTCCGATGATCGCGATTACGATCATCAGTTCGATGAGGGTAAAACCTTTTTGTACTTGTTTCATGTGAGTAATTTCCTTGTGAGTTTTTTTACAGCAGCGCTTTCGCACACCCCATGTATCGGACTGTGTCGGATTTTGTGAAATGCCGCTGGACGAAACATTGCAGGGCTTGTGCCAAGAGCATATGTGCACCTATTAACATTATGAAAACAAGGGCTTATGGGATGTTTGCGAGTGCTTTGCGTGGTTTTTGGCTGGCCAAAATGCGCCAGGCATTGTCAACTGTTGACAATCGATGTCAGAAAAATAGCTTCTTGCTGCGTTTTATTTAATCCAGGCCCCATTTGCTGACGCGGTAGCGCAGCTGACGGTAGCTCAGGCCCAGGGCGGTGGCTGCGGCGCGTTTGTTCCAACGGTGCTGCTCTAAGGTGGCGACCAGTGCCTCTCGCTCTTCCTGCGGCTCTGCGTCGACCGGGGGTGGGGCGTCACTTGTATTGGTTGACGGAGCGGTAGTGGCACTACTGCTCTCTTTGTTGAGCTGCTGCTTCACCAGTGCGCGCAGGGCGGTGGTGTTGATGGGCTTCTTGAGGTAATCCACCGCGCCCAGTTTGAGTGCTTCAATGGCCGAATCGGTATCAGCAAAAGCGGTGATGACAGCCACATCAACATCAGGGTAGAGGGCGCGGGATTCTTTGAGCAGCTCCAGGCCGCTGCCGTCGGGCAGTTTCAAGTCCGTGAGTACAAAGTCAGGTTTTTGTCGCTTGAGTACCGAGACAGCGTCACTGACGTGGCTGCAGAGCTCGCACTGCACGTCGCGGTTGGTGAGTGCCATGGCGATCAGCTCGCGAATGTCGGGCTCGTCTTCTAGGATCAGCACAGTAAACATCAGGCCACCTGTTGTTCGGTTATTTGTGGGCGAAACCGCAGTTCAAACACGGCGCCGGTGGTGCTTTCACAGAGTGATAGCTCAATGTGGTGTTGTTCGCAGATCTCGCGCGCGATAAACAAGCCAAGCCCCGTGCCGCCGCTGGCGTTGGCGCAGAAGGGGTCAAACAATCGGGCCTGTAACTCCGGCGGAATGCCGCTGCCGTTGTCACTGAGGCGGATTACGGTGCTTTCTTTGACTAGCAGGACTTCCATGCGGATTTCTATCGCCGTGCTGTCACCGTGCGCCAAGCTGTTTTTGCAGAGGTTTTCGATGACGTGCCGCAGTTTGTTTTTGTCGATGCTCTCGCAAATGCTGGCGGACCCCATCACGCTCAGGCGGGATGGCGGCAGACCGTGGATGGTCCTTAGCTCCGTGGCGAGACCATCGAGCCAGGGTTTGAGAGCTTGTTGCGTGAGTGCGCGCGAGGGTTTGGCCAGGCTGAGGATGTCTGTCACGATCAGGTCGATGCGGTGGCTGTTGCGGCTGATGATGTCTGCGAGGCGGCGCTGCAGAGGGCTTTGATCTGAGCTTTCATCGAGCAGCTGCGAGGCTTGAGTGATGGCGCTGAGGGGGTTTCTGATTTCATGGGCGACACTGGCCGTCCACTGGCCGAGAGTGGCGAGCTTGAGCTGGTGGGATTCTGCGTCATGCTGGGATTGCGCCATCAAGGTCAGCAGATGCACATCACCCGCCATGTGCTTGGCGGTGACATAGAGTGCAGATTCGCCGTGTTTGATACTGCCAGCCGGAAGATCGCGCGCGATGAACACCGACAGTGCTGGGGATATATCCTCAAGCACGGTGCTCTTGCGCGGTGCGTGGCAGCCGAGCAGGCGCAGGGCTGCGGGGTTGCTGTGCACAATCTGCCCCGAGTCTGTAACGGCGAGTAAGCCGTGGTCAAATTGCCGCAGGATCTCGTTGGAGAGTGATTGCAGGCCGGCGAGGCGCTTTTGCTGATCGACAATGACAGCTGTGCTGGCGATGCGGTGTTTGTTGAAGTGCGCGCTCAGTACCGATACCACAAACAGTGCGATGCACAGCGCGGCCGCCTGCGGGTAGTGCGGCATTGTTGCTGGGTTCTCTAGCTGCTCAAGTAGGGTTTGGCCCAGTACGGCGAGGGTAGCGATGGCGGCAAATAAGTAGCTGAGATGTGTTTGGCGAAGCAGGGCGGTGGCGGACAAGCTGGCGCAGAGCAAGATGCCGATACCGCTGCCTACCCCGCCCAGCTCGTGCATCAGCAGGGTGACAAAGACAATATCGACATAGACTTGGATGCACACTTGGGTGCTCAAGTTGGGGGCCCGGCGCCAGTACAACAGGCCCATACTGCAGCCGGCCAGCAAGTACAGGCTCCCGATAGTGAGCAGCTGCGTGTGATCGGCTTGTGCGATAAAGGGCTGTTCGGGGATCAGCAGCGGGGCGCCCAGAAAGAACAGGCACGAGAGCATGCGGAACAATGTCAGGGCGCGCAGCAGCAGCCACGGGTCGTTGCCGTGGGCGGAGATGTCGATGGATTGTGGCATGTGTATGACACTCGGGCTGTGGTCAGCAATAACCGAATGCTGCAAAGACAGTGCCTAAGCGCCAGTGGCTGGTGCCAGAGGGTGTTTGGTGGGTGGGTATTTGGAGATCAAACGCTGTTTGGTAGGGGGTTGGGTTTGTGGCGGCAGTCCGCGTCAAGGGTATGTCGATGGCATCGGGTGGCGCTGGGGTTCCGCTTCGCTCATCGTAAAAGCCACAACTGCTCTGCTGTGACTTTGCCCGCGCCGTCTGGATCTGAGCTTGCGCTTTAGACGATGCCCCCCGTGGCAGCTGTGTGGGCGGCGCTTCGGTCGGCGGAAGCGCGGTGCCGAGTGTTACTCCCCCATCCCGCTGAGCTATGGGCAGAGCGCTCTTCTATATGTACAGAGTGCAGATCATGACCAAGTGTTTAATCAGGCGGTGCAGAGGGCGCCTGCTCAGGTGCTCAGCTGGGCGCGGATGGTTTCGGCTTGTTTGCTCAGCCCTTGCTCGGTGTAACACTCGACCAGCAGTTGCAGTGCTTCGGTGCGGAAGTCGGTGTCGGGGAAGCTGCTCAGCAGGGCTTTGATGCGGTTGGTGGCGCCGACGTAGGCGCCGCGCTCAAAATAGAACTGGGCGACAAACAGCTCGTGTTGCGCCAGCTCCTCATTGAGCAGCTGGGATTGCTCGCGGGACGCCTCGGCCCAAGGGCTGGTGGGGTAGCGGGCGATGACTTGGTCAAAATAACCGCGCGCAGTGTTGATCAATCGCTGGTCTGTTTTTGCCAGGTCTTTGGGGGCGTATTTGTCTAGCAGGCCGCGGGTGCGCGCCAGCTCGGAGCGGCCTTTCATGTACCAGGCGTAGGCCGCGTGCTGGCTCTGCGGGTTCAGCTGGATGAAATGATCCGCGGAAGTGATCGCGTAGTCGTATTCCTCGCGCTGGTAGTAGGCGAGGATGATGTCCAGCTGCGCCTGTTTGGCGTAGTCGGCCAAGGGAAAGCGCACCTGCAGTGTCTCGAGGTGGCGCACGGCACCTGCGGCATCGCCGCGTTTCAGCGCAGTGTGGGATTCTTCGTAGAGGCGCGCTGCGTCCCATTGTGCCTCGGCTTGTTTGGCTTCTTGTAAGCCGGCGCAGCCGCCCAAACTCAGGCTTAAGGACAGGGCAGTGATGATCAGCGGGTATGCAGGCATAAACAAAAAACCTTTGAAACGGATGAGGCAAGCGCTTGGTGAGCAGGCTGCGGTCTATTCGACCGCTACTGCGTTGATTATATCCCATGATTGATCGCTTGCAGGCCAAGGAAGCGGGCCACAGCGCTGCATGTGCAGGTATAATTGGCGCATGAGTGAACAAAAAGAACAGCAATACACCATTGATGATGCCTGCGGCGGTCTGCGTTACGACCAAGCCCTGGCCAAATCAGTGCCTGACTTCTCCCGCAATCAGCTGAAAAAAATGCTGTTAGAGGGGCAATTGACCATCAACGGCGGCTGCCCAGGCCCGCGCGAGAAGGCCATGGGCGGCGAGACGGTGGTCATCCAGATGCCGGAGAACGTCGTTGACGCGCATCACCCCGATGCCTCGGTGCAGCTCGATGCGCTGTACGAGGACGAGCACATCGCGGTGTTTAATAAGAGCAGCAACTTGGTGATGCACCCGGCGGCGGGCAACCCCACCGGCACGGTGATGAACGGCTTGCTGCACCGCTACGCCGATGCAGCTGCGTTGCCACGTGGGGGCATCGTGCACCGCCTCGACAAGGACACCACAGGATTGTTTGTGGTGGCGCGCAGCGCATTGGCGCACCGATCCTTGGTCGATCAGCTGCAAGAGCGCAGCGTCAGCCGCGAGTACGACACGGTGGTGTGGGGCTCGCCGGTAGCGGGTGCCACTATCGATATGCCCATTGGCCGACACGGCATAGACCGCAAGCGCATGGCGGTGCGGCCCGGTGGGCGCGAGGCGATCACCCACTATCGGGTGCAAGAGCGGTACATGTCGCACAGCTGGCTGCGGGTCAAATTGGAAACCGGCCGCACGCACCAGATACGGGTGCACCTCAGCCAGCAAAAAATGCCCCTGGTGGGTGACACGGTCTACGGCGGGCGGCTGCGCATCCCCAAAGGCGCCAGTGAGCACCTTCAAGCCGTGCTGCGTGCCTTCCCGCGCCAGGCGCTGCATGCGCGCTGCCTCAGCTTGATTCACCCGGCCACGGGTGAAGAATGCAGTTGGGAGTGCCCCTTGCCCGCCGATTTCGTCGAGCTCGCCGATGCGCTGAGACAGCACAACCAAGACGTCTGATGGCCGCTGCTCTGAGTGCCGATTGGCCCCTGACTGATTGGGTGGGTGCTCTGATGACCACCCGCGCAGGGGGAGCCAGCGCAGCGCCTTTCGGCAGCAATAACCTCGGCATCTACGTCGGTGATGTCCAAGCGTCGCACAACCGCGATGGGCTGCAGGCCTTGTTGGCGCTTCCCGGTGAGCCGTTGTGGTTGCGTCAGGTGCACGGTACGGACTGCCTGTATGGCCCGGAAACCGTGCAGGAAGCAGAATGCGACGCGGTATGGACGGATAAACCCCATCACGTGCTGGCGGTGCAAACCGCCGATTGCCTGCCCGTGTTGTTTGCCGGCCGCGAGGGGCGAGCCGTGGCTGCGGCGCACGCGGGCTGGCGTGGCCTGCGCGCTGGTGTGCTGGAAAACACCCTCGCGAGCTTGCCCGTACCCGCCAGCGAGGTGATGTGCTGGTTGGGTGTGTCGATCGGCGCCTGTTGTTTTGAAGTGGGCGCGGAAGTGCGGACCGCATTTGTCGCCGAAGACCCGGCTGCAGCCGCGGCCTTCCGCGCGGGTCAAGACGGTAAATGGATGGCGGATTTGTATGCACTTGCCCGCCTTAGATTACAGCGCGCCGGTGTGGCGGGCGTCTGGGGTGGCGGCGCTTGCACCTCGTGTGATGCTGAGCAGTTTTTCTCCTATCGCCGCGATGCCGGCCAAACCGGGCGCATGGCCACCTTGGTCTGGATCAAGGGCGAGCGAAACCCGTAGGGCGGCATAAGCGAAGCGCATCCGCGTTGCTCGGAGTGTGGTTTTGGGCATGCCGCCGATGCGCCTGCAGCTTATCTGCCCTACAAAGTCGGCGTGGAGGCTATCACCGTGTGCAACCCGTAAGGCGGCATAAGCAAAGCGCATCGGCGTTGCTGGGTGTGTGATTTG